>CAVJGP010000029.1:3274-29466 GCA_963648855.1 Alistipes onderdonkii | reverse complement strand
GGCGCGGCAAGAGCGCCAACGACCCGTACCAGTGCTACGTCCTGCCGTAAGGCGGGTAGTTCCCGCTGTGGATTTTACAGTGCTTCCCAGTAGGCGCGCGGACGGTGTTTGCCCACGCGTGGGCGGGATTGCATGAGGACGGATAATCAGCTCGGTTCATATGCGTCGCTCTGCATGGGCGACGAGAACATGCGCAAGCGGATGGCCGAGAGAGGGGCGTGACGGACGGGCCGGCTCCCGCCTGTGCCGGGGGCCGGCCCTCGCTCGCGATATCGCCGGCTCCGTCCTGCAATATTCAAAGGCTCTGAAGCGGGCAAATACTCAGTCCACATCCCCATTTGACGAAAAAAGCGTCAAATACTAAAATACTCTATGCATTTTGAATGATGTTGACCGTACCGGTGTCTTCGTGTTAGGGCTTCAAGCTGGAGGAAACGATGCTTATCCGGTTCTCTTTTAAGAACTTTAAATCCGTTGGGTTAGAGCCCGTTACTCTCGAGATGGTCTCCTCCGCTAAGGTGCGCAAGCTGAAGGGGCACATCTGTGCCTCCTCCAAAGAGGCGAAGGTCTTGCGTAACGCCGTGATTTACGGTGGCAATGCTGCAGGCAAGAGCTCTCTGTACAAGGCCTTCGCGTTCATGAAGGTCGCTGTTTTGGGTGGGGGCTTGCCTCAAGACGGGATAAGGGAGTACTGCCGATGCGGAGCGGGACATGCCGAAGATGAGTCAACCTTCGACATCCAGTTTGAGGTCGAAGGGAAAGTCTTCGACTATGGCTTCAGTTGCGTTTTGTCAAGGATGCATGTCACCTCGGAGTGGCTCTACTCCCTAGATGGGGGAGCGAAGGCCCTTTTTCTTAGGGATGATGTCACATCCGTAGAGTACGGTGGACTGCGGGAGTCCGCCGATAACGCGGACGCCGCTAGGCTTGAAGTTTATGCCGCCGATTTCTGCCATGATCAGTCGGAGTCGATGGGGTTTGGTTTGTTCCTCTCCTACATTGGCAAGGGCCGTTCGTTTTCGAGCGACTCAGCACTTGATGTGTTTAGAAAGGTCTTTACATGGTTCGACGCGGGAATCGAGACAATTGGCGTCAACCAGCGTGCTTCTTCCACTGAGTACTATACGGAATCGAGCACGCTCGACCAAGTGGCCGAAGTGCTTTCATCCTTTGACACGGGCATCAACGGCTTATGCAAAGAGGAAGTTGGTATTGACGAGCTCGACAAGATTGTCCCACCCGAGATAAGGTTCACCATCACCGAGCTGCTGAAAGCCAACGCTCCCAGGCGCGATGGCGATAAATTCGGTTTGACCATTCGCAACGAGAATTTCTTCGTCGGAATCGAGCGCAAGGGGGCCGATGAACCTAAGGCCACGGTTTTGAGGACAAGGCACGGAGGGTCTTTGCTGACATTCGACTTCCAAGACGAGTCAGACGGCACGAGGCGCCTGTTCGATTTCATGGACATTCTATTCACTCAAAGCGAGGACAAGGTGTTCGTGATCGACGAGCTCAACAGAAGCTTTCATCCCATGCTCACGCAGCGTCTGGTCGAGCTGTTCAACCAGGTGCATGCGAATGATGACTGTCAGCTAGTGTTTACGACCCATGAGAATGACATAATGTCCTACGAGTATTTTCGTCGCGATGAGATTTGGTTTGTGGAGCGTGACGAGGAGGGCCTGTCGAGATTGTATCCTCTGGACAACTTTGCCACCGATGAAGCGCGTTCGGATGCGCGTTTAAACAAGAAGTACCTGGAGGGCAGGTACGGCGGCGTGCCTGTCATCGACCTGTCTCGTGCTCGCGCCGCGTTGAAGATTCAGGAGGCTTAGTATGCCTCCCTTGAACTCCCTTGAAACTTGGTCGGTGCGCTCCGTTGTTGGAAACAGGAAGCCGAAGTCGAAGTGCTTCTTCATAGGCGAGGGTCCGAATACAGAGTATTGGTATCTGGAGTCGCTTGCCATACGGCTTGCAAGGATGAACGCCCCAGAGCTCATCGAGCTTAGACCTGTGGAGAGGACTGGTGACGAGAGAAACCAGTCTGCGCCGAGGAAGCTGCTGGAGCAAGCGCAACGCATTCGAAGCAAAGCGGAGGCGTTTGGGTTCGACCCTGAGACGGACCGCATTGTCGCGTTCTTCGATGCCGATGTGTACAAGGGCAACTCCGAACTCTATGCATCTGATCTCAACATGTTCTCTGATGTCGCCGAAGTTGCGGTGACGAACCCCAGCTTCGAGCTGTATCTTCTGTTGCATCTCGATGACGCTCTGGAGAAGTACGTCTTGCCCTACGAGGAGGACATCCTTCGCAACGGTTATGTCGGCAGGCGTCGGTATGTCGAAAAGCTTGCAAGCGACGTCCTTGGATTCAATGTGAAACGCAATGAGAAGGTCGGTGAATTGGCACAACGTTTCAGGATTGCGGTTGTGAACGAGCGGGCACTCAACCAGGACCCGTCTCAAGCCATTGGCCGGCTCACTAGCAACGTGGGTGCGCGCATCATGGAAGTAATGCATGCCGGTGCGTCCTCCGAGGAGAGTTACCTCAGATTATGCGGGCGTCTCGGAATCGAAGATGAACTGGCCGAGTAATGGCCATCTCGGTAATCGCATATGCTGTTCCCTCGAGTGCTTGCCCGCGTAAGGGCCATTGATTATCGTGCGACAGAGCCGGCGATATCGCGAGTGTTGGGGGCGGCACCCTCAGCCTGAGCTTGCCGACGCAGGTCTTGAGCGACCGTTTGCGGTAGCTGTTGCGGGAGTTGCCTGTCTCGCCGCACAGGAGGATTTCGGATGGCCGGGGCGTGGCGGGCCTTGACGGTATGAGGGCTGGGGTGATGAGTTGGGATTTGTCGGGTTTCGAGGCGGCTGTATGCAGGGAAGGGGCGTCGATGCCGGGCTTTGAGCCGCGAGACATCATTGTGACGGGTGGGTGTGGCTTCATTGGGGCGAACTTCGTGCGGTATGTGGTGCGCGAGCATCCGGGTGTGCACGTGGCGGTGCTCGACAAGCTGACGTATGCAGCCAGCCGGGAGAACCTCGCCGGGCTTCCCGCAGGGCGCGTGGAGCTGGTGGTGGGCGACATCTGCGACGCGGCGCTTCTGGAGCGCGTCGTCCCCGGCCACGACGCCATCGTGCACTTTGCCGCCGAGACGCACAACGACAACTCCATCGCCGACCCGGAGCCATTCCTGCGCACAAACGTCGAGGGCACCTACCGTTTGCTTGAGGCCGCCCGCGCCCACGACCTGCGCTTCCACCACATCAGTACCGACGAGGTGTATGGCGACCTGCCTCTGGACGACGCGTCCGCCATCACCGAGGAGTCGTCGTACCGCCCCAGCTCGCCCTACGCCTCTAGCAAGGCTGCCGGCGACATGCTCGTGCGCGCCTGGGTGCGCACCTACGGCCTGCGCGCCACCATCTCCGCTTGCTCCAACAACTACGGCCCCTACCAGCACGTGGAGAAGTTCATCCCCCGCCAGGTCACCAACATCCTGCAGAGCGCACGCCCCCGGCTCTACGGCGACGGCCGACACGTGCGCGACTGGATCCACGTCGAGGATCACTGCTCGGCCATCTGGGCCATCCTGACGCGCGGTCGGGTGGGGGAGACGTACCTTGTGGGGGCCGAGGGCCAGCGCAACAACATCGAGGTCCTTCGCATGATTCTCGCCGCCATGGGCCAAGGCCCCGACGACTTCGACTGGGTGCGCGACCGTCCCGGTCACGACCGCCGCTACGCTATCGACGCCTCCAAGCTGCGCCGCGAGCTGAGCTGGGAGCCCCGCCGCACCAACTTCGCCCAGGGCCTGGCGGAGACAATCGCCTGGTATACGGCCAACGAGTGCTGGTGGCGCGCAGCCAAGGCAGCCGCCGAGGCCCGCTACGCCGCCCAAGGGCAGTGAGCAAGTTACCCCTCGAGCGCGTCGCCGTACTTCTCCCAGGCTTTCTGGAAGGCCTGGTAGTGCCAGGGGCAGTGGGCGTCGCTGGCGATGTGGGAGTACCAGCCGGATTTGAAGAGGGTGCGCGCGCAGGCGTGGATGCGGCGGGACCTGGGGGAGAGGTGGCTGGCGAGGGCGAGGCCCATCCCGCTGCCGGAGTGCGGATCGGGCGTGCGACCGCCGTAGATGAAGTCGCCCGAGGCCTGGAGCTTGCAGCCCATGCGCACAAGCTCATAGGCAAGCTCGGGCCGACGCTGGATGGCCTGGTAGCGCTCGGGGTGCGCGATGATGACGTCGTAGCCCTTGCACTGAATCTCGTACACGATGCGCCGGTACTCGCGGAAGTCTATCTCGTTGGCCTCGTCTTCCAGCTCGAGCAGCAACTCCGTGCCGCCGTCGAAGTGCAGCTTGTCAGCCCAGTTCAGGCCCAGGTGCAGCAGCATGGTGACGTTGACCTCAAAGCCCATCTGGAGCGGCATCTCGGGTACCTGGGCGCGCAGGAGCTCGAACCCCTCCCACATGCGGTCGAAGTCGAAGTAGGGCCTGCGGCAGTGCGGCGTGCACGTGATAGACGTGATGCCCGCGGCCTTCGCGGCCTCAATCATGCGGAGGCTCTCATCAAGGTCGCGGGCACCGTCGTCCACGCCGGGCAAGATATGGCAGTGAATGTCGCGCATCAAGCGGGCCGGTTAGCTCTTGAACCGCTTGCCAGCCCCGCCAGCCGATGCGGCGTAATCGCCGCGCACCGACGTCGACACGCGGTTAGGCTCGGTATACCCATAGCCATAGCCGTACCCGTAGCCGTAACCGTACCCATAGCCGTAGGTGGAGAAGCTGTCGCAGTAGTTCATGCAGATGCCGATGATGTTCGCGTCGGCCTTGCGCAGCTGCTCGCAGGCATAGCTCACCTGCTCGCGGCGCGTGAGGCCCTCGCCGATGACGAGCACGCAGGCATCCACATGGCTCGCGATGACGGCGGCGTCGATATAGGCGGTGACGGGCGGCGTGTCGATGACCACGTAGTCGTACGCCTGGCGAACCTCCTCAAGGAAGCTTGCGAAGCGCTTCGAGGCGAAGATGTCGGCCGGGTTGGGGATGCTCGGCTCGATGTCGAGGATGTCGAGGCCCTGGGGCTCCACCGAGCACACGGCCTCGGCCAGGCTCACCTGCTTGGAGAGCACGGAGAACAGGCCCGAGGTGGGCTTGACGCCGAAGGTGAGGGCCACGGAGCGGTTGCGCGAGTCGCAGTCGATGACGAGCGTCCTCTTGCCGCCTGCGGCCATGGTCTGGGCGAGGTTGGCCGAGACCGTGGACTTGCCTTCGCCGGAGACAGCCGAGGTGATGGCGACCGTCTTGATGGGGTCGTCCATGTTCGCGAAGCGGATGTTGGCCAGAAGCGTCGTGGCGGCGTTCTGGATGGTCATGACCTCGTGGCCCCTGACAGACTTCCTCTTGTTCTTCTTTGCCATGGTCCTAGGCCTTCTTCACGACGGGGAACTGACCGATCACGGGCAGGCCGAGAAGCTGCTCGGCCTCTTCGCCGCTCTTGATCTTGGTGTTGAGCATGTCCTTGAGCACCACGAAGGCGACGGCGAAGAAGAGGCCGGCCAGGAAGCCGACTGCGACGTACATCGGGCGGTTGGGGCCGCTGGGGCCAAGGGGAACCTGGGCCTTGTCCACGATGTTGACGCTCTTGACGCTCATAATCTCCTGGGCGAGCTTGGACACCGAGGTGGCCATGGCGTTGGCGACGTCGGCCACGGCTTCGGGGTCCTTGCCGCTCACGGCAAGCGAGATGACGCGGTTGGTGGTCTGGCTCTGCACCGAGACGGAGAAGCCGGCCAGGCTGGTGAGGCCGAGCTTCTCGGCGGCGGTGTCCATGACGCGCGAGGACGTGATGAGCGAGGCGATGTCGTTGCTGACGAGCTGGCTGCTGCTCAGGGTGGTGTTCAGCGACGTGTTGCCGTTGTCGTCGTTATCTGCCAGCACGTAGAGCGTAGTGCTGGCCGTGTAGGTGTCCGTGAGCATGCCGTAGGCAAAGCCGTATGCCGCGACGGCAAAGAGGATAGGGAACAGGATCACCAGCTTCAGGTTCCGTTTGAGAAGCCCCAGGAGCTCAAGAAGAGTCATCGGCACACCTTAGTCGCTAAAAGGCCGGCAGAAACAACCCGCAATGGGGTGGGAGAGCACAAGCTTTCTTAGGTTAACGTTGCACTGGGGTTGCTCAAAGAACATTTCATGCATTTGCCCAATCTCTAGAATAAGAACAGCACGCCTGACACAAACGTGTGCTAGAGGCTGCGGCTCGTGTGGCAGGTGAGGTAGACGATCTGACGGTCGCGCGCGAGGTCGCACACGAAGTTGAGCGCCTCGCGCAGGTGGCGGTCGTCCAGGTTGACGAAGGGGTCGTCGAGGATGATGAAGGGCTTGGCACCCTCGAAGAGCGCGTCGCCCAGGGCCATGCGCATGCAGAAGGCGATCACGTCGGAGTAGCCCTGGCTCAGCTCGGCTATCTGGTGGGTGCGCCCCTGCTGGCGGATGATGGCGCCCGTCTCGTCGACGCCCACGCCGCTGGCCGCGATGCCGCTGAAGCGTTCGATGTAGGAGGCGAAGCCCTCCTCCACGGCCTGCGAGCCCTCCTGGGTGGGGGCGTCGTAGGGCGGGGGGCCGTAGGTTGCCACGAGCTCGCGCAGCTGGGCGTGCACGGCGTCGAGCTTTGCCTGCGTCACCTGATGGCGCGAGGCCCCGGCCGCGAGCTGCTCCACAAACTGGGGCGTCGCGCGTTCCGGGTCCCAGCCGTAGCGGGCGCACACGGCCTGCAGGCGCCTCTCGGCCGCGTCATGGCGGGCGGCGCGCTCGTCCTGCCCGGTGATGCCGGCGGACAGGATGCGCTGGGCCTCCTGGTAGGCCGACACGGTGCCGGCCAGGTTTGCGAGCATGGCGGAGGCGTTGGCGGGGTTGACGTCGGGATAGTAGGCGCTCAGGAACTTAAGCAGCCTGCCCTCGAGCTGGTCGGCGTAGGCGGCCTTGGCCACGGCGCGGCCGGTGGCCTCGTCACGCGCGGCCATGAGGCGACGGCGCGTCTCCATCATGTTGCGCAGGGCCATGAGGTCTTGCTGGGGGTCGCCGGGCTGCGCCACGTAGCGGGCGAGGAAGTCGGCCACCTGCTTGCGCGTGGGCTCGAGCTGCGCGGCGATCTCGGCCGCCTGTTCACGGGCGTGCTCGAGGCGGTCTTGGATGCTGCGGCGCTCCGAGCGCAGCTGGGTGATGGTGGCCACGGCCTTCTCGGGGTCCACGCCGTGGGCGTACTGCTCGGTGAAGGCGCGTGCCTGCGTCTCCAGCGCCTGGGCCTTCAGCTCGTTCTCGCCCGTGGAGTCCTCGGAGACCTCGCGCACGCTGCGCTTGCCCAGGAGTGCCAGGAGCACGGCGATGACCAGGGCACATGCGCCCGCGATGGCGATGACGGCGCCCGCGACGGGCAGGTAGAGCACCACGGCCACCACGAGGCCCACCGCTATCGTGATGGCGCCCGCGCCGGCCAGCGCCTTGGCGATGATGCCCTCGCGCGTGTCCTGCGTCTCCAGCCCCACGGAATCCAGGTCGCGCACGGTCTTCGCGCTCGTGAGCAGGGCCCGGCAGTGCTGGATGTCCTCGTCGGTGGGCACGCCGGCCTGGAAGTAGGTCTCGAGCACCTGGAGGCGCTCGGTGTCGCGCTCGTCGGGCTGCATGCTCGCAAGGGCGCCCTCAAGCTGGGCGACCTTGGAGATGTTCTCCTGGCAGGCGGTCAGGTCCTCCTCGGAGGGGATGCCTGTGGCGAAGGCCTGCTCGATCTGGGCGAGCTGGGCCTGCTCCTGGTCGGACAGGCCCACCGAGGCCTGCTGGGCGCGGGCCGCCACGAGGTTGGTCTGCATGTCCTGGTAGGTGGCTATCTCGCTCGTGGAGGGCAGGCCGTGCGAGAAGCGCTGGGCGCTGCGTGCCACGAAGTCGCGCACCGCCTGCATCTCCTCGGTCTGGGCCTGGGTGAGCGTGGTGGACTGCTCGATGTCGTCGAGCGCGCGGCGCAGCTCGTCCACCGGCACGTTGCTGGGCTTCTGGCCGCCGAAGAGCGCCTCGATGCGCGCGAGCTCGTCGGCGTACTCCTTGCTGCGCTGGCACAGCTCCGCGTGGCGCGCCGCCACCTGGTCGTAGGAGCCGGTGGTGGGGCCGGCCTGCGCGGCTGCGGCGGCGGCGCCCGAGAGCTTGGATATCATGCGCTGCGTGGGGCGGGTGTGTGGGCCCGACAGGCGCGCCACGTAGGTGGAGCGCTCGAAGGAGTCGGCGTCCATGCCGAAGACCTCCTCGCCCAGGCCGCACTCGAGCTCGCGGATGCGCTCGCCGTTGGTGAGGTCGTACACGGCCAGGAAGTCCTCGCGGCGGTTGGCCCCGAAGGTGCGCTCCACCTTGAAGTTGCCGTGGCGCCCGGCGAACACCATCTCGCCGCCGTATGTGCCGCCCTGCCAGGGGCGATACCGCTCGCGCAGGTCCTCGCGGCCCATGGCCGCGGCCTGGTCGTCGAAACCGTAGAACATGGCGCGCACGAAGTTCGCCAGCGTGGTCTTGCCCACGCCGTTGGCCGCCTCGATCACGTTGAGGCCCGCGTCGAACTCGAAGTCCTGGTTGTGGAGCTTGCCGAAGTTAGCCACGTGGCAGCTCACGAGCCTGGCGAAGCTGCCGCGCGAACGGGGGCGCCTGCCCGTGTGGCCGGCCTCGGAGGGGAAGGCGTCGGCGAAGTCGGCCCCCGGTAGGTCGAGGCGATGGACGGAGCCTTTGGCGGTGCGCTGGACGTTCTGCAATGTGTGCTCCCGACGTGCGAGACGAGAAAAGTTGAATGCCTCATGCCTAAGACGCATGCGAGACCCTACCATGGCGCAGAGTCATACATGCCACATCATACCTGCAAAGGATAGCAAATGGCCCCTCATGCATGCGAGAACACCCAGGTATCGGCAATCGGCGCGAAACCGCCCGAGCCCATCGACGTCTACGACGAGCAGCGCCGCCCGCTCGGCCTCGTCATCGACCGCCGCTCGCAGCGCCTGAGCGAGGGCCAGTACATGCTCTACGCCATCGTGATGGTGTGCGACGAGGCGGGCAGGCTCCTCATCACGCGCCGCGCCCTCGACAAGGCCTGGGCGGCTGGCTGGTGGGAGGTGCCCGGAGGCGGTGCGTGCGCCGGCGAGACCACACGTCAGGCCGCCGCGCGCGAGGTGATGGAGGAAGTGGGGCTCGACGTAAGCCGCGGCACGCTTGAGCTGCTGAGCAGCTACCGCAACGATGACCCCACCTTCAAGGACAACTATTTCGGCGACATCTACCGCGCTACGCTGGACTTTTGCGCGGCCGACGTGCGCCTGCGCGAGAACGAGGCCACCGAGTTCAAGCTCGCGACCTGGGACGAGGTGCACGAGCTGGGACACCAGGGGCGCTTCCTGCACTACGAGCGCCTGCTGCGCGCGCTGGGGTAGGGTGAGGGAATAGGGCGTGCCGTGCTCGGGGGCGGCGTGCGGGGGTCGCGCGCGGGGGCGCGTGCGAGCTGGCCCTGGGCGCATGCGCGACTCGCGGGAATCGCCGCTGCGCGCAGCGGGCCGGTTCCGGATGCGCTTGCGTCTTGCGACGCGCGCCGCCGCTCGCGGGACGAAGCGCGTCGTGCCGCCCGCCTTCCGTGAGCGGCAGCTGCGGGAATTGTTGCGGACGTGTTACACGCCCTGTGCTACAGTGGCCCGCATGACTACTTCAGACACCCCTCAGGGCTTCACAGCCCAGCAACTCACCGACACCGACGCCCGCCGCGAGCACATCCTCGAGGTGGCCATGCAGCTCTTCTCGCGGAAGGGCTATGCGGGCACCTCGATGAGCGCCATCGCGCGCACGGTGGGCATCGACCAGTCCACCATGTACTACTGGTTCAAGAGCAAGGAGCACCTGCTCGATGAAATCGTGAGCCTGCACGGCAAGACGGTGGAGTACGCCCAGCTCGTGAAGGGCATGGAGGGCACCTGCTCGGCCAGGCTCTATGCCCTGGTGTATCACGACGTGCTCAACCTGTGCCTGCTGCCGGTGGACTTCTACGAGCTTGAGACGGCGGCCAACAAGGACCGCTCGCGCTTCGAGAGCTTCTTCGAGAACTACCACGGCCTGGCCTCCATCGTGCGCGACCTCGTGGAGGAGGGCATCGAGGCCGGGGAGTTCGAGCACCCCGACCCGTGGAGCTGCACCTTCAACATCCTCGTGTGCAACGAGGGCATGCAGCACCGCTACCACCAGGGAAAACACGGCAACCGCCTCTTCAACGACGGCTCCAGCGAGCGGCGCATCGACTGCTCGGCCGAGTCGTACGCGCGCATGGGCGGCTTCAACGCGCTCAGCTGCCTCACCGCCTCGGGCAAGATGATTCAGGCGGCGCATGACGAGGCCGCCAACAACGGCTGGCTCGTGCGGTAGACTCTCTCGGCAAGCGACGGCTGCGGCTCGGGCGGGCCGCAGGGGATGGGGGTACGTATGGCTTCTCTGGTGGATGAGGGCGCCTCGCTGGAAGAGGTGCAGGAGTTCTTCGCACGTGACCGCTTCGCCACGCAGGCCTGCGGTTGCCGGGTGGTGGAGTGTGCGCGGGGACACGCCGTGTGCGAGTTCGACATCCAGGACACGCACCGCAACGGCATGGGAAACGTCATGGGCGGGGCCATCTTCACCCTGGCCGACTTCGCCCTCGCCGTAGCCTGCAATGTGGGCGAGGAGCCCACGGTGTCGGTGTCGAACACCATCGAGTTTCTGAGCACGGCCAAGGGCACGCGCCTCATCGCTACCTGCGACGCCGACAAGTCGGGCGCGAGCCTGAGCTTCTACACGGTGGACGTGCGCGACGACTTGGGCCGCGCAGTTGCGCGCATGACAGCCACGTGCTTCCGCAGGCCCGCATAGCAGGCGAGGGGGAGCGAGATGCGCGGGCGGCGAAGGTCGCCGCGCATTTATCGCGGGGGAGCGCGGCATGGCGTGACGTGAAGGCCGTTGCGGCGGCGTTGATAGTTGCCGCGCAACCCTGCCGGCCCGCGTAGCGGGCGTGGGGGGCCATGCTCGCTGGGCGCATTCCCCCAGGTAAAGCGCCATCAATATTTCTATGATGCCTCATATATAGTCGCGACTGTACAGGGAGACTTCTCGCGGGTACCGTGGACAGCACATGTCCACTCACACACATTTGCCCAAGCGAAAACGGGGGTATCTCCATGTCTTCTTCGATGTCGCGCCGAACGTTCGCCACCCTGGCGGCAGTTGCCCTGGGAGGCGCCGCCGCGGCGGCGCTCAGCGGCTGCGACCAGGAGGAGGCCGGGATTAAGGCGGCCCTGCTCGACACGGGCGAGCTCGTCTTCACCGAGTCGGTGGGCGGCCTTGCGGGCACGGTGGAGCAGTCGTGGGCGGTCGACGAGACGAAGGCCTACTCCTACACCGACCGCGCCCCCTGGCGCGATGCCGCGCTCAAGGTGCGCTCCGTGCGCTTCGACTGCGCGGTGAAGCCTGCGTCGTGCGCCTGGTGGTTCTCGGAGTTTGACGGCTGCACCTCGATCGACCTGGCCAACCTCGACACGAGCGCGTGCCTCAGCATGGAGGGCATGTTCGCCTACTGCCCCAAGCTCGCCTCTCTCGACGTCTCGGGGCTGGACACCTCGGCCTGCACGAGCATGACGAGCATGTTCGCGGGCTGCGCAAGCCTGGAGGCGCTTGACGTCGCGGGCTTCGACACGGGAGCGCTCGCGAGCGCGGACTCGGCATTCTACGGGTGCTCGGCGCTGGCCGAGCTCGACCTGACCGGTTGGCAGACCGCGGGCGTCACCACGATGGCCAACATGTTCTCGGGATGTACGAGCCTTGAGCGCATCGACTTCGGGCAGGGCTATGCCACCTCGGCCTGCACGGACATGTCGGGCATGTTCAACGGCTGCTCCAATTTGACCGCGATCGACCTTTCGGGCTTCGACACCTCGGCCGTCACGCTTACGACCTCGATGTTTGAGCGCTGCTCCTCGCTTGAGGCGCTCGACCTGTCCGGATTCGACACCGCCTGCGTCACCAACACGCGCTCGATGTTCCGCGATTGCGCGGCGCTCACCGAGCTTGATTTGTCGTCGTTCAGCACGAGCCAGGTCGTGAACTTCTCCAACATGCTGCGCGACTGCACAGCGCTCACCAGCGTGGACGTGTCCTCCTTCGACACAAGCCGCGCCACCGACCTCAACTATATGTTCTACGGCGACGCCGCGCTGGCCAGCCTCGATGTGTCGAGCTTCAACACCGCGAACGTGGCCACGATGGAGTCGATGTTCGAGGGGTGCGCGAGCCTTGAGGCGCTCGATGTCTCCATGTTCGACCTGTCGAGCGCCTGGGACGTGCGCGCGATGTTCCGCGGCTGTACGAGCCTGCGCGCCCTTGAGCTGGGCGACGTCGACTTCTCGACGGCCTCCGACCACTCGAACCTCGTCGTAGGTTGCGAGGCGTTGCCCGCCTCGGTCCGCACGAAGCTCGAGGAGTAGGCGTAGGGACTGCGCGCCCTGAGCACACGGCCAGGCGCGGAGTCCCATAGGGGCAGGCGTCCGGGCCGTTTGGCTTGCGCACGGGCGGGGAAGCTCAGGCGCCGTGCCATAGGGGAGGACGCTCGGGCTGCCCGTGGTCACGCGCAAGCAGGATAGCAACGCAACGGCGGGGCGCATCGGGACGGTATTTCGTCTCGGTGCGCCCCGCCTTCGTTTTATGCAAGCGCCTCGTCGGGGATCTCGTCGATGAGGTCGAGCAGGCCCTGCCTGTTCATGACCTGCGTCTTTTGGTAGATGTGGCGCGTGTGGGTGCTCACGGTGCCTTGCGAGATGTGCAGCTCCTCCTGGATGCGGGCGATGGTGCGGCCCTTGATGACGAGCGGCAGCACCTCGCACTCGCGCGGGGTGAGCTGGCAGGTGCGCGCGAGGTAGGCCGTGACGCGCGCGATGCGCTCCTCGTAGGACTGCGCGCTGCCCGCGCTGACGGCAGCCGCCGCCGCGCCCGCGCCGTCCTGTGCGGCGATCGCCTCGGGCTCCTCGTCGAGCATCTCGCCCAGGGAAGTCTCCACGAGGTCCTTCTCGGTGAAGAGGAAGAGCACCGCGAACACCACGACGGTCGTAAGGGCGATGCCCACCGCCGACAGGCTCAGGCTGTCGGCCTGCACGAGGACGGTGGTGGCGTAGGCGACGCCCTCGCCGAGCAGCTCGCCCAGGTACATGCAGCCCACGGCCAGGCCCGAGGCCCGCGTGGCGCGCACGTCGAAGTAGTTGCTCACGTCGATGCACACCACGCAGATCAAGACGAAAAATCCCTGGTAGGCGCCGAAGATGATGGCGCTGGAGAACGTACCGGGGAAGTCGGGGTTGCTGATGAGCAGGCTCCCCAGGACGAGCACCATGGCCACCACGCGATATGACAGGCACACGAAGTCGTGCGTGGCCAGCAGCACCACCCCGGCGAGGACGAGCGAGATGACGGCGCAGCCCACCATGAGGAAGGCCGGGTGCAGCACCGGCACCTGGAAGTACTGGAAGCCCGCGATGAAGTCGGTGAAGCCCTGCACGAGGCCCATGGCCAGGCAGGCCACCAGGCCACGGGCGAACATGCGCTTCGTGCGGGGGTGCAGGCGGTGCTCGCGGATGGGCTTGGGGCGCGCGGGGCGGTGCATGGCGGCCTGGCGCAGCAAGAAGGCCGAGGAGAGACCGGCCAGCGTGGCCACCGCCGCAGAGATGGCGTTTGCCGTGAAGATCATGACGAAGGTGGCAAGGCCGGCGCCGAACCATGAGAGCGACACCTCAAGTGCCGCGCGACGCGTGCCCACGTCGGCAAAGAGGCGCGCCCAGCCCAGGAAGAGCAGACCCGACGACACGCCGGACGTCACGCCGCCCACTCCCATGAGGACGCGCCCTACGGCGGTGGCCCTATCGGAGAGGCCCAGCATCACCGTGCTTGCGGCCAGCACCGCACCAGATATATAGATGAGCCTACGCGAGAGCACCATCTTGTCGGGGCGGGGGAGCAGCCGGGGCGCGAGGATGAGCGTGAGCAGCAGGGCCACGAGGGAGATGAAGAGGTCTAGGTACATCGTGGCGCGCAGGTCGCTTGCCGTCGCGTAGAGGTAGTCGTTGTAGAAGACCGAGAGGATCCACATGTTGTAGAGGCCCACGCCCAGGATGCGCAGGGGCGAGAGCTCCTCGGGAAGGCGGGCCTGCAGACCACCTCGCCGGCTTCCCGGTGTTCCTTGCTCGCCCGGCGTCGAGCCCAAATCCAGCATGTCCCCCATGAAATCTCTCTCCCCTTGAGCACTCGGCGCACAATCCCTTCGCTGAATTCTACTCATATTTCTGAAGGAACGTGCCCTCAGGTCGTGCGATTTGCAACGAATGTGCCCGCCTTGACCCACTTCGTGCCAATGGCCCCTATCGAGTCATCACGCTAATTTCGGCGGGTAAAGTTCATCTCTGCAGGATGAGCGTTTGTTAAAAGACCAGCTCAGAGGCATCATCAATCTCTATCAGAACTATTTATGATGCGCCCGGGGCCTAAAAATCAGACCCATTTATGACCAGACTTTCTTATCTCGCAACCTGCCTGGATGTGCGGGGCGGCCAAGCGGGCCACTATGCATCTCGTCATCGCGTCAAGGCACGCGCCCTACACGGGAGCGCAGCCGGCGCCACGTTTGAGAGAGCACGTGAAAGGAGAGGGTATGGGCAAGCTGAACCTCACGCGTCGCGACTTCGTGAAGGCCGCCGCCGTCACCGCCGCCGCTGCCGCGTTTGCGGGCAACGCCGCGAGCGCGCTGGCCGAGGTCGAGCACGCGGAGAAGGTCACCGACATCATGGGGACCGACACCATTGCCGTAAAGACCTGCTGCCGCGGCTGCGGCAAGATGGAGTGCGGCGTCAAGGTCATCGTGAAGAACGGTCGCGCCATCCGTGTCGAGGGCGACGAGGGCGCCTTCCAGTCGATGGGCAACTGCTGCGCCAAGTCCCAGTCTTCCGTTCAGGCGGCGTACCATCCCGACCGCCTGCACTATCCCATGAAGCGCACGAACCCCAAGGGCGACAACGACCCCGGCTGGGTGCGCATCTCCTGGGACGAGGCCATGGACACCATCGTCACCAAGATGCAGGAGATCAAGGAGCAGTACGGCGGCGAGGCCATCGCCCTGGAGGTAGGTACCTCCCGTATTTGGTGCATGCACGCCGAGTCCGTTCTGAAGACCCTGTTCGAGACCCCGAACAACCTCGAGGCTTGGCAGATCTGCAAGGGCCCGCGTCACTTCGCCACCGAGATGACCTCCACGTTCTCCATGTCGTGGATGGAGACCGTCGCCCGTCCGCGCGTCTACGTGCAGTGGGGCGGTGCCTCTGAGCTGTCCAACTACGACGACTCCTGCCGTACCACGGTCGACGTCGCTACCCGCGCCGACGTGCACATCTCTGTCGACCCGCGTCAGGCCAACATGGGCAAGGAAGCCGACTACTGGATGTCGCTGCGCACCGGCACCGACGGCGCCCTGGCCCTCTCCTGGCTCAACGTCATCATCGAGAACAACCTCATCGACGACATCTACACCAAGAAGTGGACGAACGCACCCTTCCTCGTGTGCATGGACATGGAGGCCACGGGCTTCCCCTGCAAGCGCAACGACGGCACGTACTACGACATGAAGACCCACCTGCTCAAGGAGTCCGACATCGTCGAGGGTGGCTCGCCTTATAAGTTCCTCGTGTACGACAACAACTGGGAGCAGCTGAAGGCCGAGGGCGTCGAGCACCAGTACGGCGAGTTCACCTGGTTCAACGCCGACTCCGAGGGCGTCATCGACGAGACCGGCGGCTTCTGGGAGGGCGAGAACTACGACTCCATGAAGGCGCGCGAGGGCAAGGAGGCCAACCAGGCCAACTGCCTCAAGGGCTACATCCAGGGCACCGTGCCGGATCTTCTGCCCTTCGACCCGGGCATCGACCCGGCCCTGTTCGGCGAGTTCGAGGTGACCCTGAAGGACGGCACCAAGCACACCGTGCGCCCCGTCTACGACATCCTTGCCGAGAAGGCCGCCGAGTACGCCCCCGACAAGGCCGCTGAGATCACCGGCATTCCCGCCGACCAGATCGAGGCAGCCGCGAAGGCTTACGCCACGCGCCTCGACCCCGAGACGGGCTACGGCAACGGCGGTATCCAGTACATGCTCGCCATCGAGCACGCCACCAACGCCGTGCAGAACGCCCGTGCCTGCGACGCCATCGTCGCCATCACCGGCAACATCGACACCCCCGGCGGCAACCGCTCCACCACCATCGTCCCCATCGACGGCGACCTGCAGGGCTTCTCGGCCTGGGTGCCGGGCGCGTCGCTGCCCGCCCGCGAGGTCAACGAGAAGCAGCTCGGTATCGACCACTTCCCGCTGCTCGACTGGTGGGGCTACTGGTCGGACATGAACTACACGTTCAACGCCATGCTGACCGGCGATCCCTACCCCGTGCGCGCCCTGTGGAACGAGTCGGGCAACTTCATGTGCGCCTGCAACTCCACCTTCGCCTGGGACGCCCTCAACAGCCTCGACTTCTTCGTCGACCTGAACCTGTGGCACGCCCCCTCCACCGACGCGGCCGACATCATCCTGCCCGTCGCACACTGGATTGAGCTGTCCTCGCCTCGCGCCTCGCAGGGCTCCTCGGGCGGCATGGGCGCCACGGTCAAGTGCGTCGAGCCTCCCGCAGAGGCCCTCTACGACCCCGAGATCGTCATGGACCTGTTCCGCCGTTGGGGCCAGCCTTGGAACACCGAGGAGGGCAACGAGTGGCCCGACGTCAACTGGCAGCTCGACGACTCCATCAAGCTGCTCTCTGACGACGAGTACACCAAGACGTACTACACCGTGGAGAACGGCAAGGTCGTCAACATGGAGCGCAGGGGCAAGCTGCTCAGCGAGCTCACGCCCAAGTACGAGCACTGGGCAGACTACGTGAAGGACTTCGAGACCCACGGCTGGTGGCAGGCCAAGGAGATCGAGCCCGACATGTGGGGCACCTACCGCCGCTACCAGACGGGCGGCTTCCGCGGCCGCGACGCCGTGTGGGCGCGCCTCGACTACACGGCCGGCGCCGGCATCGCCGACTGGAAGCCCGGCTTCTTCACGCCCACGATGAAGCACGAGCTGTGGAGCTGCGTCATCGAGTCCTACATGCCCGACCGCGAGGACCTGTGGCTGCCCAGCTGGCACGAGCCGCCGCACGGCCCCGTCGCCGACCCCGAGCGCGCCAAGGAGTACCCGCTGACCGCCACGAGCGGCCGCCGCATCCCCGTGTACTTCCACTCCGAGCACCGTCAGCTTCCCTGGTGCCGCGAGCTGTGGCCCGTCCCGCGCATCGAGATCAACCCCGTCACCGCCGCCCAGTACGGCATCGAGCAGGGCGACTGGGTGTGGATTGAGACCGAGTGGGGCAAGATCCGCGAGTGCGCCGACCTGTACTACGGCGTCGACCAGCACACGGTGAACCTCGAGCACACCTGGTGGTACCCCGAGCTGCAGGATTCCGGCCACGGCTTCCAGCTCTCGCAGGTGAACTGCCTCATCGACAAGGACGCCCAGGACCCCATCTCCGGCACGTCCAACCTGCGCGCCTACCAGGTCAAGATTTACAAGGCGACGCCCGAGAACTCGCCGTTCGGCAACCCCGTTCCCTGCGGCACCGACGGCACCGAGATCATCCACGACGGCACCGATCCTCGTCTGAAGGAATGGCTGCCCACTTATGAGGGGAGGGAGTAAGCAATGCAGAAGGCGATCATCACCGACCTTAACCGCTGCGTTGGCTGCATGGCCTGCGCCGTTGCATGCAAGGGTCTCAACGAGGTGCCGATTGGCGAGTACTGGAACCGCGTGCTGCGCATCGGCCCGAACCCCGAGTTCGAGGGTGCCGACTACCCCAACGTGTACATGTACTTCCTGCCCGTCACCTGCCAGCACTGCGCCAACCCCGAGTGCGTGACGGTGTGCCCCACCGGCGCCTCCACCAAGACTGAGGACGGCACCATCCAGATCGACGCCGAGATGTGCATCGGCTGCGGCGCCTGCCTGTCCGCCTGCCCCTACGGCGTGCGCTACATCAGCGAGGAGGACAACACCGCCCGCAAGTGCACGATGTGCAAGGACAAGATCGACGAGGACGGCGTGCCCCAGTGCGTGTCCCAGTGCAGCGGCAACGCCCGCTGGGTGGGCGACATCGACGAGGGCTACGACAGCTTCGTGGGCGCCCTGGAGACCGACGGCGAGTGGACCGGCGAGCGCCGCCGCATGATGGACTTCGTCGAGCCCTTCACCGACGACGAGGTCTACCACCTGCCCGATGGCGGCAACGGCCCGAGCTACGCCTACATCCTGCGCGGCCACAAGTGGTACAGCGACATCGACAACTCGCTCGACCCGAACCACACCGCCACCAACCAGGGCGTGAGCTATGAGCTGGCCGAGGTCGAGGACGGCATCGCCGAGGCTGCCGCCGCTGTGGCCGACCTTTAGGGTTTTGCAAGCTGAAGGTCGCAAGACATGGCCTGTAGCAGCTTGTTTAGTGTGAACGTGAACGTTTGCGTTGAGCTTTAGCCTTAATGTCCGCCGGCCCGACCCCATCGGGCCGGCGGACAGGCGAAAGCCTTCAGGGAAGCGCGGATCGACTCTCCTCTCTCTTTGTCCCGTCCGTGCTTCCGCGAGGGCTTTCGCCCGGCGGGCGCGCCGCCCCCAACGTCGCCCCGCCGTCCCCAACCGTGTGCCCAACTGCTTGTTTGAAAGGAAGACTCCCATGACCGACCGCAAGAACGCCCTGGGGGTTCTCGATGTGCTCGAAAGCCCGTACCTGCAAGTGTTTCCCGTTCGCTGCGTGGAAGTGCGCAACCGCAACGCTCGCTGCGGCGCCTGCGCGGCGGCCTGCCCCACGGGGGCGCTGAGCGTGGCCGAGGACGGCATGATCGCCTCCGACCCGGCCGCGTGCATCGGCTGCGGCGCCTGCGCCACAGCCTGCCCCACCTGCGCCCTGGTGGCCCAGGCCCCCGACGACCGCGAGCTGCTTGAGCGCTGCGTGGCCGCGGGGTCTGCCAACGGTGACCGCGTGGTGGTGGCCTCGACGGCCGTGCTCGACCATTACTTCGGCCACTACGACCCCGCCAAGGTGGTGGAGGTGGCGACCCTTGCGCGCTTCGACGAGTCGATGCTTGTGAGCCTGGCTGCCTGCGGAGCCCAGAGCGTGACGCTCGTGGACGCCCATGAGGCCCACCTGGGCGAGGAGTCGCTCGTCGCGCAGGTGGTGGCCGGCGCGGCCGAGCTGCTTGAGGCCTGGGGCGCGGCCCTGGAGATGAGCGTGCAGGCCAAGCTGCCGGCAGAGGTTGTGAGCGAGGGGTTCGTGGACGAGGGGGCGCGCCCTCAGACGCGCCACGAGGCCACCTCGCTGGACCTGCAGGTGGATGCCGAGTCGTACAAGCCCATGAAGCTCGATGCCGCAGGCAAGCTGCCCCAGAAGGTTCCGAACCGTCGCGGACGCCTGCTGCGCACGCTGAACTCGCTGGGCGAGCCGGCGCAGCAGAGCGTGAACACGAGGCTCTGGGGCCATGTGAGCCTGGACACCTCGCAGTGCCAGTCGTGCAGGCTGTGCACGGTCTTTTGCCCGACGGGGGCGCTCGTCAAGTACGACGAAGACGGCGGGAAGTCCATCGGCATCATCCACACGCCCGCCAAGTGCGTGAAGTGCCGCTGCTGCGAGACGGCCTGCCCCAAGCACGCCATCACCTTGTCCGACGACATCTTCGCGCCCGACCTGCTCGGCGACTACTCGGAGCGCTACGAGATGCCCGTGCCCGAGATCGTGCTGGGCAAGCCCACCACCGTGGTGAACAAGATGCGCAAGCTCCTCGTGGGGGCCGAGCAGGTGAACTTCGCGTAAGGGTGCCGCAAGGGCCTGCGAGGGCTTGCAGGCGCGCCGCCGGTGTGGTGCGTGATTGACGCATGGCTGACGCATAGACGCATATTGCTGCATGTATATAAGGAGAGTATTGGTATGAAGCTCGATCCCATCAATCCCGACCTGTTCGAGGACACCGACGTCCAGCGCCAGGAGGTGCCCGACGAGGAGGACGTGCAGGGCTACCTGGGCAATCCCGACGAGGACCACACCCCGAAGGTGAAGGTGGACGACCGCCCGGCCGAGGTGCGCACGGCCGAGCTGTTCGAGCGCATGAAGACGCGCCGCAAGGTGCTTTTGGCGCTTCTCGACTTCTGCCGCGAGCCCGCCCTCGTGGAGGACGTGAACGCCCGCGCCGACGAGTTGCAAGTCGCGAGCGCCTCGGTGTTCGACGGTCCCGCGATGTGCAACCTGCTTGAGCGCGCCGGCGCCCTGGAGAAGCTGAGCGAGACTCAGGCCCAGGAGCCCGAGCTTGTGGTGGTGGACGGCGTGGAGTGCATGAAGCCCGCCGAGCGCATCGTCGTGCGCTACCAGACCACCAAGGCCGGCCTGGAGCAGCTTGAGGCCGACAAGCCCATGGAGCGCCTGAACGCCGTGCTTGAGCGCGACGCCGTGTACAAGCCCATCTACCTGCGCATCCTCAAGGCCTGCACCGAGGAGGGAGGCAAGAGCGCCAAGGAGCTGGGCACGCTTGTGGACTCCGACCCGCTCGTGCAGAGCCCGCGCTTCTGGGCCGCGCACTTCTTCAACATCCTGGGCGAGTGCGACGCCCTCTCCTGGGCCCACAACTGGTCCACGACCGAGCTGGGATATAAGGCCATCGAGCAGCTCGAACTCGAAGGCGTCGAAGCCTAAAGTATGAAGGGACTTGCCACAGCCGCGTTCCACAAAGGCTCATGTACTCCAGTACACATCGCCTTCGTGCGCCTTGCTGTGACAAGTCCTGAATTTGAGAGGGGGACTTGCCACAGCCGCGTTCCCCACGGGGCTCGTCGCCTGACGGCTCCGTGCACAAAGGCTCACGTACCACCGTACGCGTCTCCTTCGTGCGCCTTGCTGTGACAAGTCCTGAATTTGCGCGGATTCGTCCAAGCCGCATTCCCAATGACCATGATATCTAGGAGACCCCACCATGGATACCACTACCGCTAACGACGAGATCACCCTCGACGAGTTTGCCAAGACCAATGACTCCCGCGCCAAGGCGTATGGGCTGCTTTCTCGGCTCTATGCCAAGGAGGTGGACGACGAGCTGCTCGAGCAGCTGCGCCACGCGGCCTTCCCCGTGCACTCCGGCAGCGACCTGGCCGACGAGGGCAACCGCCTGATGGCCACGTACCTGAGCAACGTGTGGTCGGGCACGCTTCAGGAGCTTGCCGTGGACTACGTGCACGCCTTTATCGGTGGCGGCATGGACGCCTTCAGCGCGGCCTACCCCTATGAGAGCGTCTATACGAGCCCGCGCCGCCTCATGATGCAGGAGGCACGCGACGAGGTGCTCGCCATCTATCGCAGCCAGGACCTCGACAAGGCGAAGACCTGGAAGGAGTCGGAGGACCACATCGCCATGGAGTGCGAGTTCATGGCGACCATGGCAACCCGCACCGCCCAGGCGTGCCGCGAGGGAGACGAGGACAAGGCCGCATCGCTTCTGCGCGTGCAGTACAACTTCCTTGAGGACCACCTCTATGCCTGGACGGGCATGCTCACGAGCGACATGCGCAAGTTCGCCCGCACCGATTTCTACAAGGGCCTGGCCGACTACACCGACGGCTTCCTCGAGAGCGACGTGGAGCTGCTCAAGAACGTCCTGGGCGTTGAGGACGAGGGTGCCAGCGAGGCTACCGAGAAATAAGCAGGCCTGGCAGCACTGCCAAACAAGCAGTTGATAGGCGCATAGATTAAGCCTTACTGTAGGGTTAGAGTTGCTTGTTTGATATGTGCAAGAAGGCTCAGGTAGAGATTGAGATACGCAGGCCCGCCGAGGGCGGGGCGGCTCGGCAATTGGGCACATGGGGAGAGTCGCCCCGTCCCCGGCGGGCCTGCGCATGGGAGCGGGGAGTGCGATGAACTACGTACATGATGGCGTGCGCGTTCGCGCGTATTGCGGAAGCGTCGGTACCGGCAAGACGCAACGGCTCGTGGAGGCGTGTGCCGACCTCGTAAAGTCAGGCACGCCGGTCGAAGATATCCTGGTGTTTGCCGCCGGCCCGAGCGCCGCGCAGGCGCTGGCCGACCGGATTGCGGCTGCATGCCCCGAGGCGGCGGGCGTGCGTGTGACCACGCCGCTCGCCTGGGCGCTTGAGGTACTTGGAAGCGACGCGGCCTGTGCCTTCACCGCGCGGGATGCCCACGTGCTCAACAGCTACGAGCAGGACTTCCTCTTCGAGGACATGCGCCCCTGCGGCATGCACCAGCGCCGTCTGCGCGAGATGCTCAAGTTCTTCTACCGCGGTTTCTCCGAGATGCGCGACGACGAGCCGGGCTGGCTTGAGACTGTCGAGGAGAAGCAGACGATTGCCCTCGTCAAGGCCAACCTCTCCATGCTTCGCGCGTACCACCCCTGCGAGGTCGCGGCTGCGTGCGTTCGCTATCTCGCGGCTCATGCCGACGTGCTCGAACAGGCAAGCGTCGCGCACGTGCTCGTCGACGACTTCCGTGCGTTGAGCCGTGCCTCGCAGCGCGCCTGCGAGATGCTTGCGGCCCAGAGCCTCGACGTGGCCTGGAACACGACGGGCAGCCTGGTGGGCGAGGAGCCCTACGGCTATGCCGAGGGCCTTGACGAACTCGCGGCCTCATGTGCACTTGAGCGTGTGGAGCTCAAGACGTTCGAGGGCTCGGCGTGCGCCTATAGCGCCGTTTCCAACCTCTTCAAGCAGGATTGCGTGGAGGGCGAGGGCCCGGCGGTCCCCGCTGAGCGTGCGCAGATGGCGAGTGCGAGCGACTCCCAGCCCGACGTGCGCGTCGTGGGCATGCTCGATGAGGAGGGCGCCTGCGTGGTCGGTGCCGTGCGCGAGGCGCTCGACGCCGGTTGCGCCCCCGAGGAGGTCTTCGTCATCGCGGGCAAGCCCTCGTGGGCGGGCCGCATGCAGGACGCCCTCGCTGCCTCCGACGTGCCCGTGAGCAGGCTGAACGGACGCGCCCACCTGCACGGCGACATCCGCGACCCCGAGAAGTGCGCCAGCATGGCCATGGCCAATGCCGTGCGCCTCGTGGCCACGCCTCAGAGCTGCCTGGCCTGGCGCTGCTGGTGCGGCTTCGGCGACTACCTGTGCCACTCCGCCGCCTTCACCGACCTGGCCCATGCCCTCGACGGGCGCGATGCCCAGCTCACCGACCTGCTCTTCGGCCTGGTGGGGGCCAACGACATCGTGGTGGAGGGCGACATGCTCGACCGCGAGAAGGTCGCCGCCCGCGTACGCGAGGGGCAGGCCCTGCTCGCTGCAGCCCAGGGCCTGCGCGGCGATGCGCTGCTTGCCGTCCTGCGCCGCCACGTGTGCACTCAAGGCCAGCAGGCGCGCGATTTCGATGCCCTCGTGAGCGGGGCCGCTCCTGACTTCGGCGCCGCCGAGCTGCTCGCGCACATCGACGCCGCGCTCGCGCCCCAGGTCCCGCAGCCTGCGTGCGTGCGTGTGGGCACCTGCGACGACCTCATCGGCCAGAGCCCCCGGGTGCTCGTGCTGTGCGGCCTCACGAACGGCCTCTATCCCGAGAAGGGCTACTTCGACCTCACCGAGCGCACCATCGACGACCAGGCGAAGATGCACGACAGGCTCATTCATCAGCTCATCGAGGTGTGCGGCAAGGCGGGGGAGCGTCTCGTGCTCTCAGGATTTGCGCGCGCCGACATCCTCGACGCCGAGCCGATGAAGCTCATGACCGAGCGCATTCGCCTGCGCAACAGGCATCGCATCTGCGAGTTCGCCCCGAGTGCGGTGATCGATTACATCACCGGGGCAAAGACGGCCTATGTGAGGTAACGTAAGGCCGGGCCGGTGCTAGACTCGCCTTGCTCCGGTCCGGCCTTGCGGCCTTGTCTTTTCTCGGCTTCCCCAGCCGCCCAACTCGAAAGGCCAGCCCTGATGATTGACTTCACCGTTCCTGACTTCACCGTCGGGCTCAAACGAAACCTCGTGTTCGCGCAGGTCATGCGCGATTGCCCGCAGTTCTTCTACGATGACGTGCGCATCCAGAGCGTTTACGGGTGCTTCCCGGGATGCGTGATGAACGGTGGCCGCGCCTTCATACGCGAGCCCTATACCCAAGAGCAGGTGGAGGCCACCTTCCAAGCGCTCGACCAGTTCGGCCTGGCGGCCCGCCTCACCTTCACCAACATGCTCGTTGAGGAGCGCCACCTCGCCGACCCCTACTTCAACATGATCCTCGACGCGGCGGCCGCGCACAACGCGGGCGTCATCGTGTATTCCGACCTCGTGGGCGACTATGTGAAGGCCCGCTACCCCGGCATGGAGCGCACGCTTTCCACCACGCGCGAGATTCTCGACGCGCAGGAGCTGAGCCGCGCCTTGGACGCTTACGACATGGTGGTGCTCAACTACAACCTCAACAAGGACTATGCCTTCCTCAACCAGGTGGAGCACACCGAGCGCCTCGAGGTCATGGCCAACGAGCTGTGCAACCCGCACTGCCCGCACCGCCAGGAGCACTACCGGCACAACAGCGCCGACCAGCTTGCCGGCACGCTCACCGAGTTTCGCCGCTGCAACCTGGCCGGCAAGGACTTCTTCAAGCTCGCGCCTTCCAGCCCCACGATCCTCACGGGGGCCGAGGTGCGCGACCTGCACCGGCGCTATCGCGTGCCCCGCTTCAAACTCGTGGGCCGCGGCGTCGCCGGCGACGTGAACCTGGAGAGCTATCTGTATTACCTTGTTCGCCCCGAGCATCGAGACGGCTTGCGTCATGCCATCAAGACGATGCTGGGATAGGGGAGCCAGGTGCCAGCCTTGTGCCTGCTTGCTGTCTGCCGCCCCTGGCAGCCGACAGGGGGCGAGCCGGCACCGGGCGGCGCTAACGCGCACGCACGACCACATGAGACACGCAACGCGGGGCCGCACGCCCTGCGAGATTGGAGCCGCATCATGAGTGAGACTAACGTCAGCCTGAGCCAGCTGCTCGCCGTCAAGCCGGAGCATGAGGTGCCCGGCCCCGGCGATATCGTCGACGTGACCTACGGCAAGCGCTACGAGGGCGGCGAGCTGCCCCTTTCGGTGCACGTGGTGACCGACGTGGCGGGCATCGCCACCTTCACCGTGTCGGCCGACGCCGAGGAAGTGGCCTACTCCATGCAGGCGGCCCGCAAGGCCCTCGTGCGTGCCAGCGGCAACGACCCCGACAAGTCCGACGCGCTGGGGGCGGCGCGCCTGGCCATGGGCCCGCAGGCCTTCGCCGACAACGTGGTGTACCTCACCAAACAGCGTCTCATGTGCCTGGCCTACATGCGCACGGGCATCCTGCCGTTCCTCTCGGCCGCCTACCCGCCCTGCGACGCGCCCATCGAGGGCAAGGACTTCACCTTCGTGGCGCGCTTCCGCCTGCGCCCGCGCGGCAAGGTGGAGGATTTCTCGCCGGTGTGCCTGGCCTTCCCCGCGAAGCGCGAGGTCACCGACAAGGATCTCGACGACTTCGTGGGGCAGATGATGGGCGGCGCCATCAGCATGGACTCCGTGCCCGAGGAGGCCAAGGCCGGCATGGCTCGTCTGCGCGACCAGGCGCGCGAGGAGTGCGAGAGCAAGCGCGACAACGAGTGGTGGGGCAAGCTCATGGACGCCGTGGCCGAGGAGTTCGCGACCACGCGCCTCGTGGACGAGCCCGGCGTGCGCTATGTCACGCAGCTGGCCGAGCTCATGGCAAACAAGTTCGCCGAGAACGTCGAGCGCCAGGGCCGCACTTGGGACGACTTCATGGCCGAGCCCGGCTTCGACATGGAGGAGTTCAAGGCGGCCATGATGCGTGAGGCCCAGGCCTCGCTTCGCCGCGGCCTCGCGCTCGACGCCGTGGTGGCCCACGAGGGCATCTCCCTTACCGAGGCCGAGGTGCTGGAGTCGCTGGGCGGCGTGGCGCGCGGCGCCCAGGCCATCGCGGCCCAAGCGATGATCGACAACGGCCAGCTGCCGCAGGTGATCGAGATCGCCCTGCGCACCAAGGCCTCCAACTGGCTCGCCGAGCACGCCCAGGACACGCAGGCGCAGGCGTAAGC
>CAVJGP010000029.1:0-3104 GCA_963648855.1 Alistipes onderdonkii | reverse complement strand
CGCGCTGTCGTGCGATTTATGTCGAATCTGCCGGGGCGGCCCCATTTCGGGTCGCCCTTTTTCTTGACCGGGGCCTTGCCTTGCGCAAAAGTGTCCCCTGAACCTCAGTGCGGCCGGCTTGCCCCGCCGGCTCATTCCTGCTTGCATTCCTTCTCATATCCGCCCGGAGGACCCCTTGCAAATCGGTGCTGTCCTGTCGGCCCTGACGGCCGGCCTGCTGTCGTTTTTCTCGCCCTGCGTCTTGCCGCTTATCCCGGTCTATATCGGCATGCTCGCCGGGGATGCAACCACAGGGCAGGACGGCAACCACAAGCTGCGTCGATTCGCCAACACGGTCGCCTTCGTTCTGGGCATCTCGTTTGTCTTTGTGGCGCTCGGGGTGGGCGCGGGCCTTTTGGGCTCGCTCATCAGCAACTCGTGGCTCACCATCGTCTTGGGCCTGGTCGTGCTCGTCTTTGGCCTGCACATGTCGGGTGTCATCCAAATCCCGCTGCTTCAGCGCACGTTCAAGCGCGAGGTGAACAGCCCGCGCAAGGGCTCGCCCCTCTCGGCCTTTCTTCTGGGCCTTGCCTTCTCGTTTGGGTGGACGCCCTGTGTCGGCCCGATTCTCGGCTCCATCCTGGCGCTTGCCGCCGAGCAGGGCAGCGCGACTACGAGCGCGTTGCTGCTCCTCGTCTACTCCCTGGGCATGTGCGTCCCCTTCCTCGTGCTGTCGCTTGCGGGCGATCTGCTCATCGGGCGCGTGCGCAAGCTCAACCGGCACTTGGAGACCGTGCAGCGCATCGGCGGCGTGCTCATCGCCATCATGGGCCTGTGGATGGTGTGCACGCAGGTGAGCGCCCTGATCACAGCTGCCAACTCAGGTCCTACCGAGGTGAACCTGCAGGATGTTCACGCGGGCGACGCCGACACCTCGAGCGTCTCCTCTGCCTGGAAAAACGTCGTGCTCACCGACCTCAATGGCGAGAAGCACAGGCTCTCCGAGTTCAAGGGTGAGCCCGTCTATTTCGAGTTCTGGGGAAGCTGGTGCTCCTCGTGCGTGCAAGACCTTGGCCAGCTCACCGAGGTGTGGAAGGAGCACGAGGAGAAGGGCGACGTGCGCGTCGTGTCGGTCGTGGTGCCGGGCTTTTTCGGCGAGCGCAGCGTCGACGACTTCGTAGCGTGGGCGCAGGAGAACAACGTGGAGCTTCCCGTCTACATGGACACGAAGAGCTCGCTTTCCACCTACCTGGGCGTCGCGGCCTTCCCCACGTCGGTTTTTATCGACAGCTCGGGCAATATCGACAGGATTCGCATCGGTGCCATCGACCGCGACGAGCTGGAGAGCCTTCTGAGCGAGCCAAAATGACGCCCCGAACGGGCCGTCCGTTGCGTCCGCGCCTCCTAATGCCCATAAACCCAATTTGGGTCTATGTCATCCATTTGCCCAGCTCAAGCCTATAGTCCATGAGGACGACGGGCTTTTGTGCGGCGTGCGCGGTCGCTCTCTTTTGGGTGGGATGGTGCACATCGTGCCCGCGATTTGAACGATTCGTGGGCTTGAAAAAACGTTGTTGCCATACTGTTGCGCACGGAAAATAATCTGCTCCGACCCGCAGGCGCACTTCTGCAGCGCCGTGCCAGGTCGTGTTGTCGATGCGCGCCGCACCTCTGTCTGCGAAGCTCTGCGGCTCCTCGAAATCATATCGCTCAATTCCATACCTCGTCCGAAAGGAAGTTTTGCCATGGCTCTCAACGCCCATGCCATCTCTCGTCGTAGCCTTCTTGCCTCCGGCGCCGCCCTCGCTGCCGTTGCCGGCCTTAGCCGCGCTGGCTTTGCGCTTGCCGCCGACGCCAAGTCTGATGTCAAGGCTGCCGACGCCAAGGCCGCCGACGCCACGGAGGAAGACGTCACCCGCGGCACCGTGACCTACACCGTGGATATGACCCAGTACGCCGACGGCACGCCCGTTCGCCTGTGGCTGCCCGTCGCCAGCGACGACGACTACCAGACCATCACCGACGTCGAGTTCGACGCCCCCGGTGCGGGCTTTGCCCAGATCACCGAGGACGACCTGGGCAACCAGATGCTCGCCGTGGTGTGGGACGCCGACGCCAAGGCCGACGAGCGCACCGCCACCTGCTCCTTCCACGTCGAGCGCAAGGCCGTCACCTGCCCCGAGCTCGTGGAGGAGGGCGAGCCCGGCGACGATGAGGCCGCCTATCTCGAGGCCTCGTCGATGATTCCCCTGAACGACCAGGTCATCGAGGCCGCCGAGGAGATCTGCGAGGGCCAGGACACCTACCTGGGCAAGGCCCGCGCCATCTATGACTGGATCATCGCCAACATGAACCGCGACGAGAGCGTCACGGGCTGCGGCACCGGCGACGTCTGCGCGCTGCTCAGCTCGCGCTCGGGCAAGTGCACCGACATCAGCTCCGTCTTCATCGGCCTGTGCCGCGCCGTGGGCGTGCCTGCCCGCGAGACCTTCGGCATCCGCATGAACGCCGACGACATCACCAAGAACCAGCACTGCTGGAGCGAGTTCTACCTGCCGGGCACCGGCTGGATCTGCGCCGACCCCGCCGACGTGCTCAAGGCCGTTCTCAAGAACGACTGGTCCAAGGACTCCGACGAGTGCCGTGAGAAGGCCGAGTTCTACTGGGGCAACCTGGAGTCCCAGCGCGTGGGCCTGTCCGCCGGCCGCGACATCACGCTGAACCCCGCTCAGTCCGACGGCCCGCTCAACAACTTCGGCTACCCTTACGCCGAGGTGGACGGCGAGGCCGTGGACTACTACGACCCCGAGAACTTCGTGTACAGCATCTCCTTCGTCGCCGACGAGGCGTAAGAGGGCTTTTCGCGCCCGCCCCGCGGTTTTCTTTAACAAAGCAAGGCAATCGGGGCAGTGATATCTGAACTTTGACGGCGGCGGGCCATGCGCGCTCGAAACGTCTGGCCCGCCGCCGGTAGCTGCCGATATGGCATGCGACTCTACCTTCCCTTTTTCCAAATATGACTGCTCGCCTTTTGTCCTCGCTGGCAGGGGGCGGCCCTGCCGTGCGCTTTGGGAGGCGCGGCCGACTCGCATCATGAGCCGGCCGCGCCTCTTTGGCCTTACTGG
>CAVJGP010000028.1:0-31208 GCA_963648855.1 Alistipes onderdonkii | reverse complement strand
CGCAAGGCGCACAGGTGCGATGTGTACTGGAGTACATGAGCGCCTGTGGAACGCAGCGCATCAGGTTCTGCATCTTACAGGGCTGCGACCACTTGGCCGCAGACGTAGCCGTTGGTCATCGCCATTCCGATCGAGTTGCCGGCGAGGATGCCCGGGTAGGTGAGGGCGTAGCGGCCGCCGCAGCAGTTGCCGATGGCGTACAGGCCGGGGATGCCGTTGTCCTCGTCGTCGAGCACGTTGAAGGTGGCGTCGGTCACCAGGCCGCCCAGCGACACGGCGGTGCCGGCCTGGGAGGAGGAGTCGGCCACGGAGCCGTAGAACGGCGGCTCGGAGATGGGCAGCATGAAGTCGGCCTTCTTGCCGAAGTCGTCGTCCTTGCCGGCCTCGCACAGCTCGTTGTAGCGCTCGACGCTCGCCACGAAGTTGGTCACCGCGTCGCCCTCATAGCCCAGGTAGCCAGCGAGCTCCTCGAGGGTCTGGGCACCGTAGACGGGCGTCTTGTTCATGTCGGCGCGCTCGGTGAGGCAGCCGTGGCGCACCACGTAGCCCTCAGCACCGGCGTCGGCGACCTTGGTCATGTCCTCGGTCCACTGCTCCACGTAGGTGGCCTGGCCGAAGTCGACGCCGCCGTGGTTGGTGCCGCCGCGGGCGATGATGTCGCGGTAGTTGGCGTCGAACAGGTTGCAGTAGATGCCCTTGGGCTGGCGGTTGATCATGTTGCCCATGGCGTTGAAGTCGGCCTCGTTCATGAAGCGCTTGCCGTCACGGTTGAGGATGAGCGTGGGGGCGAAGCCGAAGGGGCCAGGCGCGGACACGTTGGCCAGCGAGGCCATGGGGCCGGCCTCCATGCGGCCGCCTGCCCAGCAGCCCATGCGGTGGCCGATGCCGGTGTCGCGGCCCGACTCGGGGATGTCGGTGGAGGTGTAGGCCGCGATGCCGTTCTTGGCCTGGAGCTCCTTGGCCTCGTTGTAGAACTCGCTCATCATGGGCTGGCAGTTCTGGAAGGCGCCGCAGGCGATGACGACGGCCTTGGAGGCGTTGAACTTCACGTACTCGCCGTCGGCGTTGGTGGCGATGGCGCCCACCACCTTGTCGCCGTCCTTCACCAGGCACACGGCGGCAGTCTCGTAGTACCACTCGGCGCCGTTCTCCTCGGCGGCCTCACGGCAGCAGTCCTCGAGCTGACCGATGGTGGAGTAGGCACCCACGCCCTCGGCCACCTCGTCCAGGATCTCGGAGCGCATGCAGAAGGTGCCCACGTAGGTCTTGAAGTTGCCCATGTCGCAGGGCTGGGACTTGTCGGTCCAGTACTCCACGTCGGGCTGCTGGACGTCCATGTTGGTGAGGATGTCGGGGTTCTTCTCGTTGACGATGGCAAGGCAGTCGTCGATCATCGCGCCGGAGTTGCGGATGTAGGTGAGCACGAGCTCGGGGTTGGCGCGGTAGCCGCAGGTGCGCTCCCACTGAGCCAGGACGTCCTGCTCGTCATAGGGGCCGTAGCCCATGTCCTGCACGTACTGGGAGTTGAAGGTTCCGATGTCCTCGCCGTAGAACATGAACATGTCCTGGGCCTGCTGGTCGAGCACGGCCACCTTGGCGCCGGCCTTGGCGGCCTCCTTGGCGCACTGCGTGCCGGCATGGCCGCCGCCCAGCACCACGACGTCGGCGTCGTAGGTGGCGACGATCTGGTCGTCGGAGATCTGCGGGGCCTCGCCCAGCCAGCCCTTGTACAGCTCGCGGGCACTCTCGAGGCCCTCGCTCTGGCCGGCGGGCTTGTCCTGCTTGGCGTCCTTCTCCTCGGCGTCCTTGGCCTCGTCGGCAAGGGCGACGGAGGCACTGAGGGCCACCGCGCTGCTCATGGCAGCCGCGCTCACGAAAGACCTGCGCGTCATATCAGACATGTCGCTACTCCTTCTGGTTGCGTTTCTCCTGCATGGTGTCTGGCGCCGCTCGGGCACCGGGAGAGAGGTTGCGCTTTTTGCCGCCCGTGCGCCACGCCTGAATAAGGCGAACCGCTCCAAGGCCCGCCCTTCCGGCGGTGCGCAAACGGGCTATTGCCAAGCGCCCGCCGGTTGCAGGGGGGCTGCGGTGGATTGTTTGGGGAGATGGGCGGCGCGGGCGGGGAAGGGAGTATCGCCCCTTTTTGGCGAAAGCTGAAAGGGCAGGTAGATATTGGTGTGATAAGGATGGTCGGGATGAGCGGGGCGGACGGCGGGTTATACTGCGCGGTTACAGTGGGCGCGGGCGGACGTGCGGGCGTGCCGATGTCGGCGTCGAGCGAGATGGGGGATGGGGATGGCTATGAGGACTTTCGAGCAGATTCGCGCTGGGCAAGGCGGTGCCACGCGACGGGCGTTTGTGGCGGCTGCGGGTGCGGCGGCTGCGGGGGCGGCGCTCGGCTCGGGATTGGGGCTGGCCCCCGAAGCGGCTCGCGCGGCGGATGCTCCCGCCGACGAGGTGGTCATCTTCCACACCAACGACGTCCACGGCCACCTTGTGGGCGACGGCTCCACCACGGTGGGCATCGACGTGGTGGCGGGGCTTCGGAAGGCCACTCCCAACTCGCTGCTCGTGGATGCCGGCGACGCCACGCAGGGCATGCCCATCGTCACCCTGGAGAAGGGCGCCTCGGCCGTGGAGCTCATGAACGCTGCAGGCTACGACGCCATGTGCGTGGGCAACCACGAGTTCGACTTCGGGCGCGACGTTCTGCTCGACAACGCCGCCGCGATGGAGTTTCCCCTGCTTGCGGCAAACGTCATTCGCGAGGACGGCGAGCCGCTGCTTGAGGGCGTGGGCGTGTGCGGCGACGGCGCGACGGCGGTGCTGGAGTGCGCCGGGCGGCGCATCGGCGTCTTCGGCCTTGTGACGCGCGAGACCCCCACGGCCACCTCGCCCTCGTGCGTGGAGGGCCTCGAGTTTCGCGATGAGATAGAGACGGCCGAGGCCTGCATCGCCCAGCTGGCGCAGCAGGGTCTGGATGCCATCGTGGCGCTCTGCCACATGGGCAACGGCGCAGTCCCTTGCACGGCTCCCGCGCTTGCCCAGGGCCTGTCCGACGAGGCCGCCCGGCACCTGACGGCCATCGTGGACGGCCACAGCCACACGGTGGAGAATGCCGAGGTCAATGGTATCCTCGTGGTGCAGACCGGCTGCAACCTTGCGGCTGTGGGGAAGCTCACCCTGGCCTTTGGCCAGGACGGCGAGGCGAGCGCGCGCGAGGAGCTGATCGATGTGACCGGCGCTGTCGAGCTTGCCCAGGCCGACCCCGCCGTCGCCGGCGACCTGGCCGACCTGGCGCAGCAGCAGGAGGCCCTCATGGCCGAGAAGCTCTTCGAGACCCCCACCACGCTGTGGGGCGGCTGGGTGGCCAACTCCGCCATCGGAGGCCCGTCGCGCCTGGTGGAGACCAACATGGGCGACGTGGTGGCAGACGCGATGCGGGCGTGCGCCCAGACGTACCTCGAGGAGGCGGGGCTTGCGGGCAACCCGGTGGTGGGCGCGATGAACGGCGGCAGCCTGCGACAGGTCTTCAGCAGGGGCGCCGTCTCGCGCGGCGACCTTGCGAGCTGCTTCCCCTTCTCCAACACGGTGGTGCTGAAGCGGGTCACACCGGCCGTGCTGAAGGAAGTGCTCGAGATATCGCAGGGCCTTGCGGCCGGGCAGGACGAGCAGACCGGCATGCTGCTCCAAGACGATTGCTTCGGCGGCTTTTTGCAGGTGGCAGGCGTCACGGTGGAACTCGACCTCAATGCCGAGCAGGGCTCGCGCGTGGTCTCGATGACGCTCGACGGCGCCGACGAGCTGCTCGACCCTGCCGACGACGAGACGCCCATCGTCTTTGTGTCGAGCAGCTTCATCATGGACGGTGGCAACGGCTACGACGTGCTCGCATCCCTCGACCGCATGGCCGAGGTGGGCGGCGACCTCGAGACCGTTCAAGCGTACTTCGTGAGCCTGGCGCAGGAAGAGGCGGGCCGGGAGCTGCCGGTGATTCCGCTGTATGCGGGCACGGAGGGCCGCCTGCAGATGCGCGGGGGCTACGAGCCTGCGCCCTGGACGTGCATGGTGCGTGTGGTGGATGGGTCGGGCGCGGCGCTTCCGAACACCGCGCTCACCGTGGAGGTGGACGCCTCGCAGCGCCTCGACCTTACAAGCGACGCGGACGGCCTGGTCGTCTTCGAGGTGGAGGACGGCCCCCACGCCGTGGCGTACATCCCGCCCGACGCGGCCGACGACTACGCGCCCACCGAGGTCCTCGTGGACAACTATCTGGGCTTTGGCCTGGTGGAAGACGAGCTGCACCCTTGTCCCAGCCTTGTGGTGGAGGGGTAGAGGACCTGCGTGTCAACGCGGACGCGGGCGTGTGTGGCAGAGATGCGGCCGCATGTCGCGCCAGGGTGCGCCAACGCGGTCGCCGGCGTGCGTCTTGGCGGCAATTCGAGAGGAGCGCGGGCATGGATCCCAACATTGACGAGCGCGTGGCGAGGGCCATGCAGGCCCAGCCGGGCGAGGACGCCTTCGAGCTGTACGACCTCAAAGTTGAGGTGGTGGCGGGGGAGAGGCCCTTCGTGTGCAGCCACCACGTGGGCGACTACTTCCTCGTGCAGGGCGAGAACCTGGTGTTTCCCGAGGGCGCGCGCTTCTCGATGTATGCGCTCGCGGCCATCCTGCCGATGCTTCCCGCCAAGCAGCGCCCCCTGCACCCCAACGATTGGATGCTCTCCGACGCCCTCATCGCCTGCCCCGACCCCAACTGCGGCGCGCGCTTCAAGATAACTCGCACCTCGCCGCGCACCCTGAGCCACGCGGCGTGCACCGTGGTGGGGCTGGGGGAGCAGGCGTAGCGCAGGGCGGCGTGCACCCTGCCCACCGCTCGCAAAAAAGTCGCGTCGTGCGTGCCCCCAATCTGCTAGCATGCGGCCCATCCGTGGCTCCCAGAGGGGGAGCCGTCTTACGGCCGGAGTTTCAGCGCCCGCACCGACGGCAACGCGAGGCCCGGCAGGGGAGATGAGCGTTATATGGTAGAGCGTTTCGAGCTGGTGCGGGGTTACTCCATTTCGCGTGTGCTTAACGGCTGCTGGCAGCTGTCTAACGGGCACACCCTCAAGGGCACCCTCGACTTCGACGATGTGATGCGCGCCTTCCGCATGCTCGTGGAGCGCGGCTTTACCACCTTCGACTGCGCTGACATCTATGGTTGCGCCGAGGAGTTCATCGGCCAGCTCGTGGGCGAGCTGCGCGCCACATCCGGCGCCGCCGCGGCCGACACCATCCAGGTGCATACCAAGTTCGTTCCCGATATCAACGATTTGGGCCACATCGACCTGCCCTACGTGGAGCACTTCATCGACCGCAGCCTGGAGCGCCTCAACAAGGACGCCCTCGACCTCGTGCAGTTCCACTGGTGGGACTACGACGTGCCGGGCTGCGTGGAATGCGCCGGCTACCTGGCCGAGCTGCAGAAGAAGGGCAAGATTCGCTACATCGGCACCACCAACTTCGACACACCCCATCTGGCCGAGCTTGTGGACGCGGGCATCCCCGTGGTGTCCATGCAGGCCCAGTACTCCGTGTTCGACCGCCGCGTGGAGCGCCGCATGCAGAGCTATTGCGCCGAGAACGGCATCAAGCTCATCTGCTACGGCACGCTTGCGGGCGGCTTCATGTCCGACAAGTACCGGGGCCTCGCCGCCAAGCCCGAGCCCGAGACTCGCTCGCAGGTGAAGTACCTGCAGGTCATCGACGACTCGCTCACCTGGGAGGGCTACCAGGGGCTTCTCGAGCTGCTTGAGCCTATCGCGTCGGCGCACGGCGTGAGCGTGGCCAACGTCGCCACGCGCTACGTGCTGGCCCAGCGCGACGTGGCCGGCGCCATCGTGGGCATCCGCAACAGCCGCCACGTGGAGCAGAACGCGCAGATCTTCGACTTCGACCTCACGGACGACGAGGTCGCGGCCATCCGTGCCTACATCGGCCGCTATCCCACCGTGGAGGGCGAGCCCTTCGAGCAGGAGCGCACGCCGGGCTCGAAGTACCGCGCCATCATGCGCATGAACGAGAACGCCGCCGACGAGGCCGCGCAGGCCGAGAAGGCCTAGCCGGGTCCTACAAGCAAACCAACAAGCATCAACGCATAGCTTTCTACCTGCTGTTTTGTTACGCCGCGCAGAAGCAGCCCGCAGGAGGGACCTGTCGGGAGCCTGCGCCGTCAAACGAAAGGGGCAGCCATGACTGCCAAAGCAAGCTCGCCGCGCGCCCGTGTCGCCGGCGCCCAGCCCACCCCCAAGCTCGAGTTTCGCGGAGGCTGGGGCTGCGCGCTCGTGCCGGTGGCGATCTTCTTGTTCTTCTGCGTGCTGTACTTCATCGTGTTCCAGGCGTTCGAGATGTACGCCCTGGCCATGGGCGCGCTCGTGGCCCTGCTCGTGGGCGCCCTGCTTGTGAAGCCCGGGCAGTACGAGGCCTTCTGGGACGCGGCGTGCGAGGGCGCCAAGGAGTCGGTGCCCATCCTGCTGCTTTTGCTCATCATCGGCATGTTCTCGGCCCTGGTGAAGCTCGCCAACGTCTCGGCGGGCTTCGTGTGGCTCGCAGACGCCCTGGGCGTGGGCGGCGGGGCCTTCTGCGCGTTCGTGTTCTTCGCCGTGTGCGTCATCGCGATGGCCACGGGCTCATCGCTGGGCACCATGTTCATCTGCTTCCCCATCTTCTACCCGGCGGGCGTGCTTCTGGGCTGCGACCCGGCGGCCCTGGCTGGCGCCATCGTGAGCGGCGGCATCTTCGGCGACAACGTGGCGCCCATCTCCGATACCACCATCATCTCGTCGAGCACCCAGCACTACAAGAGCCGCCCGGGTTGCGCCGACGTGGGCGGCTGTGTAGCCTCGCGTATGCCGTTTGCCCTGGTGGCGGCAGGTATCGCGCTTGTGCTCTTCGCTGTGTTCGGAGGCGGCGGCACGCTGTCGGAGGGCGCGCAGGAGATTCTTGCCCAGAGCATGGACCCCAAGCCGCTCGTGATGCTCGTGCCCGTGGCCGTGATGCTGGCCGTGGCCGTGCGCACGCGCAGCATCTACAAGGCCATCAGCGTGGGCATCGTCCTGGGCTGCGTTGTGGGCCTGGCCTTCGGCCTCTTCGGCTTTGAGGACGTCCTCTCCGCCCCCGGCGGCTCGCCTGCGGGCTTCCTCACCGACGGCGTGAGCTCCATGATGGCCACGGTGGTGCTCGTGATGTCGGTGTACGCCATCATGGGCGTTCTCTCCGCAGCCGGCGTGCTCGAGCGCATCTCCAGCGGCATCCTCAACAGCCGCCTGGGCGCTACCCCGCGCGGCGCGGAGCTTGCCATGATGGCCGGCATCACGCTGACCACGCTCGTGTTCGGCGGCGTGACGAGCGCTTCCATGGCCACCTTCGGCAAGATCCAGGACGAGATTGGCTCGCGCGTGGGCCTGCACCCCTACCGCCGTGCCTACCTGCTCGACGGCTTTGCCAACGCGCTCGCGGTGGCGGTGCCCTTCCTCAGCGTGTTCGTGCTCATCGGCTCCACCCTCACGGCCGGCTACGACTTCGCCCCGGAGCTGTCGCTCGTGCAGGTGGCGGCCCATCTCTTCTACAGCCTGCTGCTCTTCGTGGTGCTGCTCGCGAGCGTGCTCACCGGCGTCGGCCGTCGCTTTGAGGGCCCCGACGGCGAGCCCGTGAAGGAGCGCCCCGCGCAGGCGTAGGAGGAGGGCGTTCGCACGTCGCCCCAGCACATCTCTCATACCCCCAAATGCCGAGGGGCCCGGCAAGCCGTTTGGCTCACCGGGCCCCTCGCGTGCACGTTACCCTTCGGCGTCTACGTGTGCACCCGCAGTCGCCTGTGGGGGTTCTTACTTCGCGGGAGCCTCAGCGGGCGCGTCGCCAGCAGGGGCGTCGCCAGCAGGCGCATCCCCTGCGGGCGCGTCACCTGCGGGAGCGGCGCCGTCGGCGGGCGCGTCGCCGCCCTGGGCAGCGTCGCCCTCGGCTGCGGGGGCGCCGGCTGCGGGCTGCGAGCTGGTCTCAACGGCGGCGTGCTCCTCGGCGCACTTCACCACGGTGAGCGTGCCGTACTCCTCGCCCGTCTCGTACACCGCGCCGGGCAGCTCGATAGCAGCGCCGCTCTCATCGACGATGGAGCCGAAGATGGTGAGCGTGGCGCCGTCGGCCACGGTGGCGCCCAGGGTGCCGTCGGGTGTGGCGATGGTGTTGTCGCCGTAGAGCTTGAAGATGAGCTGGCCGTTGAAGCGTGCCTGGTAGGCGTCGACGTTCGCCGGGTCGACGGAGCCCAGGGAGATGGCGTTGACCGTGTCGTAGCCGTCAACCTTGGCGAGCTGCGAGCCTGCGGACATGTCGATGGAGCTGTCCACGAGGGTCACGATGGCGCGCTCGCCCTTGCTGGAGCTGGCGAAGGCGTCGCCGGAGCAGTCCACGGTGGAGTTGACCACGGTCATGGCCGCCACGTCGGTCACGAGCGAGGTGGTGTTCTGGAACTCGGCGCAGCCGCCGTTGATCTTGGAGTTCTCGAAGTAGATGGACGCGAAGCCGTTGCCGCCCAGGCTCTTGCCGTACACGGAGTTCTTCACGATGAGGGTGGTGGGCTCGTCGGTCACGCAGTCGCCGGTGGCCACGCAGTCCTCAAACACCTGGTAGCCGCCCCAGAAGTCGGAGCTGTACACGCGGCCCGAGCCGAAGGCGGCCGAGTCGATGTAGTGGTAGGAGCCGTTGTACAGGATGTTGGAGAGGTGCTGCTCGCTGGAGTAGGCCACGGAGTTGGTCACGTTGACCGCCGCGCCGAAGCCGCAGTACACCGCGCCAGCCATGGTACCGGCGGGGTAGGCGCTGCCGGTGGCCTCGCCGTCCACCACGAGGGTGCCGTCGTCGTTGCTCATCTTCACCACGGTGCCGGCGCCCCACACGGGCATGGCCGAGCCGATGCCGTAGCGGTAGAAGGCGTTGCGCGCGGATGCGTTGTACACCAGGCCGTCGCCCTCGGTGGCAGCCTCGGCGCCGTCGCGGGTGGTGTTGGGGTCGGTTGCGCCCACGATGACGTTGGCCGCGTCGTCGGCGTTGCCGGTGAGCGACACGGTGAAGCCGGAGAGCTCCACGGTGGCGTCCACGTCGTCGATGAGCACGGCGGCGTTCTTCTCGCTGATGAAGGAGTCGGGAAGGTCGGTGCTGCCCTTCACCAGGATGGTGGTGTCGCCGTATTCGGGGCCGAAGAACTGGGAGATGTCGGAGGTGTAGGAGCCCACCTGCTCGGCCCAGGCCGCGTCGGGCGCGGTGCGCGACTTCAGGTAGTCCTTCACGGTGTAGAGCAGACGGATGCAGGCGAGCTTGTCCATGGGCTCGTCCATGGCCTCGACGGCGGCCTTGCCGTCGGCGCCCTCGAGCACCTGGGCCACGGCGTACACCTTGGCCTCGTTGGTGTAGTCGGCGGGAGCCTCGACCTCGCCCTGGTCGTACTCGGCGGCGATGTTGGCCAGCTCGCCGGCCGCGTCCTCGCCGGCGCTGTTCTTCATCGTCCACTTGGACTGCAGGGCGTTGTACAGGCCCACGCGGGCGAACTTGCCCGTGACCTGGGCGCCCGTGCCCAGCATGGTGGTGTCGGCGTCGATGTTGGTGAGCAGGTAGAAGCCCGGGTAGTCGCCCGTGGCGCCGGAGTCCTTCACGTCGGTCATCTTAGTATAGATGCCGTTCCACACGCCCACCTGCAGCGTGGCGCTCACGGAGTCGGAGTAGGGGTCGTTGGAGAACATGGCGCCGGAGAAGTCGGTGGCGTCGACGTAGCCCTTGGCGAAGGTCACCTGGTCGCACACGATCTGGAAGAGGCGGTAGATGGCCACGGCGTACTCGAAGCCGTACATCACGTCGCCGAACTCGGTGTAGGTGTCGCCGGCGTTGGTGACGCCGCTGGAGAGGAACCAGTCCACGGCGGCCGCGTCGTCGCCCTCGATGCCGTAGTCGGCGGCGGTGCGGATCATGCGGTTGCCGCCGATGAAGACCGCGCCGGCCTCGTTGACGGCCTCGACGGTGGCGGTGTAGTCGCCCTGCGCCATGTTGGGGGCGGCATGGTAGATGTCAAGGCTCGTGCCGTCGGCCAGGGTGAGGGTGGAGTCGGCGCCGTACTCGCTGTTCACCACATAGACGATGGTGTTGTAGGCGTCCTCGGAGGTGAAGAGGTAGTAAGCGGTGTTGCCCTCGGTGTCCGCGCCCTCAAGCGTGAAGGTGCCGGCCTCGACCTTGGCGGTGACGCCCTCGGCGGGCTTGGTCTTGGCGGAGTCGAGATAGGCCTCGAGCTCGCCCTCGAAGGCCGCAGGGGCGAAGCGCACGCCCTCGCCCTCGCCGTAGGCGCCGTAGCACGCGCAGCTCACCGTGCCGCCGTCGATCTCGCCCTGGCTTGCTACGAAGACGTACTGCTTGAGCGCGAGCATGCCGGTGAGGTCGAGCGGGGTGCCGCCGCCCATCCCGCCGCCTGCGGGAGCGCCGCCGCCGTCAGGAGCGTCACCCTCGGGGGCACCGCCCTCGGCGGGCGCGTCGGCAAGGGCGGAGGTGGTGGCGAGGGTGCAGGCGGCAAGCGAGGCACCCACGACGAACGAGCGACGGGTCAGTTTCTTAAGCATGGTCTATCCCCTTGTTCTCGATCGGGTTTGCGCGCGGCCTCGCATATGCCGGCCCGTCGGCCCACATCCGTCCGAAATGGACGAACCTTGTGCCCGGCGGGGCGGCCCTGTGCAAAGTCGCGCCCGTGCGCGGGACCCCGCGCACCGTCCTCGACTCTACGGCCCTCGCCTGCACACGACCAGTCGCCACTTTGGGGCGAAGAATCCCGTGCTTCAGCAATGTGGCGAAAAAATGAATGTGGAGTCGCAATAAAGGGGGTATGGAGCAAATGTGCGTGTTCGCAAGAGAAAGCGTGAAGCTGCCCGGGCGGCAATCTCGCGGTCACATTTCCCCTTACCGAATCGTGCGCAAGTCGGCCTTGACAGGGTTTTCTGCCCGCCTGACCTGCACCCTTTCTGAAATCACCCGTTAGGGGATTACCCCAGGCGGCGGCGGGAATGCCATAGTTCGGCTCGTTGTGTACCTGCATGCTCGAGTCAAGGGGACTTGCGCATGCCTACGAGATAGGAGCACACGTTATGACTGAGATGACTCGCCGCTCGTTCTTCGGCGTCGCCGCCGCAGCCGGTGCCATGGCAGCCGTGCCCGCGCTTGCCAGCGCTGACGAGGCTGCCGCTGACGGCATCACCGTCGGCACCGTCGTCGACAACCCGGCCAACGTCGAGGACGCCGACATCGTCGTCGTCGGCTCCGGCATCGGCGGCTTCTTCGCTGCCATGATCGCCAAGGAGCAGGCTCCCGACGCCACCGTTATCATGCTCGAGAAGAACGCCGGCCTGGGCGGCTCCACCAACTACGCCGAGTGCAACGGCCCGCAGAAGAACCAGGAGGAGGACGCTGCGCGTCTCTCCGGCTACAACTCGGCCGCCGGCACCAACTTCATCGCCAACTCCATCCTGCACTATGAGCGCGTGAAGGAGGCCGGCTCCAACGCCGACTGGCTGTTCGGCAAGCACGGCTGCGGCTGGTACCAGGCCGGCGTCGTGTTCTACGAGGGCGGCAACGGCACCTCCGCCATCAACAAGCTGACCCCCATCGCCACTGAGGAGGGCGTGGACATCCGCACGAACTCCCGCGCCTTCGCCCTGGTGCTCGCCGACCCCTACACCGTGACCGGCATCCAGTACGTGGATGAGAACGGCGACGTGACCCAGGTCAACACCAAGGCCGTCGTGCTCGCCACCGGCGGTATGTCCAACAACAAGGAGCTGCTCGCCCAGTACTCCAGCCAGGACATGTCCAAGACCATCGGCTGGGGCGAGGGCCAGGACGGCGACGGCCAGCTCATGGCCGAGCAGACCGCTCACGGCCGCGCCAACCACCTCACCGTGGCGTCCCTGTTCAACAACGTGGGCAACGGCGACGAGTCCCTCGCCTACAGCTCGCCCCTGGGCGTGGCTGCCTCCATGCAGTACTCCGACCTGTTCATCAACGAGTACGGCATCCGCTTCTGCGACGAGTCGGCCGGCGGCTCCCTGGGCACCTCCCAGTCGGGTAAGCTCATCGAGAGCCAGGGCTACGTCTTCTCCATCATGGACACCTCTATGAAGGAGAAGTACGAGGCCGGCGGATGCAGCCGCCACTACTCCGGCTTCGCCGATGCCTGCGTGGGCAACGAGATCGACCTGACCTCCGAGATCGCCGACTACGCCGACAAGGACTTCATCATCTCCGCCGACACCCTCGACGAGCTGGCCGACAAGCTGGCCGAGAAGGTCTCCACCTTCGTGAAGGAGGACTTCCTGGCCGAGATTGAGCGCTACAACGGCTTCTGCGCCTCCGGCACCGACGAGGAGTACGGCAAGGGCGCCGATTACCTGTGGCCCTGCGAGACCGGCCCGTTCTACGCCTTCCAGTGCTGCTCGGGCATGCTGAACACCTGCGGCGGCATCCGCATCAACCGCAACGCCCAGGTCACCGATGACCGCGGCAACGTAGTCGACGGCCTGTTCGCGGCCGGCGTGTGCACGAGCGGCTGGGACGGCGAGGTCTACGGCGGCGGCACCTGCCAGACCGTGGGCATGTGGGCCGGCTCCAAGGCTGCCCGCTACATCGTCGAGAACATCCTGGGCGGCACCGTTGCCGACGACTGGATGGGCGACATCAGCCTGCAGGATCAGGCCGGCGGCCCTGGCGGCGGCGACGCTGCCAAGGGTGGCGAGGCTGCTCTGGGTGACGCCTTCGAGGGCGGCGACGCTCCCGCCGAGGGCGGCGAGGCACCTGCCGAGGGCGGCGAGGCCCCCGCTGAGGGCGGCGACGCTCCCGCTGAGGCTCCCGCGAAGTAAGACGCGCTGCGCCTGACACACATGCGATGCGAGGCCCCTGGAGCCGCCATGGATTTGCGGCTCCGGGGGCCTTTGCGTGCGAGGGAGGGCGGGCGTGCCGGATGGGGCGGTGCTATCGAGCTTGCATCTTTCATAAGACTAAGTACAATTTAGCAAAGCCAACTTAGGCAAATTATTCTTAGTCTGGTAAGGGGTGGCCGATGTTCATTGGGCGAGGGCGCGAGTTGGGGATGCTTAAGAGGCGCTACGAAAGCTCGTCGTTTGAGTTTGTCGGCATCTATGGCAGGCGTCGCGTGGGGAAAACCTCTCTGATAAACGAGTTTGTGCGCGATTTGCCATGCGGTTACTGCATGGCCGTGGAGGACGATCGGGAAGCGAACCTGCGCGCCCTGAGCAGGGCTGTGTTTGTTCTTCAGGGCAATGTAGGCAATTTTGAAGCCGCGTTTGATGCGCCCGTCTACCCGGATTTCGAGAGCGTTATAGAGGCTGCGTTTGTGGCGGCGAGGGGGCGCCGCGCGGTTCTTGTTATTGACGAGTTCCCCTATCTGGCTAAGGCGTATCCCGCGTTTCCCTCTATCCTGCAGTCGGCAATCGACAGGAATCGAGAAACCTCAGCGCTCTACCTTATTCTGTGTGGCTCGTCGCTTTCATTCATGAAAGAGCAGCTGCTTGACAGCAAGAGTCCTCTCTACGGGCGCAGAACCTCGCAAATAGAACTCAAACCGTTTGACTTCTTTGAGGCGCTGCCCTTTTTCCCCGATACGGATTCACAGACTGCCGCCTGCGTGTATGCCATGGTTGGAGGCATACCGCTGTATATGCGCCAATATGATGCGGCTCAGACTTTAGTGAGTAACATCGCGTCGATGTTTCTTAACCCGAGCTCCATTTTGTATGAGGAGCCGGCGAATCTGATTAAGCAGGAGGTAAGCAAGGCTGCTCCCTACAACGCCGTTATGGCCGCCATTGCCTGCGGGGCAACGCAGCATAATGAGGTTGCAGCCAAGGCCGGGCTTGAGTCCAGCGCACTGGACTACTATCTCAAGGGCCTCGCGCGGCTTGATTTGATTCGCAAAGTCGAGCCGATTGGGGGCAAGGGTGGGCGGAAAACGCTGTGGCAGGTAAAAGACAACTTGTTCCGCTTTTGGCATAGGTTCGTCGGGCCTCGCCGGGCGATGGTTGAACGCGGAATGGGGGACTTGGCTGCGCCGGTCATAGCGCAGGGCCTGCCGCTGTTCATGGGCCCGGTGTTTGAGGAAATATGCCGCGACTGGCTGTGGCGTGAATGCGCGCTGGGAAGGCTCGAGGTGCCTCTAACCGACATTGGCAGCTGGTGGGGCAACGACCCCAAGGAGCGCGCGCAAGCTGAGATAGACGTTGTTGGTGTGAATGAGGGATCCACCACGCTTGTGGGTGAGTGCAAATGGCGGGGCGAGCCTACCGATGCTGACCAGCTGCGAAAGCTTGACGAACGCGCCTGGCTTGCGGGGGCGGACTCCGCTGCCCCCCGATGGATCTTCTCGAAGTCGCCGTTCACCGATGCATGCAAGGAGTTCGCGAAGGCCCTTCCGTCGGCGCGGCTTATCACATTCGATGAGATGGTTGCTCGCCAGATGGAATAAGGGGGCCTCGTAGGTCGGGCGGCGGCGGGTGGTAATCTACTCGCTGCTGAGCAGCTCCCGTCGCACGGCCCTGGCGGACGCGGAACCCATTTCGCGTTACACTTGCGCGCATACGGCAGAAAGGGGCTGCGGCATGGACGGCGGGGCTGGCGGGAGAGCGGAGCAGGACGTCACATCGGCGCGCGACGACTACGAGCGCGAGTACTCCGGCCGGCGCTACCGCATCGGGGAGTTCGCGGCGATGACGGGCATGAGCGCCTCGCGCATCCGCTTCTACGAGAAGCAGGGCCTGTTCGGCGGCGCGAAGGAGGGCAACGGCTACCGCTACTTCACGCCGCAGGACGCCTTCCGCGCCAACGCGTTCCGGATGCTTCTGCAGTACGGCTTCAGCGTGGACATGGCCATCGAGATGATCGACTTGCGCCAGAAGAGCGACGAGTTCCGCTGCTCGCTTGTGGCCCAACGCGAGGCCTTGGAGCGCCAGGCCGAGCTTCTGCGCTACCGGCAGGATCGCATCGCCCGGGCGTTTGAGCTGCTCGACTCGCCCGACCCGGAGAGCCTTCCAGTCACTTCAAGGTTTGAGGTGGTGGACATGGAAGACTGGCTCTACGTGGAGGCGTCCCATGGGGCCGACTTCTCGGTGGCGCAGGAGAATGCTGAGGTCATCGCCCATTTCTACGAGATGCTCCACGTGACGAGCTGCATCCGTGTCATCCCCGTGGCCGACCTTCTGGGCGACGTCCTCACGGTGAGCCCCAACTACGCCAACGGCTTCAAGGCGAGCGAGGGCTGGCGCATCCCGCAGCAAGATATGCCACATGTGCGCCGCCTCGTCATGGGCAAGTGCCTGGCCGCCCGGCGCATGCTCACGCGGGCCGAGAGCCTGCGCCGCGAGAGCTACGCCCCGGCGCTGGACTACCTGCGCGAGCACGGCTACCGCGTGCGCGGCGACGCCTTGCTGCTGCCGGGCTTCCTCAACCTCGACGGCGAGGGTAGCGACGTGGAGACGCTCTACGTGCCGATAGCGTAGGGGGCGCGGCCGGCGGGCCGGGCGCGGTGGCGGGCTATGCGGCTTGCGAATATCGCGCGATACGTCTGCTTGCCTCGTGCCGCGATGCCGTCGCCCAAGCGCGGGGGCGGGCGCCTCCTGGGGCGGATAGTTAAAACTTGCAAATGTGACAAGTTTCGTCCATGCCATAGTCAAAACTTGCACAAGCGACTAGCTTTGGCTATCGAACCTCTGGCTAACGTCTCTCGTTCTGGCGGCAAAAAATTCCGAAATGGGAACAAATCGCTGTATGGATTTGGAAAGATGCCCATTTCGGAGCAAAGCAATCCAAGTGCGCTCGGGGCAGCAGTGATAGGCGAGGGCGTTTTCGGCCCCATGGCCCAGGCCTGGCGCCGAATTTTCATCCAGTGCACTGGAAGTTCTTTGGCGTGTAGGGGATTTTGTCAAGTTGAGTGGAAGATTTCGACGCGTGTCCCGGCTTTGACGTCCCGGTCCGTGTCTTCGCCCAGCTTTCCCGGCCTGGCTTCACCGCGAGGGGTTAAACTAGCCCCCACTCTCAAGCGCGCCCTGCGAGCGGCGGGCCGTTGTGTTTACCGACTACGAAAGAGGTGTCCGCCTTGGCATCCGCAAGCAACAAAGAGACCCAGCGAGCCGAGCTTAACGGGCGCATCGCGCAGATCGTGGCCCGCGAGCAGGAGCTCCGCGCCCAGATCGACGCCATCGTGGCCGACCTCGAGGGGCAGGGGGCGTAAGGCATGGGAGAGCTTGCAGGAAAAGGCAGGGTCGCAATCGTACCCGAGGGTTTCTACAGCCAGGTCTCCTCGATTCTGGACGCCGCGCGCAAGAGGGCCTATGCGGCCGTCAACTTCGCGATGGTCGAGGCGTACTGGGAGATCGGTCGCAGCATAATCGAGCAGCAGGGTGGCGAGGACCGAGCCAAGTACGGTGATGCCCTGATCGAGGGGCTTGCAGTTAGGTTGACTGAGGACTTTGGGAACGGCTTTGGCGTTGCCAATCTTCGTAACATGCGTCAGTTTTACCTTGCTTTCCCAATTCGCGACGCACTGCGTAGCGAATTGAGCTGGACGCATTACCGCAGGTTGATGCGCATTCCCGACGCCGGCGCCCGCATGTGGTACATGAACGAGTGCGCCGACTCCCGCTGGAGTACCCGCCAGCTGGAGCGCCAGGTCAACACGATGTTTCGCGAGCGGCTGCTTGCCAGCAAGGACAAGCAGGCCGTGTCGTCCGAGATTCAGAAGAGCGCCCCGGCACCCCGCCCCGCAGACATCATCCGCGACCCCTACGTGCTTGAGTTCCTGGGCTTCTCCGACGACGCCGCGTTTAGGGAAAGCGACCTCGAGCAGGCGCTGATCACGCACCTGCAGAAGTTCCTGCTCGAGCTCGGGCGCGGCTTCACCTTCGAGGCGCGTCAGAAGCGCATCACCTTCGACGGACGCCATTTCTACATCGACCTCGTGTTTTACAACTACCGCATGCGCTGCTTCGTGCTCATCGACCTCAAGACCGACGACCTCACGCACCAAGACCTCGGTCAGATGCAGATGTACGTGAACTACTACACGCGCGAGCTCATGAACGAGGGCGACAACCCGCCCATCGGCATCGTGCTGTGCGCCGACAAGAGTGATTCCATCGTGGAATACACCCTGCCGCAAGACAACGACCAGGTCTTCGCGGCCAAGTATCTGCCGTATCTCCCCACCAAGGAGGAGCTGTCCCGCGAGCTGAGCGCCGAGTACCGCGCCCTCGACGAGTTCACCGGCGAGGAGGGCGAGTGATGGGCAAGGGCAATCTGTTCGAGGACGCTCGCACCATTATCGATGCCGGGCGCAGCTGCGCGTATCGTGACCTCAACGCGGTGGTGAACCAGGGGTACTACGAGCTGGGCCGTCGCATCGCGGAAGAGGAGCAGAGCGGTTCTACGGAGACGGGTTGCGACAAAGACCTGCTTGCACGCCTTTCTCGGAATCTCACCAAGGATTTTGGCCGGGGATTCTCGGCCGCGAGGCTTGAGCAGATTCGCGACGCCTATAAGGCCTCTCCCTACGAGCGGCTTGCCCTCAGCTCGGACAAGCAGCAGGTTATGAGCCTCGCAAGCGCCGGGCAGGTCGTGGAGAAGCCATCCGACCTGGTCAAAGACCCCTATGTGCTCGAGTTTGTGGGGCTCGACGAGCGCCCCGCCTATTCGGAGGGCGACCTTGAGGCCGCCATCATAAGCAACCTGGAGAAGTTCCTGCTCGAGATGGGCCGGGGATTCACGTTCGTGGGCAGGCAGGTGCGCTTCACCTTTGAGGAGGACCACTACTTCGTGGACCTGGTGCTCTTCAACCGCCTGCTCAGGTGCTTTGTCCTGGTAGATTTGAAGATCGGCAAGCTCAAGCACCAAGACCTGGGCCAGATGCAGATGTATGTGAATTATTACGACCGCTACGAGCGCCTGGAGGGAGAGAACCCCACCATCGGCATCGTGCTGTGCAAGGACAAGAGCGACTCCATGGTGGAGCTGACGCTGCCCAAGGACAACGAGCAGATTTTTGCGAGCCGCTACCAGACCGTGCTTCCCAGCAAGGCCGAGCTGCGCAAACTGCTGGACGACAGCGTCGCCGAGTTCGCCGGCGAGGAGGACATGCGATGAGCAAGATTGACTGGGCTGCAGGCCAAGGCATGCCCCTTGTCGGCTCGATTTTAGGGGAACCGGTCTCGGTCGTGCACGCTGGGGTTCTCCCGCGACGTCAACTGCAGTCCCACGCTGGTCGTTGAGGCCTTTGATAGCGAGGCTGAAGCCACTGCTTTCGCTGGGGCCCCGGCGATGAAGGTGCTCGATGCGTCATTCGGTCTGTAAGATACCACACCAATCGTCCCAGAGAAGGGCGGTCAGCTCCTTGACCTGATGGGCGTAGTCTGCCTGATTGGCCTGCTCAAGCGCGCGAATGAGGTGCGTCGGGTTATCGAAGAGGGCCAGAAGGACCTCGGCGGGGGCGATGTTCAAAAGCTTGCCGAGGGTCTCGACCAGGTCGGGCCTGCGCGCGATGTCCTCTGCGGCGTGGATGTTCACCCAGTGCGCGAGGGCCTGCGTCAGCGAGTCCAAGCCGGCAGGCCTCGCTCCGTCATAAGGGCCCATCGCCGTCCACTTGATTCTCTCCGCGAGCCACACGACGCTCTGCGCATGGAAGAAGGGGCCGAACTTGCTGGTCGCACCGGTGCAATCGGCGGGTGCCATGGGCCGCTCGAACCGCAGCCCGTACTCGCCTTCGCGCTCAAGTGCCGAGGCCGTGGACTCAGCGGTCTTGGCCCTGGCGTAGTTCTCGAACGGGTTCAGGGCGTGCAAGTTGGGGAGCATGTCTGCCTGGTAGATGTCGTAATCGGTCGCGACGAGCTCGATTCCCGTCCGGTGCTGCTCGAGGTTGACATCCGCCCTGATGAGACAAATCTGCGACCCGGAACGCAGCTCGACCTGCGGCACCGTGCTCGGCTGCGACGGGTCGAGCGTCATGAGGAGGCGTGGCCGGTCCTCGTAGGTATCCGGGGAGAAGACTCGGTAGAAATCCGTCCAGTACGACAGGTAGAAGGCTTCGACATCAGTGGGCATGGGAACTCCTTTCCGGTGCCAGTGTATACGTGCGGTGAGGTAAGGAAAAGTGTTGCAAATCGGGCCCACCGGATACGGAAAAGTGTCAAAATGCGGGGTCTACGGATGCGGAAAAGTGTAACATACCAGCTACACGGCAGTATGCGTTGATCAGCCTGACGCAGCAGGAGGCACCCATGTTTGCACGAAAGGCGTACGCTCGATTTGAGGACTGGTACCTGCGGGCGCCCCAAAAGGCCCTCTTGGTCAAAGGCGCGCGCCAGGTGGGCAAGACCTACCTCATCAATGCCTTCGCACGGGACAAGTTTGAGAACGTGGTTCGGTTCGACATGATTGAGGACGTCGCCACGAGGCAGTCCTTTGCCGACGCGACGAGCGCCGACGACTTGTTCCTGCGCATGACCGTCGCCGCGTCTGTGCCCATGGTCGCGGGCAAGACGGTCGTGTTTATCGACGAGGTACAGCGTTGCCCCAACGTGGTGACGTTCATAAAGTACCTGGTACAGAAAACGGGGTTTCGCTACATCCTCTCTGGGTCGCTGCTCGGCGTTGAGATTGAGAACATAGACTCCCTGCCGGTGGGATATGTGGACCAGGTCGAGATGTTCCCGATGGACTTCGAGGAGTTTTGCTGGGCATGTGGCCTTGCCGAGGGCGTCTGGGGCGCCGCTTGCGAGGCGGCTCGCGCCAAACGGGAGCTCCCCGACTTTCTCTACGACCGGTTGAGGGGCCTTTTCCACCGCTACCTCATGGTGGGGGGCATGCCCGATGCCGTGGCCTCATTTATCGAGACAGGCAACATCGACGCCGTGCGCGAGGTTCACCGCAACCTTCATGCGCTGTACCGCCAGGACATCACGAAGTATGCGCCCGAGGAGCTGCGCCTCGTCATCCGTGATATCTACGACCTGATTCCGAGCGAGGTGGGGTCGAAAAACCGTCGCTTCAAGCTGAGCTCCATTCAGGGGGTCAAGCGCTATGCCCAGGTGACAGACCATTTCCTGTGGCTGGCGGGGGCCGGTGTCGCCCTTCCCGTCTACAATGTGTCCGCGCCTATAGCGCCGCTGCTGATCGGCGAGCAGCGCAGCCTCTTCAAGCTGTTCTACCTTGACACGGGGATGCTCATGTCGTCCTATCCCAAAGGCGTGGCCCAGATGGTCCTGGATGGCGAGGCGGCAGGGGAGTTCGGGATGAACATGGGCGCGGCCTATGAGGGTTTCGTTGCCCAGGAACTCAAGGCCCATGGGTTTGACCTGCGGTACTTCTCATCTAAGAAAATCGGCGAGCTTGATTTTGTGGAAGAGGGGCAAGATGGCGCGATTACTGCCATCGAGGTGAAGTCGGGGAAGTCGTTCACCAGTCATGCGGCGCTCGACAACGCCTTGGCGGTTGAGGAGTACACAATCGACCGCGCCCTTGTCTTTGCTGAGACGAACGTCCATCGCGACGGGGCCATCCTGTACTTGCCGGTGTTTATGGCTGGCATGCTTGCGTATGCCGAGTGAGGTGCGAGGCGAGTGCGGCCCGCGTCGCGCCTGCCCGCATCGCCTCGCCGCTCCTCTCAATTGCCGCTCCTCTCGATCGTTGGCCTGCTCGTCCTCAGCTCGTCCCGCCCTCGCTCTCGTCCTGCCGCCCGCCCGCCTCGCCCCAATCCCAAAATTCCCCTTGACCTTCGACCCTCTCGAGGGTTCAGACTCGCAGGCAAATCGAGGGGCAGCCGAGCCGGTAAGGGGCCGGTGACGGGTGTCTCTCACAAAGGGGAAAGCAGGTTGCATATGGACACCAGCATGAACCGTCGCACGTTTGTCGCCGCCACTGCCGGCGCTGCCGCCGTGGCCGCCACCGCCGGCATCGTCGCCGCGCCGGCTCAGGCCGCCGACGCCAAGCCCGAGCCCACCGAGACGCTCGAGTGCGACGTGGTGGTGTGCGGCTGCGGCGCCGCCGGCTTCATGGCCTCCATCACCGCCGCCCAGAACGGCGCCAAGGTCATCACCGTGGAGAAGGGCGCCGACGTCACCGCTCCCAACGGCGTGTACGTCTCCGGCCCGTTCGCCGTTGACACCGACGTCCTGCACAACCGCGAGGGCGGCACCACCCTCACCGTGGACGAGGTGTTCCAGCACATCATGAACTACACGCACTGGACGCCCAACCCCTCGCTCGACCGCAAGTGCCTCGAGGCCTCCAAGGAGGCCGTGGCCAAGCTCGAGGGCATCGGCTATGAGTTCAAGGAAGCCAACTTCCGCTTTGAGACCCCCTTCATCGACGAGAAGGGCGGCTTCCACCTCATCACGACCGCCCTTGAGGATCGCTTCAGCCTCTGGCAGACGGCCCTGGACGACAACGGCGTCGAGGTGCACTGGTCCACGTCTATGACCGACCTGGTGAAGGACGGCGACAAGGTGTGCGGCATCCTCGCCACCGCCGAGGACGGCAGCGTCATCCAGATCAACGCCGGCGCGGTCATCCTGGCCACGGGCGGCTACCTGGGCAATCGCGACCTGCAGGAGCGCTTCCTCAAGACCTGCAAGCTCAACGTGGCCAAGGGCGGCGAGTCGCTGTGCACGGGCGACGGCATCCTGGCCGCCGAGGCCGCCGGTGCCGCGCTCGAGAAGACCTTCGGCTACTGCCCCTGCGAGTACGGTGGAACCCACTCCAAGGCCAGCCGCCCGGCCAAGCAGGACAAGTACGACCAGAACTACGCCTTCAAGTTCGGCTACTACGGCAACCTGCTGGTAGACGCCCAGGGCAAGCGCTTCATCAACGAGGGCCTGCTGTGCGACTACCCCATGAGCTACGGCTCCGAGCAGACGCTCAAGAACTCCCCCTGGTACGCCGTGGTGGACCAGGCCTACGTGGACGCCATGACCACCGAGGGCCTCTACAACTACATGACCGCCCGCGGCGCCACCTCGGAGAACTGGTTCATCGGCAACTACTTCAAGGACCGCATCCTCGACAACCTGCCCGCCGACATCGAGGAGGGCATCGCCGAGGGCTGGTGCTGGAAGGCCGACACCATCGAGGAGCTGGCCGAGACCGTGGGCCTGCCCAACCTGGTGGAGACCGTGGCCAAGTACAACGAGTACTGCGAGGCCGGCGTTGATGAGCAGTTCGACGCGAACCCCTGGTACCTGACGCCCGTCACCACCGGCCCGTTCTACGTCACCGAGAACGAGCCCAGCGCCTGGAGCACCTTCGGCGGCATCCGCATCGACGACCAGTGCCGCGCCTGCGACATCGACAACCATCCCATCGAGGGCCTCTACGCGGTGGGCACCGACGCGGGCAGCCTGTACTACTCGCCCTATTACGACGTCCCTGGCTACTGCTACGGCCTGTGCATCGACTCGGGCTACATCGCGGCCAACGAGGCCTGCGCCTACGCCGGCGTGACGAAGTAGGGTAGACGCGCGGGCGAGAGGGGCGGCGGGGCCGAGCGGGGGGAGAAGGGCTGGCTGGCAAGAAGGGCTGGCTGAGGCCGACTTGCCTGAGGCTGAGGCCGCGCGGTGCTTCCTCTCGCGAGGTAACTAGATAGGCGCGCTTGCATGCGGCGCCCGGGGTCGAGAGGCTCCGGGCGCCGTGGTTTATTGAGCGAGCGATGGGGGAGGAGCGAGCGCGACGCGGTGCGTGCCGCCGAGCCGGGTGGCCACGTTATGCTTGGCACGGCGGTGCCGTGGGACAACGCGCGGCGCGGTGCGTGCTGCCCAAGCAGGCCGCCATGTCATGTCGGTATGGCGGTGACGTGCGAGATAGCGAGCGCTGCGCCGCGTGGGATGGCGAGCGGCATGGCGGATGCGCGCCATGTGAGCCCGACGGCACTGCGGGCCGACACGGCTCCGGTCGGGCCCTGCTTTTGCGCGTCCGGGGCATCTTTTGAGATGGTCGGGAGTTGCAGCGGCACATACCGCGCGTTTTGCTACACTGGGCGCGTGCTCGTAATTCTGCGACGAGACGCGCGGTGGCTGCCAAGTGAGGCGGCCCATTTTCTGCATGCCCATACGCCCCGTCTTCGCAGGAGATTTTCCATGCCTTCCAAATCCTCCCAGAACGTTTCGCCTGCTAGCACGTCTAGCAGCGCTCCTGCCAGCGCCCCGACCAGCGCCCCCGTCGCCTCGCACAAGGGCGTCTGGGCCCAGCGCGTCGTCCTTGTGGTGGCCCTCGTCGCCCTCGTCGCGGTGTATTTCCTCGTGCCGGCCGTCCATGAGTGGGTGAACTCGGTGTTCGCCATGTTCGCCACGGGCGATTTCTCGGCGGCGAGCGACTTCATGGCGCAGTACGGCCCGGCCGCGGCCGTGGTGTCGTTCCTGCTCATGGTGTTCCAGTCGGTGATTGCGCCGCTGCCGGCCTTCCTCATCACCATCGCCAATGCCAACCTCTTCGGCTGGTGGCAGGGCGCCATCCTGTCGTGGGCCAGCGCCATGGCGGGCGCGGCCGTGTGCTTCTGGATTGCGCGCGTGGTGGGCCGCGAGGCGGTGGAGAAGCTCGCCGGCAAGAACGGCATCCGCCAGATGGAGGAGTTCTTCCAGCGCCACGGCACCCAGAGCGTGCTTATCGCGCGCCTGCTGCCGTTCGTGTCGTTCGACTGGGTGAGTTACTTCGCGGGCCTTACGAGCATGCGCTTCTGGTCGTTCTTCTGGGCCACGGGCGTGGGCCAGCTGCCTGCCACCATCGTGTACAGCTACGTGGGCGGCATGCTCACCGGCGGCGCGAAGCTCCTCATGACGGGCTTGCTCATCCTCTTCGCCCTGGCCATCCTGGTCGTGGTGGTGAAGCAGGTATACACCGAGGTCCAGGCGAAGAAGGACGGCAAGGCAGTCGAGGCTGCCGATACGCCTGCCGAGCAGGGCTAAGGGAAGCGCTCGAGCATGAGCCTGCTTGCGTCGGAGACCATACAGCGTGCTGCATCCGGGGCGCCCTCCCTGCGCGAGGCGGGCGCGATTGCCGCTGGCGAGGAACGTTCGAGCATTGCCTTAAAGTCGGCCGCGCTTTCTCCGTTCGAGGCGGGCGCATCTGTTGGTCGCCTGCCGTCGATGACAACCGTACGGACAATGCCCTCCCTGCGCGGGGCGGGCGTGCCTGCCGTGCAGCCGGATGCCCGCAGAGCGGTGCGGATGCATGGGGGCGCGAACTCGCACCCGTGCCCGCCGCGTCATCGCAAGCTGCCGTGCATCGAGAACCCCAGCGTGTCGGTGGTGGTGCCCGTCTACAACGAGGAGCGCGCTTTGCCCGCGCTGCTGCCGCAGCTGCGCATGCTGGCGGGGGAGTGCGAGCTCGTGGTGGTGGACGGCGGCAGCGCCGACGCCACGCGCGAGGTGCTGGCCCGCGAGGCCCCCGAGGTCCGCGTGATCTCCTCGTCCAAGGGCAGGGCGCGTCAGATGAACGTCGGCGCACGCGCCACCTCGGGCGACGTGCTCTTCTTCCTGCATGCTGACAGCGTGCTGCCGGCCGACCCCCTGGCGCAGGTGGTGCGCGTGATGCGCACCCACGACGCGGGCTGCTTCGGCATCCGGTTCGACCGGCGCCACCCCGTGCTGGTGTTTTGCGAGCAGATGAGCAACGCGCGCGTGTGGGCCCGCGGCATCGCCTACGGCGACCAGGGCATCTTTCTGCGCCGCGAGCTGTTTGAGGAGGTGGGCGGCTTCCCGGAGCTCCCCCTCATGGAAGACTTCGAGCTGAGCCTGGAGCTGCGCCGCCGCGGCGTGCGTTTCGGCATGACGCGCGGTCGCATCACCACATCTAGCAGGCGTTTCGGCACGGGCACGGCGCAGATTCTCAAGACGTGGTGCGCGATGGTGGCGCTGCGCAAGGCGTACCTGGGCGGCACGGACATCGACGAGGTGGCCGCGCGCTACCGGGATATTCGCTAAGCGGGGGAGAGGCGCATGGAGGTGCGGATGAGGCAAGCGGAAGAGGGCGAGAAGGGCGGCGCGCGCGGTGCGAAGGTGTGGGGCTTCGTGGGCCTGGCCGTGGCGCTGCTCACGCTAAACTACGCGTTCGGCTGGTCGGATGCGCTCTTCGGCACCGACGGCATGGCCACCATGAGGGCGCTGCTTGAGGAGAACGCCCCGCTCGCGGCGGCCGCCTACGTGGCGGCCTCCATCGTCGCGTGCGTGGCTCTTGCCATGCCCGGCTTCGTGTTTGCCCTGGTGGCGGGCACGCTCTTTGGCCCCGTGTGGGGGACGCTGCTGTGCTGGCTGGCGGTGACGGCGGGCGCGGTGGTGGCGTTTCTCGTGGGGAGGTTCTTCCTCAAAGACGCCGTGAAGCCGCTGCTCGCAAAGAGCCCGGCCCTCAACCGTCTGCTCTTTGAGGGCGCGGCCCAAAGCGACGTGTACCTGCTCGCCGTGACGCGCCTCGTGCCCATCTTCCCCTACAACCTGCAGAATTTCGCCTACGGCATCACCGACGTGAGCCTGGGCCACTACGCGCTGTACTCGGCCGTCTTCTTGCTGCCGGGCACGGCGGCCTACACCGTGGCGGCGGCAGGCCTGGTGGACGAGGGGCAGCGGGCCGTGTGCTTCGCGGTGGCGGCCGTGCTGCTCGTGGCGACGGTGGCCGTGGGCCGCGCGCTCAAGGGGCGCGTGCAGGCAGGGGAGGACGCGGGGACGAGCGGAGCGGGCGAGAGTGCAGACGCAGGCTCAGGCGCCCGGGAATGTTCTGGTGATGCGAGCGAGACGTGCGCGAAAGAGGCGGGCACGAGCGCCCGGGAACACTCCCGAGAAATGAGTGGGGCGTGCGCAAGGGAAGTGAATATGGGTGCCCAGGAATGCCTTGGGGATGCGAGGTGCGCGAGAACGCGCGAGGGTGTCGCGCGCGATGGCGCCGCTGGCGAAGATGCCCCGCGAGGAGACCTTTCGGGAGGTGGCCGCGCATGAACATTTCCGACGCTATCAGCTCGTTCGAGAAGGGTCACTACCCCTTTAGCGCATATCCCAAGGGGCCGTGCGCCAGCGTCCTCTTCCCCGGCTGCAGCATGACCTCGCAGTTTCCGCGCACCACCGATGCCCTCGTGCGCGTGTGCCGGGGCATGGGGATGGGCGTGGCGTACGACTGCTGCGCTACCTCCGTGGCTGCGCAGGGCAACGACGCCCTCGCCGGGCGCGTGATGGGCCGCATCCGCCGCCGACTTGAGGCCCTCGGCTGCACCGAGGTGGTGCTCGCATGCCCCAACTGCTACGCGCACATGGCCGACAAGCTGGGCATTCGCTGCGTGTCGATATACGAGAAGCTGCTCGAGTGGCGCGAGGGCCCGCAGGCGGGCAAGCTTGCGAGGCTGATGGGCGAGGCAGCCGGCGTGCAGGCAACGGATGCGTCCAGGCCGCGCGGCGAGGCACAGGGGGAGCGAGCGCTCAAACCTCGCGGTGCGCTGCGGGCGGAGCAAGTGGCGGTGCCCCGCGGCGAGGCGGCAAGCGAGGCCGTTCTGGCTGGCGGGGTGCCGAGTGCGCCCAGGGTGGTTGGCGAGGCCGTGCGGCTTGCGCAAGCGCCCAAGCCACGCGGCGTCCTCTTTACCCCCTGCCCCGACCGGGCGCGCAGGGAGTGGGAGTCGCAGGCGCGGATGCTCATCGATATGGGCGACGTCACGGCGCTGCGCGGCGTGCCGTGCTGTGGTCTCAAGCCTCATATCGCCTGCAAGGGCGCGGCCGCTGTCCGGGCGCTTGACGAGCAGATATTTGCCAAAGCGGCTGGTAAGACCATATATACCGTGTGTGCCTCGTGCGCCGGCCAGTTCGCGCGCATGGGGTATGAGGGCGGTGTGCGCCATGTGTTGAGCGCTATCCTCGGCGTGGATGAGGCGCCCGACTGCGCCCATGCCATCCCCAACCGCGCCCGTCGCAAGTTCGACCGCAACCTCGAGCCTTTGGGGGTCTGCAATGCGCGCTGAGACGGCCATCCCCACGCTCATCCTTTTCACGCGTGTGCCGCAGGCGGGGTATGCCAAGACGCGCCTCATCCCCGCGCTGGGGCCTGAGGGAGCGGCCGAGTTTCAGTGGGCCCTGCTTGAACGTTTGCTTGGCGAGCTGCAGGCAGGTGCGGCGCAAGGCCTTTGGCGCTTGAGCGTGCACTACTGCGGCCGAGTGGGCCTTGAGCGTCTGCGGGCCATGCTCGCCCCAGAGACGTCCCTGGTAGAGCAGGTGGACGACCCTGACCTGGGTATCCGCATGCGCGCGTCCCTCGACCGCGAGCTTGCTTGCGGCGCACCCGCCGTGGGTCTCATGGGCTCCGACCTTCCCGGCGCCACCTGCGAGGTCGTGTCCGAGGCGTTTGCCCCGCTTGCCAACCCCACAACCGACGTCTCTCTGTGCCCCGTGGAAGACGGCGGCTACTGGTTTGTGGGACTCAAGCGCCCCTTCCCCCAGCTTTTCGAGGGCACCACGTACGGCGGCACCACCGTCTTCGACGACGCCCTTGCCGCCTGCGCCGCCCATGGCCGTACAGTTGCCCAGGGCCCGTGCTTGCGCGACATCGATACCCCTGAGGACCTCGCGTGGCTTGAGCGCAGCTGCGGGCGCTCCCGCTAGCGGGGGATGTCGCCCTCCCGGCGCAACCTCTCCCGCTGCCCTCAGGTCGACACGTCGTTTTTTCAACGTAATAAGGTGCCAGGCATGCCGGATGCGACCAAATATGGACATTTCATCCAAAATGCCTCTTCCGAATTCACTTATGACGTATCAGAATGACTCCAGCTTTGTGTCGGATTTATATCCGTCGGGTCTGCACGCGCGGCTCGGCTCAAGAGAAGGGACGGCACACCATGGAAGGCACGACCCACAAACGCCTGGCTGGGGGAAGGGGGTTGCTGGCCGTGGCGGTGGCGTCGCTGCTCGCGGTCGTCCTTCTCGCGGTTGGTCTGGCGGCCTCGGCTGGAGCCAAGGCTGCCACGTTCCCCGACGTGGAGCAGGGCTCCTGGTACGCCCCCTGGGTGGCCAAGGCCTCCGACAAGGGCCTCATGACCGGCTACGACGCGGGCCCCAAGGCCGGCCTGTTCGGGCCGGAAGACGCGCTCACCCGCGCCCAGGTGGCCACGGTGCTGTGGCGTATGGCGGGCTCGCCCGCCCCGTCCGGCACCGCCGCGTTCCCCGACGTGGAGCGGGGCTCCTGGTACGCGAAGGCCGTCGCCTGGTGCGCCGAGGTCGGCGTGGTGACCGGCTACGAGGACGGCAGTAACAAGGGCAAGTTCGTGCCTGACGGCGAGGTGACGCGTGCAGAGTTGGCCACGATGTCGTGGCGCTGGGCCAAGTGGGCCGGCGTGGACGTGACCTGCCCTGACCCGTCAGCTTTCCAATCCACCACAGACAGTAAGTCCGTGGAGGAATGGGCCGTCGAGGCCATGACCTGGACGGCCGCCGCCGGCGTGCTCTCCGGCCTGGACAACCATAACGGTACCTACACGCTCGACCCCGCCTCCGGCGCCACCCGCGCCCAGGCCGCCAAGGTCTTTGTCGTGCTCTCCGGCAAGCCCGTCGCCCCCAAGGCGAGCCATACTGTCACCTTCGAGAGCAACAGCGGCTCGTCGGTCGCGTCCCAGTCGGTGACCTGCGGTAAGACGGCCGCAAAGCCTGCCAATCCCACCCGCGAGGGCCACGCCTTCTCCGGCTGGTTCTCCGACAAGGCCCTGACCAAGGCCTACGACTTCAAGACGCCCGTCACCGCCGACGTCACCCTGTACGCCAAGTGGACCCCCAACAAGTACACAGTGACCTTCAATTCCAACGGCGGCTCCGAGGTCGCCGCGCTGACCGTCTCCTACGGCTCCGAGGCCACCAAGCCCGCCGACCCCACCCGCGCGGGCCACGCCTTCTCCGGCTGGTTCTCCGATAAGGCGCTGACCAAGTCCTACGACTTCAACGCCCCCGTCACCGCCGACTTCACCCTGTACGCCGGTTGGGACCTCAACACCTACACGGTGACCTTCAATTCCAACGGCGGCTCCGAGGTCGCGTCTCAGGCCGTCTCCCATGGTGCAAAGGCAACCGCACCTGACGCGCCCGAGAAGCTCGGTTACACCTTCGATGGCTGGTTCTCCGACAAGGAGATGGCGAAAGCCTACGACTTCGCGGCCACACCCGTCACCGTCAACATCACGCTGTACGCCAAGTGGACCGCGCGTCCCTGCGCCCTGCTCTATCCCGACGGCACGCTGTCCCTGCAGCTCGGCCCCGAAGCCGACGACTCACACGACGGCGAGCCCCAGGTGTGGGAGTGGGACTGCGAGACGGCGCCGTGGGTCGACGCGAGCGACAGTGTGACCTCCGTGATTGCGCAGAAAGGCCTCACGCTTTCCGGTGACTGCTCGGAGTTGTACTCCAACCTTGCGGCCTGCAAGAGCATGGACCTGGAGAACCTCGACGTGTCCGGCGTGGAGAGCTTCAGCGACTTGTTCCTCGGCGACTCGGCCCTGACGACCCTGGACATCTCCGGCTGGAAGCTCTCCTCGGCCACGGACTTATACCGCATGTTCTCCGGCTGCTCGTCCCTCACGTCCTTGGACCTTTCCGGCTGGGACACCCCCTCGGTCATAGACCTCGGATACATGTTCTCCGGGTGCTCGAAGCTGGAGACCCTCAACCTCTCCGGTTGGGATGTGTCCTCGGCCATTTTTGATGGCATGTTCGACGAATGCGACTCCCTCGTGGAGGTGACCCTGGGCGCTGGATGTGGTGAGGTCGCCGGGGAGCTGCCTTCCGGCCTCTGGTGCAAGAAGGGCGGCGACACGTACGACGTCATCCCCGCCGATGCCCTGCCCGGCACGTTCCTCAAGGGCCGCACGGTGACCTTCGAGAGCAACGGCGGCACCGAGGTCGCCTCGCAGATCGTTGCTAACGGCCAGACGGTCGCCGCGCCCGACGCCCCCGAGAAGCTCGACAACCTCTTCGTGGGCTGGTACTCCGACGAGGCGCTTGAGCAGCAGTACTACTTCGAGAGCGCGCCCGTAACCTCGGACATCACCCTCCATGCCAAGTGGGACAAGGCCCAGGCCTACGCCGTGCTCTACTCCGACGGCCTGCTCTCCCTGCAGCTCGGCAACGACGTGGACACCGAGACGCACGGCAGCGTGCTGGCCATGTGGGAGTGGGACCGCGCGACCAACCCGTGGGCGGAAACGTACCGCGACAAGGTAACGTCCATTGTCGCGAGGGACCGCATCTCGCTGACGGGCGATTGCTCGTTTATGTTCTCCTACCTCGATGCGGAAGATGTGGTTGAGTCGTGTGGCCTGCCCAACTGCGAGAGCATGGACCTGAAGAGGCTCGACGTCTCCTCAGCCACGAACCTCGCCAAAATGTTCTGCGCCGACTCGTCCCTCGAGTCTCTGGACGTCTCCGGCTGGAATGTCTCCTCGGTCACGGATTTCTCCTGGATGTTCTATGGTTGCTCGAAGCTCGGGTCCTTGGCCCTTTCCGGATGGAGGCCGTCCTCGGCTACGAACCTCTCCTACATGCTCTGTGACTGCTCGGCCCTGACGGCCCTGGACCTTTCCGGTTGGGATGTCTCTGCGGCCGAGGATCTCTCCGGCATGTTCGAAGGTTGCTCGGCCCTGACGGCCCTGAACCTTTCCGGCTGGAATCCCTACTCGGCTACAGACCTCTCCTACATGTTCGCCACCTGCTCGGCCCTCACGTCCCTGGACCTTTCCGGGTGGGATGTGTCCCAGGTCACCAATCTCTCCTTCATGTTCTTCCACGACTCGGCCCTGACGACCCTGAACCTCTCCGGTTGGGACGCATCCGAGGGCACGCGGCTTGACGACATATTCGAGGAATGCGACGCCCTCGTTGAGGTGACTCTGAGCGATGGATGCGCCAAGGTCGCCGGGGAGCTGCCTTCCGGCCCCTGGTGCAAGCAGAGCGGCGACACGTACGACGCCATCCCCGCCGATGCCCTGCCCGGCACGTTCCTCAAGGGGCGCACGGTGACCTTCGAGAGCAACGGCGGCACCGAGGTCGCCTCGCAGGTCGTCCCCAACGGCGCGACGGCCGCCGAGCCCGACGCCCCCGAGAAGCTCGACAACCTCTTCGGCGGCTGGTACTCCGACGAGGCGCTTGAGC
>CAVJGP010000027.1:18864-31738 GCA_963648855.1 Alistipes onderdonkii | reverse complement strand
CCCCGGCCCAGGGTGGCGCCGCCGTCGAGGGCCGCCACATAGGTGGCCGTGGGGATGATGAGCGTCAGGTCCTCGTCGAGCCTCACGGCACGCGGGCAGGTGTTGTCGAGCGACCCCAGGGTCGCGCGCCCCATGACGCAGGCAAACCCGGCCGACTTCGCGGCGCGGACGAACCACTCGGCGGCCTCGCCGGTGAAGCGGTCGCACAGCACCACGACGTGGCGGTCCTGCCCGACTGCGCCCTTGAACGTGACCTCGGGGTAGAACTCCTCGGCGCTCGTCATCTCGCGCAGGACGCCCTTGCCGCGCTTCTCGCGCAGCTCGGCCTCGTAGGCGTCGATGCTCTCAAGCGTCGCCGCGTCAGCCTCGGCAGCGCCGTCCTTGCCCTGGAGCTGCGCGCGCAGCGATGCCAGCTCGACGAGCTTGTCGTCAGCGTTGTGGCGCGAGTAGTTCATCGCGATGCCCGGCTTGCCGAAGAGCTGCTCGGGGGTCGCCGTGCAGCCCGGGCCGAGCACGAGGGGGATGAGCGCGTAGATGTCCTCCTGCGTGCCGCCGCGGCAGCCGCGCACGTCGATGACGAGGTTCGTGGCCTTCTCGGCCTCGGCCAGCGCCTGCGCGAACTCCTCGGCGAAGGTCTCGCTCGCCGCGTTGCGCAGGGCGAGCACACCCACGTCGCCCACCAGCGCGTACTGCTCGGCCGCCTGCCCCTCGGCTGCGGCCGCAGCGCCCGCGCCAGCCAGCGTGCCCGCCGGGACGCCTTCGCCCGCGGCCCCCGCGCCCTCGCCAGCCGGGGCGCCCTCGCCCTCGGCGCCCTCGCCCGCGCCCGCAGCGCCCTCGTCCTCGCCCGCGCCGGCCTCACCGCCCGCCTGCGCGCCCTGCTTGTCCTTCGCCGCCGAGCCCACGGGCCTGGCCCAGTCGGAGTCGCCGGCCGTCTGGTCTATCTTGACGGTGCGCTCCTGGCCGTCGAGGCCCACCACGCGCAGGTCGCGCGCGAAGGCGAGCACCACCGACCAGTCCTCGCGCTCGGGGTCGGCGGGCTCCACGGTGGTCCACAGGGTGCGCTCCACCTCGGGGCGCAGCTCGGCCAGGCTCTTGCCGCTCGCGCCCACGATGCGCTCCCCCACCTGCACGGGCGCCTCGGGGGCGGCCCACGTCACGTACAGCTCGTCGCCCAGACGCTGCGTGCCGAAGTCCTGGCTCACGTGCCAGGCCGCGCCGGGCCCCACCACAAGCTGCAGGCCGGGGTCCTGGAACCAGGTGATGTAGTGCAGGATCATCTGCGTGAGCATGCGGTCGCAGAAGGCGTGGTTCTGGAACATGTTGGAGTTGAGGGTGTAGAGCTTGCCGGCGAACTCGGCATAGCCGGACGACTCGAAGCGGTCGAAACGGGCGTAGTCCATCTGCAAGGCCTTGAGAAGCCTGTCGAACACCCCCAGGAAGCTGCGCTGCTTCCTGCTGCCCTGAGTCTCCTGCGCCATCTCGCTCACCCTTCCATCCGCGGAAATCGACAAAAAATGGGGGCGCGCGGGCCGAGTCGGCTCATCGCGCGCCCCCTCTTACGTGCTAGGGCAGTTTACCCGATTACTTGCCCTGCGCGGCGTTGATGCCGGCCAGGCGACCGAAGGTCATGGCCATGCCGTGAGAGACGCCCATGATGGTGGTGGGGTAGTCCTCGGCGAAACGGCAGCCCTGCGTGTTGCCGCAGACGTACAGGCCAGGCACGACAGCCCAGTCCTTGTTGAGGGCGTGGCAGTCGGCGTCGGAGCGGATGCCGTGGGTCATGCAGAAGGCGAAGATGTTGGAGATCTCGGTGGCGTAGAACGGCGGCTCGACGATGGGGTACAGACGGTCGGCGCGCTTGCCGAAGTCCTCGTCGCGGCCCAGGCGGGCGAGCTCGTTGTAGCGGGCGATGGTCTTCTTCAGCTCGTCGGCAGGCACCTCGATGGCCTCAGCCAGCTCCTCGAGGGTGTCGCACTTGGCAGTGGCGGCCTCCTCGACCTCAGCGGAGGTGCGCTGGCCGATCTTCTCGATGTAGTTGCCCCAAGGCTCGCTCTCGACATCCTCGTTGATGTTCCAGTAGCAGGCATGGCCGTTGGGCATGGTGTGAACCTGCTCGGGGTACTTGGAGTCGAAGATCTGGTAGGTCTTCTGCTCGGGCTGACGGATGGTGACCTGGGAGAGCAGGTGGCCGGGGACGTCCTCGTTGCAGAAGCGCTGGCCGTTCTTGTTCACCAGCAGGAACGGGTCGCAGCCCAGGGCGCCGCCGAAGGAGTGGGTCATGACGGCAGCGGCGGAGAACTCAGGAGCGGCGCCGGCCCAGGCGGCCATCTTCAGGCCCATGCCCATGTTGGTGGGGTTGCCCTCGTAGTCGGTGGAGGTCCAGCCGAACATCATCTCGAAGGACTCGTGGCTGTAGTAGGAGCGCATCTCGGTGTTCGAGCCGTAGTCACCGCAGGCGTCCACGACGGCCTTGGCGTTGATCTTGGTGACCTTGCCGTCGGCGTCCTGGGTCCAAGCGCCGCACACAGCGCCCTCGTCGTTGGTGATGAACTGCAGGCACCTCGTGGAGAAGTGCACGTCAGAGCCGGCCTGGATGATCTCCATGATCTTGTCGTTCAGCGGCACCTGGTCGGGACGGAAGCAGATGACGTCGGGATACATGGGGTACAGCTCGGTGCTGTAGTCGTACTCGGGGTTCTTGGGGTTGTTGAAGCAGGTCATGTACATGTTGCCATCGGTGGAGCTGGCGCCCATGCCGCCCGTGGGGACGTCCTCGCCGTTCACACCAGACTCAGTGGGGGTCTGGTTCGGGTCGAGGAAGATGATGTCGGGGTTGGCCGACACGTGCCAGTCGAAGGCCTCGCCGGAGTGGTTGATCCAGTAGTTCCAGATGCGCGCGTCGGGACGCCAGCCGTTGGCCTGCATCTCGGCGTTGAGCATGCCGATCTTCTCCTCGGGCGTGAAGACGACGCCGCCCTTCTCGGCCCAGCTGGAGTTGATGTTGCCGAACTGAGCGGCGCGGCAGTTGTAGTTCTCGGACTGCTCGACGCAGATGACGTTGGCGCCCTCCTCGATGGCAGCACGAGCGGCGCACAGGCCGGCGACGCCCAGGCCCACGACGAGCACGTCGCAGTCGAGCTCCTCGTCAGCGGCCTCGGGGGCAGCGGGGGCAACGAGCCAGCCGGGGATCCACATGCCGTTCTCGTCCCAGTAGCCGGGGTTTCCGGTGTCGTTGACGGCGAGGTGGGTGTTGCCCGTGGTGCTCTCGGCGGTGGTGGCGTCACCAGTAGCGTCGCTCTGGGGCATGCCACCGGCAGCCATTGCGGTGTTCGAAAGGCTGGCGGCACCGGCAACGGCGGCGACGGCGGCCGCGCCTACACCCAGGAACGAACGACGAGAAATCTCAGAGCTCATAATGTCCTCCTCTGTCGGGACAACTTCCGACGGGCGCGCTCCCCTTGTGTAAGCGCTCCACACCGCCGGGCTGGTTTCGATTCTATGCACACACCGGCCCTGGCCGATTCGCCCCAATGTTGCGAAGATTTTTTTCGGGCCAAACGCTTGACAAGGTTTTTGCGGTGCGCAGGCTTCACCTCGCCAAGGTGGAATTATTTTGCACGTTACGCTTGACAGGCATCTAGCTGGGGTTTTGATGTCGAAAGCACGTTTCGATGAGAGCGGGGCGTCCGGAATGGGCGAAATGAGAAGGTCTTTGAGGCCGCAGGTGCAATCTCAAAAGACATGCGAGCCCACCTGGGCCGGACACGACGTGACACTAGGGCGGCAAGGCGAATGCGAGAGGCCCCGTGGCATCCTGGCGCGGCGGTCGCTCACACTGCTAGGCACGCGTGAGCATAAGGCAGTTCACAACGCAGCTGTGCACAACAACACGAGCACTGCAAGCGCTCGGACCGCAAGGCACGCAAAGACGCGGGACGCCCGCGGCACGACTATCTGCGGCATCCTGGCGCATGGATCGCCCGCACCGCAAGGCACGCATGGACGATAGAAAATTCGCACGGCCACCCGCATGCGCCTCAGGCGCAACGAAGCGAGTGAAATCGAGAGCACAAAGACACCTGCGACACGGCCATCCTCGCCGCGACGAGGACAGCATCGGGCCAAGGGCGCAAATCCGGCAATGCGAGCAAAAGCGCCTCGGGCAGCAACATACGTGAATGCCTGCAATAGAAACGTGGGACGATGCTTTGCAGAAAACCACGCCTAGCGCCAGCCGTTCGCATAGCCGATATCGGTAGCCACGCCGGCGTATGCCGCACGGTACCCAACCATCCCCCATCGAGCGCATCCCGGCCCGCCACGTCGCCCCTACATGCACGTCGTTCTCCAAATTCTGGATGAAATTCTCAAATTGCATGCAGATAGGAACAAACCAAAAGACGGCCTGGATTCAGACGAGCCGTCTACCAGGCAGTTCTCTCAGACGCCGATTCCGTCCCGGGAAAGCTGCATGCAATCAGGCAATCTCGTCCATATTCGAGCGCTTCTCGTCGTCCTGCACGCCCAACCGAGCGGCTCGCACCCCGGCGCCACTGCGCTTCCGCCCGCGCGCAGTTCCTCGCTACTCCTGGTGCGCCTGCTCCCGCTCGGGCAGGAGCTTGTTGAGGGCGACGCACACGAAGGCGCCCACGGCGATGGGCGAGCCGAGCAGGTACTGGATGAACTGCGGGGCGGCATTCGTCAGCTCGGCGGGGAGGTGGATCATGGCGATTGCCATGACCACGGGGATGCCCACGATGAAGAGCTGGCGCTCGTCGAACGGCTCGTTCTTTATCTGCTTGAAGCCGTTGAGCATGATGATGGAGCACACCACCGCGAACACACCGCCGATGACGGCGGAGGGCACGGCCATGATGAGCGCGGAGAGCTTGCCCATGAACGAGAACGCAACGAACCACAGCGCCGCCGCAGCGAACACGTGCTTGCTCGCCACGCCGGTGATGGAGACGATCCCGACGTTGGTGGAGTAGCCGGTGACGGGTATGGCCCCGATGAACGACCCCACGAGGCAGCCGAGACCCTCGCCCACCACGCCCCGGTTGACCTGCTTGTCGGTCATGGGCCTGTCGATGACGGAGCTGATGGCGTACCAGCAGCCGGTGGACTCGGCGAGCAGCACCACGTAGATGACGCACATCGTGAGGATGGCAAACGGGTTGAAGGCCAGGCCGTAGTTGACGAAGGCGATGTGGGGCAGGCTGAGCCAGGCCGTCTCGGCCACGCCCGACAAGTCGAGGACGCCCATGAAGGCGGCGACCACGCATCCCACCAGAAGCGCCAGGATGACCGAGCCGATGCGCAGCAGCTTGCCCACCCTGGGCTTGTAGACCCCCACCATGGAGCAGGCGATCATGACGCATGCCGATACGCTTGCCAAGATGGCGTTCTGCCCCATGGACAGGGAGCTTGCCATGGGGAAGATGCTGTCGGAAAACGCCGTGTGCATGAGGGAGATTCCCACCACGATGATGACGGTGCCGCTCACAATCGACGGCACAAAATGCCGCACGGCGCGACTGTACAAGCCCGACGCCCCGAGCAGAACGACGAACAGGGCCCCCGCCAGGCAGGCGCCGAAGACAGTATCGAAGCCGCCCGACCCCAGGTACAGGCCGACCATGGCGCCGATGGGCACAAACGAAGGCCCCTGGCACACGGGGATGCGCAGGCACAGAAGCACCTGGATGAGCGTGGCGACGCCCGCGCCCAGAAACGTGGACTGGATGAGGCCCGCCGAGGCGTCGGGCGTGAGGGCCAGCGCCGTGGCTATGAGGAACGGCGGCACGTACACGTCCATGGCAAGGACGTGCTGCAGCCCCATGAGCACGGTCTGGATGAGCGGGAGCTTCTCATCGACCCCCACGGTAAGGTTGACGCCCGAGGCAGCGCCCGTCTGCGTCTGTGCCGGATGTGCCGAGGCTGTTTGAGCCGCCATGTCCCTATGCTCCCTGCTCCCATGCGCCCGCCTCGATTGAGCAGGCCCGATATCCGCGCGACCCTTTCCGCAGGGACGCCGCGACTTTGCATGGGTATTATGCGACTTTCGGGCTGGTTCTTAGACGCACAGCCAGGAAATCGGACCACGGACGGAGAAGGCCGCGCTGAAGGGCCGCACGCCAAGGCGAAAACGAGGAAGACAGGCCAGAATTTTGGGCTTTTCGACGAGTCTCCCGAAGGATTACGTCCAAGCGGAAAGAATTCCTCAATCAAATAAAGGGTGAGGGTTTGATATTGGCACGGTTTTGGCATGTGCCGCGTGCGCGGGCCCAAAAGCACACGGGCGCGGCTGTCGCCCACAAACGCCCACAAACGAAACTTCCGCTAGTCGGTATTCTAATCCGAACCCATGGAGTACAGGCGTAGACACTGCATGCGTTATACCTGGTAGATGGCCTGGCGAGCTTGCGCATACAAGCATGCAAGCATTTAGAATACCGACTAGCGGAAGTTTTTCGGAACATCGGGCTGACCGTCGGCCAGCTTGGCCGCCCCGCCGCCCGCCAGGCCCGCTCGCTTGTTCTGGCGGGCCGTGCACGGTCGACCCCGCTGGCAGCCAGCCCCGCCCGCTTGTTCTGGCCGGTCGCGTCATCTCGGTTCCGCCAGCTCGACTCCGCCGCCCGGCAGTCCCGTTCGCTTGTCCTGGCCGGTCGCGCCAGCTCGGCTCCGTCAGCTTGGCCACGTCGCCCGGCAGCCCCGCCCGCTTGTTCTGGCTGGTCGCGCCAGCTCGGCTCGTCACCCGCCAGACCCGCCGCCGTCACCGCCGCTTGTTCTGGCTGGTCGCGCTCGGTCGACCCCACCGCCCGGCAGTCCCGTTCGCGCGGCCGCCCCGCCAGCCTCGCTCGTCAGCCCTGCTCGGCTACTCCGCCTCCACCAGGTCGATGAGCTCCTGGTGGGAATGCACGCCGAGCTTGCCGTACACCCGGGCCACGTAGGACTTCACCGTGTTGCGCGACAGGGTCAGGCTCTCCTGGATGTAGGCGGCGTTGCGCCCGCGGGCCAGCAGGCCGAACACCTCCGCCTCGCGCGGGGTGAGCGAGCGCGCGGCCACGAGCTCGGCCACGCGCAGCTCCACGAGCGGGGTGCGCGCGTCTTGCTCGGCCATCTCCTGCACGGGGGCGGCGGGGCGCATCTCCTCGACGGCGGCGTCGAAGCTGAACTTACGCACGAGCACGAGGTTGTACATCGCAAACGAGAAGGCGATGCCCGCCGCGAACAGGAAGGCCGCCTCGGGGTTGGCCGTCTCGAGGAAGTTCTCCACATGGCCCGACGCGGCGCCCAGCTCTGTGCCGAAGCCCGACGCGCAGGATATCGAGAACACCATGGGGAGCAGTCCCACCCGGTTGCGCGCGGCGGCCATCACGAGCAGCAGCCTCACCACCACGCTCGTCACCTCGCTGCCTGCCTGCAAGAAGGCGTTGGCAAGCGAGCCCGCGATGCCGCCCGACGTAGGCGACAGCACAAGCAGCATCCCGAAGAACGCGAAGGCGAAGGCCAGCGTGAAGAAGGCGTCAAGCGAGGTGGTGCGCCTGAACACCGCAAGCCCCATGGCGATGACGAAGGCCAGAAAGGCCATGATCGTGGGCTGGGGGTAGCTCTGCTGCGAGCCGTACGTGATGGCAAAGCCGAACGCCGCATGGAAGAGCAGCACCGTCACGAAGATGCCTGAGGTAAACGGCATGAAGGAGAAGGGGTTCGTGACCTCGAGCGAGGCGGCCGGGGGCAGCTCGGCCAGGCCGCGCATCGCCGGGCGTGCGCACGCGTAGAGAATCCCCGCGTTGACGAGGGCGAACAGCGCCAGCGCGACGCAGCGCACCCCGTAGGGCGCCAACCACAGCAGCGCCATCCAGAGGTACTTGCCGGCGCTGCCGCACACAAGCGCAAGCAGGCAATGCCGCAAGGGCAGGTCGAGCAGGGCGCAGGTGAGATAGGCGCCTCCAAACCCGGCTCCCACCGAGCGCAGGCATGCAAAGAAAGTGGCCGCCGCCGGGCTTGCCACAGATGACGCCCAGAACATGCCCGCAGAGCCCAAGGCAAGCGACACGACGCAGCACGCAAGCGCCGCAGGCCCGCAGAAGAGCGCCGGCCGGCGCATGGAGACGTAGACGAACCCGAGGGCGAGCAGGCCGCCGAAGGCCGTGGCAATGTCGCGCGCCAGCGGGAAGAAGTCGTTGAAGCTCGGGTAGGCGGTCACGTTGAGCAGCCAGGTGGCGCAGGCCCCCAGGGAGACGGCCAGGCCCACGAGCACGGCGCGCACCACCGCCGAATCCTTCCCGGAGCTTTTGACGCCTTCTTCCACTGCGGCCCCCTTGCCCGACATGCCCGCGACTTCGCTTGCGGGGAGAGTATACGGCAAGCCCTGCGACGCGCGCGACAGTCCTCGCCCGCAGCCGCGCAAGGCACACGGCGGCGGCACGTGCGCGAAATCCCGTCCGGGCAGGCTAGCGCACATGCCCTCTTGTCAAGCCCGGGGCGGCATAACCCCGACTCCCATCCCCATAGCCCACTTGCATACCACTGGGGTGCATACAGGCATCTACCTGCAGGTTTTCAAGTGCATACCGCTTGGGTGTACGGAATGTGAGGGGCTGTGCGCATGATGGTGCCCGTCATGGGGCAAGGCCGTGCACGCCGCGCCGCACACGGGCAGGCACGCCAGAACGCCCGCCGCAGCGCGCACACGCCTGCACGCCGCGCCCCAAACCACACATGAGAAGGGGAATTCGCATGACCGCACCGAGCATGTCCCGCCGCACCTTCGTCGCCGCAGCCGCCTCCAGCGCCGCCGTGGCAGCCGCCGCCTCCAGCGTGGCCCTGGCCGACGAGGCCACCACCCCCGCCTACACCCCCAACGCCGACTGGCTGGGCGCCGAGCCCGAGGACGGCGAGATCGTCGAGACCAAGGAGTGCGAGCTGCTGATCGTGGGCGCCGGCAACGGCGGCATGGCTGCTGCCGCCACCGCGGCCGACCTCGGCATGGACTTCCTCGTGGCCGAGGCCTACGACACGCCCAACGACACCCGTCACTGGATCGGCGCCATCAACACCAAGTACACCGAGGCCGCCGACGCCCTGGTGGACGTGAAGCGCGAGCAGTACGAGCTTGCCCGCTACGCCTCCTACAAGTGCAACCAGCGCCTCCAGAAGATGTGGATCGACGAGAGCGCCGAGCTCATCGACTGGCTCGACACCATCATGGGCGCCGCCAACTTCGAGTGCGCCGTGGACGCCGAGATGGGCCCCGAGATCGACCCCACCTACAACACCGGCTGCTACGTGCCCGCCCAGCAGCACATGTACCACTCCACCGACCCCGACTTCAAGGGCCTGGACAACCGCAACGAGGTGCTGCAGGCCTACGTTGAGGAGAAGTCCGGCGCCGACAAGTTCCTGTGGAACTATGACCTGGTGAAGCTCGTGCACGCCGACGGCAAGGTGACGGGCGCCATCTTCTCCACCGACGACGGCAACGTCCAGGTCAACGCCGCCAACGTCATCCTGGCCACCGGTGGCTACCCCGGCAACCCCGACATGATGAGCGCGCTGTCGCCCATGGCCGTGGCGTGCTGCACCGCCTCCAGCTTCTCGCCCAAGGATCGCGGCATGGGCATCAAGGCCGCCCTGTGGGCCGGCGCCACGATGGACGTCGAGGCTGCCCCTATGGTGTTCAACCGCGGCCTCGTGGCCCCCGGCGTCGACTGCGGCTACGACGAGTACGGCCTGTTCCGCGGCACCGTCAGTCAGTTCAACATCGGCTCCCAGCCCTTCATGAAGGTCGCCCGCGACGGCAAGCGCTTCATGAACGAGGCCTGCCCCTACGACTTCACCTGCTTCGCCGCCCAGCAGCACAACGGCGGCGTGTGGGCCATGGTGTTCGACGCCAACTGCGCCGAGGACGTGAAGCGCTTCGCCACCGACGGCTGCTCCAAGATGACGCAGTCCACCCTGGCCAACACCCCCGACCCCGCCGAGGCCTACGCCAGCCAGATCGAGGCCGGCCTGCTCTTCAAGTGCGACACCATCGAGGAGCTTGCCGAGCAGCTGGGCTTTGAGGGCGACGCCAAGGACGCCTTCCTGGCCGAGGTCGAGCGCTACAACGGCTTCTACGACGCCCAGGACGACGAGGACTTCGGCAAGGAGGCCTACCGCCTGTCCGAGATCCGCACCGCTCCCTTCTACGGCGGCTGGTTCGGCGGCTCGCTGCTCACCACCTGCGACGGCATCACCATCAACGAGGAGTGCCAGGCGCTCAACGCCGACCGCGAGGTCGTCGAGGGCCTCTACGCCGTGGGCGACTGCTCCGGCTCCTTCTTCGCCAACAACTACCCCGAGTACCTCATCGGCACCGCGTGCGGTCGCACCCTGACGGAGGCCCGCCACGTCGTCCGTAAGCTCGCCAACGACCTCTAAAGTGTTGCAGAACCTCGCATCTTATATAGATAGGACTGCCTAGCAAAGCCTGCCTCCAGGGGAGTTCCTGTGGGGGCAGGCTTTTTGTGGTTGGGCGGACGGTTTCTGACGTGGCGCAAAACGCCAGCTCAGCAGCGCGATGGGGGGCTATCCCTGCATTCTTGGGGTGGTGCGGCGCTCCTGTTGCCCCCATGCTGGGGGCATGCGGGTCTTAAGGGGAGGCCCCAAACCTATCGGAGGTCAACATGAGCGCACTTTCTCGCAGGTCTTTCCTGGCCGCAACCGGCGCGGGGGCGCTGGCAGCCGCCATGCCTGCCGTCGCACTCGCAGACGTGGCCGAGTCCTACGACGTCATCGTGGTCGGCGCGGGCGGCGCGGGCCTGTCCGCCGCCATCGAGGCGGCTGACGCCGGCGCAAAGGTCCTGGTGCTCGAGAAGAGCTCCGCCACCGGCGGCACGACGTCCACCTCGCAGGGCCTCATCGGCGGCTACGACACGCAGATCCAGAAGGCTCAGGGCGTGGAGCTGACCTACGAGGAGATGTACGACAACCTCGACTCCAACGCCTCCTACCGCCTGGACCCCGAGCTCATGGCCATCACCGTGGCCAAGTCAGGCGAGAGCATCGACTGGCTCATCGACCGCTGCTCCGTGCCGTTCCAAAGCGAGGCCGTCGTGGGCTACGGGCCCCTCGCGATGATGCACGTGGTGGATGGCGCGGGCCTGGCGCTGACCGACGCGCTGCTCGACACCGCCCTGGATGCCGGCGTCGACGTCCTGATTGACGCCAAGGTTGCCTCCATCACCATGCAGGACGGCGCCGCCGCGGGCGTTCAGCTTGAAGACGGCTCGAGCTACAGCTGCAAGGGGCTCGTGATCGCGACGGGCGGCTACGCCTACAACCCTGAGCTGGCCGCGCGCTTCACTCCCGAGGTGGCTGGCACCATGGGCATCGGGCATCCCATGTCCTGCGGCGAGGGCATCGTCATGGCCAGCAACGTCGGCGCCTGCACGAGCCACACCGACTCCATGATGTGCGTGCTCAAAGACTACGAGATCATGACCGAGTACACGCCCACCTCCGCCGCTGCCAGCGTCAACGGCTTCACCAGCTTGGAGAACATGATCATGGTGGGCGCGCAGGGCACGCGCTTCTACAACGAGGCCGCCAAGGGCTACATGAGCCAGGACCTCAACCGCCCCGTGTTCGACCAGATGCACAAGGACAAGCTGGGCTACGTCTGGATGGTGTCCGACCAGGCCAGCGTCGACGCCACCGAGGGCAAGGTTCATCGCGGCGAGGACCTCGCCTACGTGGCGGGCGAGACGGTGGAGGAGCTCGCGGCAAACATGGGGGTCGACGTCGACGGGCTTGCGGCCACCGTCGAGGCATACAACGCCGCCGTCGATGCGGGCTTCGACGCCGAGTTCGGCCGCGTGCCCACGGCCAAGCTCGAGGCACCCTTCGTGGCGCTGGCCGTGACGCCCTGCGTCATCATCACGTATGGCGGCATCGCCCGCAACGCCGACTCCCAGGTCATTCGCGCCGACGGCGAGCCGATCGAGGGCCTGTTCTGCGCAGGCGAGACGAGCTGCAACTCGGCGTTCATGGGCTTCACCATCTCCAACGCCATCACCTGGGGCCGCATCGCCGGCGCCGCAGCGGCTGCCTGCGCAAAGTAGCGCAAGGAACCACAGGCCGCAACGCAGAGGGTCGTTCCATACGCTAGGAGCAGGCGACCGGAATGAGCGAGCCTCTTAACCAACCAGCGAGTTTTCTGCGCGGGGTGCGTGCCGCTTGGCGCGTGCCCTGCGCACAAGTGAGGCGGCCAGGTTCCACAGCGGGATGAGCCACAAGTAGACGGCCGCGAGCCAGCTTGCGTCGGGCGCGCCGCACATGGTGAGCGCGGCGCTGCACGCGATGGACCACGGCACGAGCGCGGGCACCACTACGGCGGAATCTTCCAGGTACAGCGCGAGCCTGCGCGCGTCGGGCTCCACCTCGGCGCAGAGCTGGTGCGTGAGCATGATGCTGAGCGTCTGGTTGCACGCCACCATCGACGCGGGCACCGACACGGCGAGCACGGCCCCGAAGGGAGTGACGCGTCGGGCGAGCGCCACGACGGCGTTGCGCACGCCCTCCAGAAGGCCCGTCCCCTGGAAGATGCCCGCGTAGCTGCTCGACAGGCACACGATGAGCGCGACGTTCACCATGGAGACGAGCCCGCCTCCGCCCATGAGCGCCGCCACGGCCGCGTCGTCGGGCGCGAAGCCCCACACCGCGCACGAGAGCAGCTCGCCCGTCCCCATGCCGCGCGCGCCCACGCACACCCCCACCGCCAGCGCGATGCTCGCCGCCATGGCCAGCTTCACATCCACGCGCAGAAGCGGCAGCACGAGCACGGGAATGGCCGGCAGCAGGGCGACGGCCCCCTGGGTGAAGTAGG
>CAVJGP010000027.1:0-18727 GCA_963648855.1 Alistipes onderdonkii | reverse complement strand
GGCACGGCGGCGGAGCGCAGCATCGCGCACAGGTTGCCCGTCAGGTCGGTGCGCGTGAGAGTGCGCACGAGCAGGGCGCTTGTGGACATGGGCGAGCAACGGTCGCCGAAATACGCGCCCGCCAGCACGGCGCCGCCCGCGAGCAGCTCGTTTGCGCCCATCGAAGCCGCCATCGTCATGCACACCACGCCCATGGTGGCAGCCGTGCCGAACGACGTCCCCGTGAGGAAGGACATCAGGCCGCACAGAAGGAAGATGGCGAGAGGTGCGGCCGCAGGGACCACGAGCGGTGCCGCCAGCGTCACGAGCTCGGCCACCGTGCCGCACGCGCGCCACGAGGCGGTGAGCACGCCGATGAGCACGAACGCCGTGAGCACGCCGCGCGCCGTGGCGACGCCCGAGACGCCCATCCGCGCCAGCTCCCCCAGGCGGTGCCCCCGCGCCAGGCCGTAGCCCACAAACAACGCAAGCCCCACCACCAGCGCGAGCACGATGGGCGCGCCCAAAGCCACACACGCCACGAGCTCCGCGCAGAACACCGCCAACACGACCGCCTCAAGCATCGGTGCGCGCCTCCCGTCATCGATCCTCATAACGGCTGCCCACTATGCCGCGCTTCTCATGCAAATTCAAACTGTTGCTGTTGGTGATTTGCACAAATTTTGACTGTAGAATTGAAAGAGTGGCGCCCGTGGAAGCCTTGCCCGCCTCGCGCACCCGCCGCACACCACCGCTCCTCGCTGCGCGCTCCTCGCCGCCCGCGCACGCTCATCGCTCGTCCGCCCGCACCGTCTGCTCCTCGGCGCACGCCCATCACTCGCCCGTCCGCCCTACACACCCGCCCCCCGCTGCGCGCTCCTCACCGCATGCCCGCTACTCGTCCGCCCGCACCCTCCGCCCCCTCACCGTCCGTTCCCCGCCGCACGCACCCTCCGCCCGCCCTCCCCCAAAGATCGGACCCTCGCCATGAACTTCCAGACCATGGAGTACTTTCGCGCCATCGCCCACGAGGGCAGCTTCACCCGCGCGGCGGCGAAGCTCCACGTGACGCAGCAGACCCTCAGCGCGCACGTCGCAAACGTGGAGCGCGAGCTGGGATGCGCGCTGCTCGTCCGCACCTCGCCGCTGCGGCTCACCCACGAGGGCGAGGTCCTTCTCGCCTACGCCGAGCGCTTCGAGCGCGACCTGACCAACCTGCGTCGCCAGATGAGCGCCGGCGACTCCGACCAGGTCGGCACCCTGCGCGTGGCCGTGGCGCACACGCGCGGGCGCGTCCTCATGCCCGGCGTCATCGAGCGGATGTCCGAGCGCTTCCCCAACGTGCTGGTCGAGCTGCGCGAAGGCACCAACGCCGCCATCGCGCAGGACCTGCTCGCCGGCAACGCCGACATCGCCATCGGCGACCTCGGCGCGACGATGCCCGGCATGGAGACGCGCCCCTACTATGAGGAGGAGGTCGTGCTGCTCGCAAGCGAGGGGCTGCTCGAGGCGCACGGCATCCGCGCGTCAGACATCGAGGCATCGCTCACAGCCGGCGACCTGACACCGCTTGCGAGCTGCCCGTTTGTGCTGTGCCCGCCCGAGGACATCGCCGGCGACCTCGGTCTGCGCCTCTTTGCCAAGGCCGGCTTCGAGCCGCGCGTGCGTGTGCGCTCCGCCAACATGGAGACCCTGCTCGCCCTGGCGCTGCGCGGCGTCGGCGCCTGCCTGAGCCCGCGCAACCTGTTGGGGGCCACGGCATCCCCCGAGCAGAGGCGTGCCCTGCGCGCCTTCGACCTGGGGCCCGACGCGCGTTACGCCATCCGCTTCAACCTGCCGGCCAGAGGCTATCGCTGGAGCGTAACCGAGGAGTTCATGCGCATCGCCCTGGAGCTTGCAGCGCGAGCCTGAGGCTGCTCGGCCCGCTCGGCGCACTCGGCGCAGGCCCGAGTCCACTCGACCCGTCCGGCCCGCTCGGCGCAAGTCTGAGACCGTCCGGCCCGTCCGGCCCGCCCAGCCCGCCCGGCGCAGCGCCGATTTCTGATTATCCCACGCGCCGGCGCGTTCCCGCGCCAAACATGCCTACAATGCAACCTTCCGTAGGGGTAGGAAAGGCAGGCAAATCCCCTCGGCTCGCGCCCCCGCTGGCACGCAGCCCCTGCGCATCCCGGCAGCGTGAAAGGATGAGAACGTGTCCGGTATTACAGCAAGCCTTTCGAGCAAGGCGAAGGGCATGGCCCTGTGCCTGGTGGTCGCCGCCGTCGCGTGGGTGTGCGGCACGCAGGTGCAGGTGGTGGGCGGGCCCGTCTTCGGCATCCTCTTCGGCATGTTGCTGGCCCTGGCCCTGCGCGGGCGCGACACCTCGGCCTTCACGCCCGGCGTCAAGTTCACCTCGAAGTACATCCTTCAGACGGCCGTGGTCCTTCTGGGCTTCGGCCTCAACCTCGCGCAGATCGCCCAGGTGGGCGCGACGAGCCTGCCCGTCATCGCCTCCACCATCGCCACCTCGCTCATCGTGGCCTTCGTGCTGTGCCGGGCCATGCACGTGCCAGGCAAGATAGCCACGCTCATCGGCGTGGGCTCCTCCATCTGCGGCGGGTCGGCCATCGCCGCCACCGCGCCCGTCATCCGCGCCAAGGACGAGGACGTGGCCCAGGCCATCTCGGTCATCTTCCTGTTCAACGTGATAGCCGCACTCGTGTTCCCCACCCTGGGCGGCGCCATCGGCCTGACCGACGAGGGCTTCGGGCTCTTTGCGGGCACGGCCGTCAACGACACGTCCTCCGTCACGGCCGCCGCCGCCGTGTGGGACGGCATGCACCCCGGCGCCAACACGCTCGACTCCGCCACCATCGTCAAGCTCACGCGCACGCTCGCCATCATCCCCATCACGCTCGTGCTGGCGCTGTGGCAGGCCCGCGCCGACCGCAAGGCCGGCGGGCAGGGCGACAACGCGTTCAGCCTGCGCCGCGCCTTCCCCACCTTCGTGGGCCTCTTCGTGCTGGCGAGCCTCGCCACCACGCTGCTGCCCCTGCCCGCCGAGCTCACGGCCGGCCTCAAGCAGCTCTCGAAGTTCCTCATCGTGATGGCCATGGTGGCCGTGGGCCTCAACACCGACCTCGTCAAGCTCGTGCGCTCCGGCGGCAAGCCCATCGCCCTGGGCGCCTGCTGCTGGGTCGCCATCGCCCTCGTCAGCCTAGCCATGCAGCACGTGCTGGGGATTTGGTAGCGAAGCCGACAACTAAGCCGGCCGACAGATTACCGAAAAGCCAGGGTTACCAGGGCGACACGAAACAACAAACCCGGTCGACCACTCCATTCGACTGGCCCTACTCCTCCTCTACCAGCCAATCTTCGATGGTCTGCGTCTTGCTCGAGAAGTTCACGCCCACCTTGAAGAGCCTGCGACCGTCGCCCTCGAAGGGCACCAAGTAGCCGCGCTCATCGATCTGTGCAAGGGCCTCGGCGGCGCTGCGGTCATACTTGAACTCGAACACGAAGATGGCCTTGTCGGTCTTCACCACGGCGTCCACGCGGCCGGTCGCCGTCTTGAACTCGGTGTCTATCTGCACGCCCAGCAAGTCAAGGATGAGGAAGAACTTGGTCTGGAATCCTCGCTCGTCGCGGCTGCCCAGGTGGTAAGGGATGCCCGCAAGGTAGGAGCGAATGCGGCTCAAGGCCCCATCGACATCTGAGGCCCACAGACAGTCAGCCAGGCGGTCGAGGAAGCCGTAGTGCTCCATGAGGGCCTGCGGCGCGGCGCGCTGGACGAGGCACTCGGAGAGGCCCCGACGCACCTCCTCGTTGGGGATGCCCAGCGTGTAGGCGTCGCGGCGGGCGTCATAAGACTTGATGGTGAGATATCCGCCCTGGTAGAGCATGGGCAGCGGCGTGTCGAGCCTCTCGGCCGGCGCGTCAAACGACGAGGAGCGTGCCACACAGCCTTCCAGGCCCGCGATGTCCCAGCCCTGCGACTCAAGCAGGTTCAGCAGAAAGGTGGGCGTGCCCGACGAGAACCAGTAGTTGCCGACCTTGCCGCGCGCCAGGGCGCTCAGCAGGCTGAACGGGTTGTATATGTCGGGCGACTCCTCGCAGAAATGGTAGCCGTCGTAGTTCTCCTTGAGCCGCGAGAGGGCCTGGGCAGGCGTCATGCCCAGACGGACCGCGAGCGCCTCCACGTCCGGGGCCATCTGACCCTCGAGCTCGTCCTGAGTAATGCCGCAGATGGCGGCGAACTCAGGGTCAAGGCTGATGTTGATGAGGTTGTTGAGCTCGCTGAAGATGGAAAGCTGGTTGAACTTAGTGACTCCCGCAAGCAGAACGAAGCGCAGACACTCGTCACAGGCCTTGAGCGGGGCGTAAAACTCGCGCATCGTCACGCGGAAGTCGTGCAGCAGTCCCGCGTCGTGCGCCACATTGAGCAGCGGCGCATCATACTCGTCGATGAGAACGACCACCTTTTTGCCGGTTTGGGCATACGCCACCTTAATAAGCGCCATGAGGCGCGAGCCTGGCGTGACGTCGCGCCCATCGCGCCCCCACGTATCCTCAAGGTTGCGCAGCACGACATCGAGCAACTCCACAAGCTGGGCCGGGTCTTCCGTCTTCACCGTAGAGAGATCCAGACGAATGACGGGATGCTCCACCCACTCGCTCTCCAGCCCGGCAATCGCCAGTCCCTCGAACGGCTCCCGCTTACCCTCGAAATAGGCCTGGATGGTGGAAAGCAGCAGCGACTTGCCGAAACGCCGGGGCCGGCTCAAAAAGTAGGTAGAGCCCGAGCCATGCGCAAGGCTATAGATGAACGAGGTCTTATCTATATAGAGATAGCCCTCTTCGCGCACCGTCTTGAACGTCTGGATGCCCACCGGGTACCTGCGCGGCTGCGCTGCCACCTTGTCGATGCCCATGATCCCGCCTTCCTCGAACACATCTGCGCCCAGTGTAGCACGGGCCATGTTTACAGGAGATTTGCTCGTCTGACGGGTCGTTCGCTGCCCGCAAGCGCACACAACCGGTCTGATACATGCAAAGGTGGGCGGCGATTTTCGCACGAACCGAAGGGCATCAGGCGTGAGGGAATGCGGCCGGCAGTATCGGGCACGAAGCGTCTGCCACAGGTAGAGATAAAGGTGCTTGCCAACGCATTTCCGACTGTGCATTGAAGCGCAACCGTCTCGTAAACCAAAAGGATCCCAGCAAACTTCTCCCCTGTCCAAAACCTTGGACAGGGACGGCACGGGTGGCATCTAGAATGCGTGGCAATCCAGAACGACCCTTTGAGCGGAGGATGCCATGTACGAGCCCGGGAAGCTTTTCGACCAGTTCTATATTGCAGGGTTCCAGTATCACGAGGGAGCGCTTGTCCTGACCAAGCTCAAGCCCGGCAAGAAGCTCAAGCTGGTGGCCGAGCCCGACAACCCCTACGACCCCAACGCCATCCGCATCGAGCGCAAGGGCGTCCACCTGGGCTACGTGCCCCGCACGCACAACGCCCTGCTCGCCCAGATGCTGCACTTCGGGCACACCGACGTGGTTGAGTGCCGCGTCATGCAGGTGAACAAGCAAGCCACCCCGCGCGAGCAGGTGTACGTGGGGCTGTACTTCACCGACGCGCGCCCCAAGGCCGAGCAAGCCACGCAGGCCGCACAGGCAGGCGAGTAGCAAGCGCATGTAAGCGCTCGGAAAGCGGCCGCAGGTAGACGCGCAAGTGGCGCCCACATGCAAGCGCGGGTAACGGCCGCAGGTAAGAACGCGAGCGGCGCACGCGCGCAAGCGCGAGAGTAGCGGCCGCACGTAGGTACGCGAGCAGCGCCCTTGCGCGTAAACGCAAGCACACAACAACAGGGATGATCGCCGTCGCCGCGCGGCTCGTCTCCATTGCTGCACGCAGGCGCGAGCGCACAACATCAGAGGAGCGGCACCAACGACATACCACGCACCAGAGGGCCGTCCAACGCAACGTGGGCGGCCCCCTTTGGCGTATCATGCCCAGCACGGCAAGCCAGCGCGTGATTGGAGACTCCTTATGGCGGTTCTCTTCCTTGAGTATCCCAAGTGCTCTACCTGCAAGAAGGCCAAGAAATGGCTCGACGAGCACGGGGTGGACTACATCGACCGCGACATCGTGACCGACAACCCCACAGCCGCCGAGCTTGCGCAGTGGGCCGCGCGCGGCGGCCTGCCCGTGCGCAAGCTCTTCAACACGAGCGGCATGCTCTACCGCGAGATGGGCGTGAAAGCCCAGCTCGACGCGGGGATGAGCGACGAGGAGGCGCTCGAGCTGCTTGCGACCAACGGCATGCTCGTGAAACGCCCGCTCGTGGTGGACGACGACTTCGTGCTCACGGGCTTCCGCGAGCCGGCCTGGCAGGAGCACCTGGGATAAGAGGGGGCGGGGGACGCATCAGCAGGCGTCCCCCGCCCCGCATTCTATAGTCGCGCGTAGGCACCGCGAATGCGCTCGCCACCCCTTCGCAAAGCACCCGCACGGCGGTCAGTTATAGCCGCGTGTAGGCAGCGAGGGCGCACCGGCCACCCCTTCGCGAAGCGCCCTCGCAACCGGCAGCTATAGCCGCGCGTATGCCACGCGGATGCGCTCGTGGAGCGGCTGCAGGTCGGACGCCTCGAAGCGGTAGTGCACCTCCTGTGGCATGCCCGGACGCGCGGGGTCTTCCTGCTCCACGCGCACAAAGGAGAGCTCTACCTCGCCAAAGCCCTGGCAGAGGGCCACATAGGCATAGCAGGCGGCCTGTAGCTCGTGCTTGGCGCGCAACTCCTCGGGCGTCTCGCTGGCGGCGCCGCCCGTCTTGTAATCCACGATGAAGGCCACACCGCCCGCCCGCTCGGCGCCCGCGGCATGGCAGAGCAGGTCGAACGCGCCCTCAAGGTGGATGGGCTCGCCTTGCGTGCCCTGGAGCGCCACATAGAAGGGGGCCTCCGGCACCAGGACGTCCATGCCGGCGGCACGCTGCGCGGCCTCGCTGGCAAGCCAGCGCCCGCAGGCACGCTTGAGCGCCTCTAGCTCGAAGGCCGGCGCGTCCCAAGTGGCCAGGCATGCGCCTAGGCGCACGTCCGAGGGCATCTCGAAGCACGCGGCAGCCCCGTCCGCCCCGTCCCTGCGCCAGGCGAGGTCCTCCGCCATGAGCTGACAGGCCTGGTGTAGAGCGCTGCCGAAGGCCGTGGCGCTGGCATGGTGGACGCCGCCCGTCACGAACAGCAGGTCCTCATCGTCGTCGGCAGGCCGGGGCGCGGCCTTGTCCTCCTCGGCGGCCGCCTTGTCGTGCGCGGCGATGCGCGTGTAGGAGAAGGTGGCGGCGCGCCGGGGCTCGTAAGACAGGTGCAGCGGCTCCAGGTCGCTCAAGAACTCGCCCTCGCGCGGCGCCTCGGGAACGAGGATGTCCCCCGAGCGCCCAGCACCCGCGCCCGCAAGCGCCCCAGGCTCGCCAACGCCGCCCGCGCGCGCAAGCGCCTCTCGCCCGTCGCCCGCAAGCACCCCGCGCTCGCCGCCCGCCTGCGCCTCGGACCCGCCGGCATCGCCCCCACTCGCCTGCGCCTCGCCCTCGTCTTCCTCCGCTCCCGCGCCGCTCACCACAACCACGTTGCCGTCGGCGTCGAAGCCCAGCTCGCGGTAGGTCACCACGGCAGGGGTCGTGCCGCCGTAGTCGATGCCCTCGGGCACGTTGCGCCACTTGCCGTCGCCGAAGAGCGCGTCGCACACGTCGCCCACGCAGTCGTCGCGGACGCTCTCGCTCTTCGTGATCTGCAGCTTCACTGCCACGATGAGCGCCTCGCGCGGGCGCGTCGCCCCCACGTAGAACTTGCGGCGCTGCTCGGCCAGCTCCTCCTGGGCGGCATGGGCGGCGATGGCGTTGTGGCCCCGGCCTGCCGTGAGGCCCTCGTCGTCCAGGCTCGGCTCGCCGGTAAGCCCCGCCCCCGCGAGCCGCTCGAGCATGGCCTCGGTGAGGGCGGGGGCACTCTTCACCTTCACGCGCGAGGCGGACACGCCGGGCTTCAGGCTCAGGAACACCTGCTCGCCCACACCCTCCAACACGAGCGTGTCGGTCCGGGACTTGTCGTAGAAGTCGGCCAGGGCCACCACCGGGTACTCCAGGCCCTTCGAGCTGTGGATGGTGAGGATGCGCACCGCGTCCTGCTCGTCGGTGTTGAGGGTGCCGGGCCGCTCCTTAAGGCCGCCGTCGAGCATGGCGGCGTAGTATGCCGACACCCCCGCCGCGCCCAGACTCGGGTCATCGTCTTCCACCTGCTCAAGCAGGCGATGCGCCTTGAAGAAGTTCGCGGCCTGGGCCATGCCCTGGGCACCGCCCTCCTGCAGGCGCGCAAGCCAGCCGCTCTCCAGGGCCACCTCCAACACGGCCTCGCTCAGGGGGTGGCGGGCCGCCGTGCCCACCGCATGCCCAAGCACGCTCGCCGCCAGACGCGCCCGCGCGGAGAACGCCCCGCCCCGCGCCGTGGGCTCGCCGGCCCGGCAGGCGGCAAGGCCGGCCCAGAAGCCGCGCTTGCCACCGCCGGGACGCGCGGCCACATCGAGCAGCTCGTCGCTTCCCAGGCCGAAGATCGGCCCCTCCAGCACGAGCCCCATCTGCACGTCGTCATAGGGGTTGGCGAGCGCGCAGGCCAGGGCACGCACGGCCAGCGCCTCGGGCGCGGTCTTGAAGCCCGACCCGCCCGCGATGGTGCACGGCACGCCGCGCTCGCGCAGGGCTTGGGCGAACACGCCCGCGTTGGTCATGCGCCCCAGCAAGATCACCATGTCGGCCCAGCGGCAGTTGGGGCTGCGCGTGTCGTGCAGGGCGCAGAAGCGCTCGGCCACGGCCTGGGCCTCGGCGCGCGTGCGGTCTGCCCCGTTGGGGCCGCCCCGGAAGGGCGACGCGGTGGCGAGCACCTCCACGCGCGGCACGGGCGGGAAGGCGTTGCGGGGGTCCTCGGCGTGTTTCTCGTCGAAGCCGAGCTTGATGAACTCCTCGGACCCGAACACCCGCTCCGAGCCGAACACGCGGTTCACGAACTGGATGATGTCGCCGTGCGAGCGGAAGTTCTTGTCCAGCTCGCACACCTTGCCGCCCGTCGGCACCAGCTCGCGCATGTGCTGCTTGTGGCGCAGGTAGGTGGACACATCGGCGCCGCGGAAGCGGTAGATGCTCTGCTGCGTGTCGCCCACGGTGCACAGGCGCTCGTCGCGGTGGGTGAGGTGCGAGATGAGCGCGATCTGCAGGCCGCTCGTGTCCTGGAACTCGTCCACCATCACGAGCTTGAAGCGCTCGGCGTAGCGGGCGCGCACCTCGGGGTGGCGCTCGAAGGCGTCGAGCGTCTTGAGCAGCAGGTCGTTCTGATCGAGCAATCCCAGGTCGGCCTTGAGGGCCTCATAGCGCTTCTGCACGTCGCGCGCCAAGGCGATGAGGGCGTCACGGGCGGGCCCGGCCAGGCCCAGCTCGCACTCGCGGCGCATCTCGATCACGGTCTGACGGAAGCTCGCTACCGCCGTGGCGAACGGCTCCTTCTTGCCGGAATACAGGCTCGTCTCCACGTTGCCCACGGCCTCGTACACCTCGGCATAGCCCGCGCCCGTGGCCGAGAGGCGCTCGAAGCACCTCGTGCCGTAGGGGCCCTCGGCCATGTCGCGAATCTTCGGGGCGATGGTGCCCTGCTTGCCCGAGGCCGACACGTCGGTGCGGGCCACGGCGTCCACCGCGATCACGGCGTCGAGCATCTCCTGGGCAATGTCGGCCGGTGCCATGAGCGGGAAGGTGCGCACGGCGTCCAGACCCGCGCGCACGTTGGCTGCCTCGTCGATGAGGGAGGCCACCATCTGGCGGGCTGTGTCGTCGCCGGCATGCGTGTCGTACTCCTCGAGCAGGGCGTCGTAGGCGTCGCTGCCCTTGAGGGCCTCCTCGATGCACGCCGCGATCGCGTCGTCGCGGGCCGTGTCGTCGAGCAGGTCGAACGCCGGGTCGAGGCCCAGCTCCAGGGCGTTCTCATGCAGGATGCGCGAGCACATGCCGTGGATGGTGCTGATCCAGCAGGCGTCCACCTTGAGCGCCTGCTCGCCCAGGCCCTCCTCGCGCAGCTTGTTGCGCACGCGGGCCTTGATCTCGGCCGCGGCAGCCTCGGTGAAGGTGATGGCAAGCAGCTCGTCCACGTCGTTGACGCCGGAGATATCGGGGTTGAGCAGGGCGTATGCGATGCGCTGCGTCAGCATGAACGTCTTGCCCGAGCCGGCGCCCGCGCTCACGAGCAAGGGGCCGTCCACGTGCTTCACGCAGTCGCGCTGCGCGGGTGTGAGGGTGTCGAGGTTCATGCGCGCACTACCTTCCTGGGGCACGTCTGGGCAATCGGGCAATACTGGCACGAGTCCTTCCCAAAGCGCGGCCGCGCCACCACCACGCCGCTCGAAAGCTCATCGAGAGCCTCGCGCACGGCGGCCTCCACCCGCTCGAGCAGGGCCTCCACGCCCGGCGTGCCGTCGGGGGCAGGCCGGGCCTCACAGCACGGCCGGTTGAGGTAGTCGCGCTTGTCCTCGCTCAAGCCCCCCATGAGGCGCGCGTCCACAAAGCCGGCGCACGCGGGCTTGGCGTACGACACGTATAGGCCGCCTGCCAGGGACTTCTCCGGCATGAGCTGCCGGGCCGCAGCCAGGTACATGAGAATCTGCGAGTGCTGGGGCAAGATGTCGAGCGTCAGCGGGTCCTGGTCCTTCTCGGGCTGCACGGGACCGTGCCCGCTCCCTAGGCCGCCCTTGTAGTCCACCACGAGCAGGGCATTTGCCCCCTCGTCGATGTCGAGGCGGTCGATGATGCCGTGGATGCGCGCCTCACCCAGCACCACGGGCTCGTCGTGGCCGAACTCCAGCTCGTTGGCCTGCGGGATGAAGCCCACCGGCAGGAAGCGCTCGCACTCCAGCGACGCGAGCAGGCGGCGGCGCACGCCCTGCAGCTTGTGGGCCTCCATCTCGCCCACGGCCACGAAGGGCCGCTCCACCTGGTGCTGGGCCTCCACCGCCTCGTCCCAGGCGCACGCAAACGCCCCCTCCCAGCTGGCGCGTTCCATGCCGGGCATGATGCGCGGCGTGCCCGTCTGCTGCCCCAGCGCCTCGTGGAAGCGCTGCAGCACCAGGTGGCAGAAGCTCCCCTGCGCCATGGGGTCGGCGAAGGGGGCGTCCAGGCTGTGCGTGGGCAGGCGGCGCTCGTAGAACCAGCGAAGCGGGCAGTTGATGAGCGACTCCAAAGAGCTCGGCGACCACAGGGCGTCCCGGGCCACCAGCACCTCCGCCAGCTGGGCGTCGTCGAGCTCCAGGGCGGGCTCCCCGCAGCGAAGCAGGGCCGGCGCATACGTCACAGGGCTTGCGAGCTGGGAGAACGCCTCCTCGCCCAGCGTCAGCGCGGCGATGCAGCCCGAGGTGGGCAGGCCCGTCGCGCGGTCGAGCTCCCTGAGGTCGCTGGGGTCGTCGCGATAGCAATCGATGAGCTCCTCGAGCAGGGCGCAGGGGCGCGTGGCCTGGGCGTCCTCGTCGGCCAGCAGACGCTCCACCACCACGACGTCGCCGGCGCACTCCAGCGCCGCGCGGAAGCGATGGCGCAGCAGGGCCACCTTGCTGGGGGCCGCCACCAGGCCGAGCGCCTCCCACAGGCTCGCCTTGGCGTCCACGCGCTCGCGCAGCGGGTAGGTGTCGGCCGTGAGGTCGCAGAGCACCACCGCCCGGGCGGTCAGGGCGTCGAGGTCGGCCAGGCGCACCACGCGCACGGCGTTGGGGCTGGCCTGCAGCACGCGCGCCTGCCTCTGCGCCGCGATGTCGCTTGAGGGCACCCCCGTCCAGCCGTCGTCCACCGACACAGTGTCGAGCAGGTCAACCAGCTCGTCGGCCTTGGGGTCGCGCCCCAGGATGTCCCGGTGAGCCTGGGCGATGCGGGCAATGGAGGCCCACGCGCCGCGCTCGAAGTCCGCCTCGGGGGTACGCGCGGCGGGAAGCCGGTCCTGGGCCATGCGCAGCACCCACGCCAGGTCGCGCTCGCCCATATGCGCGGGGGCCGCGGGCGCGTCGCCTTCGGCCTCGGGGACGGTCGGGGTCGTCGCCTCCTCCAGGGCCGCGAGCAGGTCGTTCACGTACTCTGAGGCGCTCGTGAGCCTCCAGGAGCGCCAGGTGCGGGCGAGCTTCAGGGCGCGCTCCTGCGGGATACCCATGAGCGGGTTGCGCGCCAGGTCGGCCGCGAGGGGGCAGAGGCTGGGCGCAGGGCCGTCGGGGTCGATCCAAGCGGCCTCGCACAGGCGCACCCACTGCGTCACGAAGCGCGCCACCTGGCTGCCCTGCAGCGGGGAGGGAGCGCTCGCGGCAACGGCGATGCCGCGCGGAGCATGCTCGCAGAGAGGGCCCGCCAACGAGGCGGCGAGCGCCTGGGGATCGGCGGCAGCCACCACGATGTCGCGCGGGGCGATGCCGTCCTCGTCCACAAGCTGGGCTATCTGACGGGCAAGAAGCTCAGCCTGCGCATAGCGGCCCGCAGGCAGGCACGCCCGCAGCGCCCCCGTGGCCTGCACGGCAGACTGGCGCTCAGGCGAGAAGAGCGCTCCCGCAAGTTGCACGAGCTCCGGGGAGCGAGCGGGGGCCGCAGGTGCGCCCGCGACGCCTGCGACGCCTGTGGGAGCGCCCGAGTCCGCGCGTGCGCTCGAACCCGCCAGCCCGCAAGCGCCTGCTAGCACACTCGCGCAGCCTGCCGCCTCGCTCTCGCCCGCGACGCCCGCAGGCTCGCCCGCACCACCTGCGCGCACGCTCGAACCCGCCGCCGCGCCGCTCGTCTCCCCCGCTCGCGCGCGCACGACCTCGCACCCACGAGCGCGTGCCGCGCCCTCGAGCAGCTCGGCCGCCCTGCGCTCCAGCGCGAAGGCGCCGTTGTCGCCCAGGCAGCCCACATACGTCACACCCGCATGCGCCGCCGCCGCGCCGAGCAGGTCGATGTACACGTCGCCCAGGTTCCACATGCCCTCGGCCACGATGTGCGTCCACCCCGGCTCTGGCATGTCGGCAGCCAGCAGGCCCGCCGCCGTGCCCGTCTCAACGAGGCCTGCCCGGCGCAGCAGCTCGAAGTACCCGCGCGCGGCCTGCATCAGCTCGCCCTGGGCGCGAGACAGTCCCTCGGACAGCGCACCGCCCTCGAAGGCCTGCAGGCCCGCACCCGAGCGCACCACATCGCGCAGGCAGCCAAGCATCCCGCGCGATTGGATGGAGGGGCAGGTGCTCGGCGTCTGGAGCAGGGCCTTCTTCACATACAGGAGGCGCTGCATGCCGTTTACCGTCTTGCGGCCGTCGCCCCACAGCGTCCAACGCCCCTGCACCCAGCCCTGCAGCGTGGTTATCTCCACACCGGCAAGGGGACGGGCGGCATCGGCCAGGTGCCGCTTGGCCGCAAGCGCCATGTCGGCCGTGGGCACGATCCAGGCAACGCGCTCCCCCCGTGCCTGAGCCTCAAGCACGCAGGTAAGCGCCGCCGCCGTGCGCCCGTCGCGGTCGGGCGCGTCTATCAACGTGAGTCCTCTGGGCAAGGCAGGCTCCTTCTCGCTAGTCCATACCCGCCCAGTATCTCACCTCCCCCGGACAGAAATCCCCACACACCCCCGCTTCCGTACGGAGAGCCCAAAAACAAGGCCGCGCCCGGCCTGCCCCCAATCCCAGACCGGCCGCGCCCACCTTCCACTGCAAACCCACGCGAAACCCTCCGCAACCTCCCGACATCGCGCACTCCGAAAAGCCCCCCGCTCGTCCAACGCGCTCGTCGCTCCCCCGCCCCCGCCCCCTTCGGTTGTGCTGCCTTATCTGCCTGCCCGAAGAAGGCGCGTTCTGTCGTATAATTCCCCCAGGTAGGTGCGGCGAGAAGGGCTCATGGGCATGGCAAGGACGGTCTCGATAGGCGCTCAAGGGTATGCCGAGCTGCGCGAGCGCGGCTACTTCCTCGTGGACAAGACGCAGTTCATTGGCGATTGGTGGCGCTCGGCCGACCAGGTCACGCTCATCTGCCGCCCCCGCCGCTTCGGCAAGACGCTCAACATGAGCATGGTGGAGTGCTTCTTCTCGAGCCGCTATGAGAACAGGGCCGACCTCTTCAACGGCATGGACGTGTGGACCAAGCCCGGCCTGCGAGCTGAGCAAGGAACATGGCCTGTCATCTCCGTCTCGTTCTCGTGCGCGAAGGGGGCGAGCGCCAACGCGGTCATCCGTCGTATCTGCGAGCAGCTCGCCCACGCCTGGCGCGCGCATCGCGACGACCTCGACGAAAGCGCCCTCGGCAAGCAGGAACGCGACATCCTTCGAGGGACGACCCCATCCATTGACCCCCTCGACGCCCCCAACTCCCTCGCGCGTCTTTCCGAGCTGCTCCAGCAGGCGACGGGCAAACGCTGCATCGTCCTGCTCGACGAGTACGACACGCCCCTGCAGGAGGCTTGGGTCGGCGGCTTCTGGGATGAGGTGAGCGAGTTCGTCCGCGCCCTGTTCAACGCCACGTTCAAGGCCAACCGAAGCCTGGAGCGCGCCCTGCTGACAGGCATCACGCGCGTCGCCCGCGAGTCCATCTTCTCCGACCTCAACAACCCCAAGGTAGTCACGACGACCTCGCCCGAATACGCGACCTCGTTCGGCTTTACCGAACGCGAGGTGCTGGCCGCAATGGACGAGTTCGGCCTCGGCTCTTTCGACGAGGTGAGGAGCTGGTACGACGGGTTCTCGTTTGGCGGCATGCAGGGCATGTACAACCCCTGGTCGATCACCAACTACCTCGACACCGGCCGCCTGGCGCCTTACTGGGCAAATACGAGCGGCAACGTCCTTGTAAGCAAGATTGTGCGCGAGGGTGATGCCGACCTCAAGGCCGATTTCGAAGAGCTGCTATCTGGCAAGACGGTCGAGAAACAGTTCGACGAGCAGGTCTCCTTCGACGACCTGGGCCGGCGCCCCGGCGCGGTGTGGGGCCTTTTGGTCGCCAGCGGATACCTGCGCGTCCTGCCCGGCCAAACCAGCTCAGAGGCCGACGGCCCCACCCCGTGGGACATCGCCGGACAGGCTCCCTGCCGCCTGCAGATCACCAACCACGAGGTGGCCCTCTCCTTCGACGGCATGGTGCGCGGTTGGTTCGACAGCGTCTCCTCGCGCTACAACGCGTTCGTGAAAGCCCTGCTCGTGGGCGACCTCGACGCGATGAATGCTTATATGAACGACGTCGCGCTCGACACGTTCAGTTCGTTCGACACCGGCATGCGCCCTTCCGGGGCGGAGCCCGAGCGCTTCTATCACGGCTTCGTGCTGGGGCTTCTCGTCGAGCTGCGCGGGCGCTACATCGTCCAGTCGAACCGGGAGAGCGGCTTTGGTCGCTACGACGTGATGATGGAGCCGGCGAATCCCGCACGCGACGACGGCATCATCCTCGAGTTCAAAGTGCGCAACCCCCGCCGCGAGGCTTCGCTTCAGGAGACGGTCGCCTCGGCCCAGGCACAGATCGCCGAGAGGCGCTACGCCGCCGACCTCGCCGCCCGCGGTGTTCCAAGCGAGCGCATCCGCACATACGGCTTCGCCTTCGAGGGCAAGCGTGTGCTCATCGGATAGATAACGGAACGTCTCCGGAACACAAATCAGAGCATCTCTCGATCGCAAGGGAGCATGTCCCCCGCAACCTAGGCCGGCCCAAGGTAAAGGAGTGGCTGTCATGAAGATAAGGTTCCTGGGCGAGACATCGTTTCTGGAGCTCACGCACGACAAGGTCTACGACGTCCTTTCCATTGAGAAAGGTTGGTACCGCATAGTAGACGACAGCGACGAGGACTACCTCTACCCGCCGGAAGACTTCGAGGTGGTCGAGCCGGACGACGGCACGACGCCCATCAAAGACTAGCCCCCGACGCGCCCGGCCTGCCCCCAATCCCAGGCCGGGCGCACCCGCCTTCCGCTCGTCTCGCTCGTCTCCCAACCGCCTTCTGCTCGTCTCCCTCCCCTACTCCTGCACCTTGAGGGCCAGGGAGAGGGGCACGCGGCGCACGGAGCGAAGGTGGAGCCACGCCACCACGGCGTAGGTCGCAAGGCCGCAGACCAGGTCGATCGCCAGGCTCTCGGAGGTGATGCAGGGCGTGATGTTGCCCGAGTACTTCATGTAGACGGCCCGCATGAACGCCACGATGATGGCGGACACCACGGGCAGGCACGCCACGAGCGACACTGCCACCGTCGCGGTGATGCCGCGCACGTACAGGGCCGAGATCTCGCGGTCGGTGCAGCCGAAGACCTTCATGTAGCTGATGGAGCGGGCCGCCCGGTCGATGACCGTCTTGGTGAGCAGATACATGAGCACGAGGAAGATGGCCACGGACATCCCCACCATGAACGACATGATGCCCTCCATGGAGTCCACCATCTGGTCGCCCACGGCGCGCATCGTGGCGGGCGTCACCTCGCTCGCAACATAGCGCGCGTCGAGGTTGAGCGGCTCGTCGGAGAGGTAGCCGTTGAAGTAGCCCGGCGCGTTGCCCAGAAGGTCGTTGAAGTCGGCAAGCGACAGGTACGCCCCCATGGTGGAGTCGTTGCCCCAGGTACCGGCCACCTCCAGCTCGTAGGTCACGCCGTGGTACTTGTCGGTGAGGCTCATGGTGTCGCCCGGCGCAAGGCCGCACTTCTGCGCCACGCCGGGCGTGATGACCACCTTGCCCGCCGCAAGCTGCAGGCCCTCGAAGTAGCGCGAGCCCTCGCCCACGCCGAAGACGCTGATCTCCTCGTTGGCATCGATGCCGGCGCGGGGCGTCTCGAGGCTGTAGGCGGCGAAGCGCTCGGCCTGCGCCACGGCCTCGTCGGAGTTGTCGGCCAGGTTCACGTACACGGCGTCGTCGGAGCCGTACTCCTTCGCCAGCCCGGCCAGGCGCAGCAGCTTGAGGCCCGAGTACTGCGCGCGCGTCTCCTCGTCGCCCAGCACGTAGTCCTGCAGCTCGGCGAACTCGGCCTTCTCGGCGTCGGTGGCGCCTATCTTGAGCGGCACCTTGAGCAGGTACTCGTGCTGGGCGGGCAGGCCCTCGCTCAGCTCGTCGGCGTAGTGGGTCATCGTGGGAAGCATGCACAGGCCGAAGAGCAAGATGAGCGAGGCGAACGCCATGCCACAGAAAAGCACCAGGTAGTTACCTAGGTTGCGCGCGAAGAGCCTCAGGCGCAGGCGCGAGGTGAAGGGCAGGCCCGCGGGCAGCGGCAGGTTGTGCGTGCGTCGCTTGCCCTGGGCCTCGTGGCGCAGGAACTGCAGCGGCGTGGCGCGCATGTGGCGCACGAGGCCCACGAACGTGATGCCCACGAGCAGCGCAAACGGCACCGCCGTAGTCATGAGGAAGGCGTGCCAGTCCCACTCCGCGCTGAAGGGCGGCAGGTTGTACGAGTTGTAGTAGAGGTCCTTCATGATGTCGACGATGAAGCCGTAGCCCGCGAGGTTGCCCACCGCGCCGGCCACCAACCCCACGAGCACGGGTGCGGCCAGGTAGTGCCGCACGAGCTCGCCGCGCGTGTAGCCCATGGCCAGCAGGGTCCCGATGGCGGCGCTCTGCGACTCCACCGTGGAGCCCGTGAGCACCACAAACACGAAGGCCATGATGGCCACGATGATGAAGAAGAGGGCCTCCCACATGGACGAGTCGCCCTCCACGTCGCTGAGGGCGTAGGAGATGCCCTGGTTGGACTCGCGGTCCAAAAAGTCGGTTACCTGCGCGCCCTGCTCGCCCAGCACGCTCATCATCTCAGTCTCGGCCGCCACGCGCCCGGCGGTGTCCAGGCTGCGGTCGTTGAAGCGAAACGCATACGTGTAGCTGGGAGAATAGTTCTGCTCGTCGGCCATGAGGGCGTCGTAGCCGGCAGGTGCCAGCACACCCTGGCCGAAGGTGATGCCGTTGATGGTGAAGTCGGAGTTGTTCAGGAAGGAGGCCGTGTAGTCGGGCAGGGTCATGATGCCGCTCACGCGGTACGTCTTGCCCGAGAGGGTCACCTCGTCGCCCACGCCCACGCCGGAGTTGCTGGCGAACACGCGGTCGAGCGCCACCTCGTCGGCCATGCTCGGTGCCTCGCCTTGCGCGTACGCGGCCAGGTCGATGTCCTCACGCTGGCGGTAGAGGCGCACGGTGGCCTGGGAGCCCGCCCCCGCGCCCTGCTCCACCGCCATGGCGGTGTCGAAGCTGAAGAGCTCGTACACCTCGCATCCCAGCTCCTCCACGGCGGACAAGGCCTCGTCGCTTGCCTGGAAGTTCGTGGTGAAACGGCCGTCCTCCACGGCGTAGTCGTCAATAAAGTTTGCCGTGTTTGCCTGGATGGACGAGGCGGCCACCAAAAAGCCCGACACAACGGCCACGGTGAGGGCCATGAGCACGAAGATGGCCAGGTACTTACCCAGGTTGTTGCGTATCTCGCGCGGAAGGCGCTTAGTCAGCGGCGACATGGCGGCCTACCAGGTGAGGTCGGCGGCACGCATGCGGGCCGCGTTGGCCTCGTCGGCGGCGAGCCGACCGTCGTGCAGGCGCAGCACGCGATGGGCCATGTGGCGGATGGCGTCGTTGTGGGTGACGATGACCACCGTGCAGCCGTAGCGCTCGTTCACGTCCTCGATGAGCTGGAGGATCTCCTTGCTCGTGGCGTAATCCAGGGCGCCCGTGGGCTCGTCGCACAGCAGAAGCCCGGGGTTCTTCACGAGGGCGCGGCCGATGGCGCAGCGCTGCTGCTGGCCGCCGGAGA
>CAVJGP010000026.1:0-32126 GCA_963648855.1 Alistipes onderdonkii | reverse complement strand
GCCAGCGCAAATCCGATCGAGGCGCCGTTCATGGGAGCGGTGTACTGCAGCGGGAAGCGGCCGCCGGCGCAGTTGCCCGTGGCGTACAGGCCGTCGATCTTGTCGAAGGTCTGGGCGGCCATGACCTGCTGGTTGCCGTCGACGAACAGGCCCGCGAAGGCGCACATGATGTCGTTGCGGTTGGGTGTGTTGGCGTAGCAGTAGTAGGGCGGGTTGGTCAGGGCGATCATGTAGGTCGGGTCCTTGCCGAAGTCATCGTCGGCGCCGGCCTCGCACAGCTCGTTGTAGCGGTTCACGGTGTCGATGAAGGTCTGCTTGGAGGCGTCGTCCAGGCCCATGTACTCGGCCAGCTCCTCGATGGTATCGGCGCCGTACATGTAGGCGGGGTCGTCGGGGCCCACGTAGGCGGGGCCGCGCTGGATCTTCACGGCAAGGCCGTCGGCGCCGGCCGCGTAGGCCTCGTCCATCGAGCTCTGCAGCGAGGCGATGGACTCATCGGAGGCCTCGGGGTTGAAGTGCTCGAGCGGGTTGACCTCCATGTAGGCGGCCACGTTGGAGTCCCACACGTCGTAGATGAAGCCCTCGGGCTGACGGGCGCCGGAGATGCCGGAGAGCACGCCGCCGGCGAAGCCCTCGTCGCCGTAACGCTCGCCGTACTTGTTGACGCGCAGCACGGGGGTGCCGGCCAGCGGGCTCATCGGCAGGCCGAAGTTGCCGCCCATGGCAGCGCGCGGGCCGATCTCCATGGCAGCGCCGGCCCACAGGCCCATCTTCTGGCCCTGGCCGCTCCAGCCCTGGCCGGCAAGCTCGGCCTCGGCGGTGTTGGTCTCAGCGACCTCCTGGCACAGGGCGGCGAACATGTCCTTGTCGCCCGAGCAGTCGCCGGCAGCCAGGACGACGCCCAGCTTGGCGGTGTACTTGTGGAACTTGCCGTCGCCGTCCTTGCCCACGACGCCGGTGATGCCGTCGGTGGCGTTGCCGATGAGGCAGTAGCCGCTCACACCGTAGTTGACGGTGCCGCCGGCCGTCTCAATGGCGGCGCGCTGGGCGTACATGGCCTGGTTGATGGCACCGCCGAAGCTTGCGGCAGCGGGATAGGAGCAGAAATCGCCCACCTTGTGCTGCCAGCCCTCGGGCGCAGGCCAGGCCTGGGCCATGGGCTTGGAGTCCTCGGGGCACACGGCCACGAGGTCGTCGATGGCCTTGCCGCCGAACACGGCGAAGTCGTGGACGAGCTTGCCGTTGGCGCGGTTGGCGCAGTGCAGCTGCCAGTTGTGCACGAACTCGGCCACGTCGTACTCGGGCACGCCCTGGTCGAACTGCCACTGGGAGTTGATGTGGCCGATGGCCTGGCCCAGGATCATGAAGGTGTCGACGTCGTTGTCCTGCTGCTCGATGACGATGACGCTCTTGCCCAGCTCGGCGGCGTGACGGGCACAGGCGGCGCCGGAGTGGCCGCAGCCCACGACCACGATGTCGGCCTCGGACTCGTCCTCGAACTCGGTGGGCATCTCGGGGGCCTCGCCCAGCCAGGCGGGGTTGTTCTTGAAGATGGTGGGGACGGTCTCAGCCTCCTCAGCGGCCGCGGTGTCGGCGGCTTCCTCGGTCTTGGCCTCCTCGGCGATCGCCTGGCTGGCGACGACGCTCGCGGCACCAGCGGCGGCGGCTGCGGCGACGAAGTTGCGACGGGTGAGCTCGGTGTTCATTGCTATCTCCTGTCATGTCGGAAACGCATGTGTGCGGGCCGTGCCGGTGCACGGCCTAGAAAAAGCCCCGCCCCCCAGGGGAGGACGGGGCTTGTAAGCCTTGGGAGGGCTTGACGTGCAGGTTGTGCGGGGCAGGTCCCTTATGCCTGGGCGCTGGCGAGAGCGGCCTGGACGGCGGAGAAGATGGCCTTGGAGGTCACGGTAGCGCCGGAGACTGCGGCCACGCCGTCGGTGCCGTTGGCGGCGACGATCTCAGCGGGGAGCTGCTCGATGGCCTTGGAGCCGATGCCCTGGGTCTCGGAGTTGTCGCCGACCTCGACGGCGGTGATGGCGCCGCCCTCGACGGTCACGGTAACCTCGAACTTGCCGCCGATGCCCGTGCCCTCGCCGGTGTAGGTGCCGTCGGCGATGGCGGACACGTCAGCTGCGGGAGCGTCGCCCTCGGGGGCGCCGCCCTGCTGCTCGGACTCGGGCTGGTTGGCGGCGTCCTCGGCCGTCCACTCCAGGGGCGGGTTCTTCATCTCGTAGGTCTCGACGACGGAGTTGTCGATGATGGAGACGTCGCCGTCATGGGCGGCGATCATGCCCTCGATGCGGCCGTACACCAGGGCGAAGGAGCGGGAGATGCCCGGGACGGTGGTGGGGTAGCCGGAGGAGAAGCGGCCGCCCTGGTTGTTGCCGGCGGCGTACAGGCCCTCGATGACCTGCTGGTTCTCATCGACGACGCGGCCGTACTTGTCGGTCATGATGCCCGAGGAGGAAACGAGCAGGGGGCCGGCGTTGCTGAACTTGCAGGCGTAGTAGGGCGGGTTCTCCAGGGCGTACATGCAGTTGGCGGCCTTGTAGTAGTCGGTGTCCTCACCGGCGGCGGCCAGCTCGTTGTAACGCTTGATGGCGGCCAGGGCGGCATCGGCGTCGGCGATGTCGGTCTGGGCGATGAGCTCCTCGAGGGTGTCGGCGGTCACCGTGGTGCCGGCGCTGACGGCCTCGTCGATCTGGGCCTGGGAGCCGAAGCCGTCGTTGGAGCTCAGGCGCTGGTTGTCGCCCTCCTGCAGCTCGTAGATGACCTGGCCGTGGCCGGCGCCCATGAGGCCGACCTCCTCGTTCCACTTGGAGTCAAAGAACTGCCAGACGTGATCCTGGTTGTTCTGCATCATCTGGTCCTGAATCTCCTGACCAGGGATGTCCTCGTTCATGAAGCGCTCGCCGTCAAGGTTGAGCATGAGCATGGGGGCGCAGCCCAGAGGGCCGCCCATGGTGTGGGCCATGCCGGCGTGGGGGCCCGGCTCCATGCGGGCGCCGACCCACAGGGCCATCTTGTCGCCGTCACCGGTGTTGGCGGCGTTGCCGTCGGGGTCGGTGGCGGAGTACATCACGGGCAGGTAGTAGTACCAGGGCATGTAGTACTGGAACATCTCGTTGTCGCCGGTGTAGTCGCCGGTGCACAGGATGACGCCCTTGGCGGCGTTGAACTTGAGGTACTCGCCCTCGTAGGTCTTGGCGATAAGGGCGGTCACGCGGCCGGACTTCTGGTCGTCGCCGCGGACGAGCTGATAGCCGGCGGTCTGGTAGTACGTGGTGCAGTTGCCGGTGTCCTCGGCGGCCTTCACCAGGGCGTCGCCGCAGTAGGTGAAGGTCTGGGCGCCACCCAGGCGGTAGGTGGTCTGCCAGGTGCCGTAGTAGGCGTCACGGGGCTCATAGGGGTTGGGCAGGGGGTAGCGCTCGGGCTGGATCCACGCGCCGGCGTCGTTGGGGGTGGGGGTAGCGGTGGCCTCGAGGATGTAGTACTCGCCCAGAGCGTCGCACACCCAGTCGAAGGTGGCGCCGGAGTGACGCAGCCAGGTCATGTACAGGTCCTGGTTGGCCTTGGAGGTGGAGCCCTTCATGAGCTCGTGGATGATGCCCTCGGCGTCATGGCTGTAGTTGAAGCGGTCGGTGAACTGGCTCTCGAAGGCGCCCACATCGCCGCCGTTGAAGGTGGCGCCGGCGCCCTTCTCCAGCAGGCACACCTTGGCGCCCTCCTCGGCAGCGGCGCGAGCGGCGGCCTCACCGGCAGGGCCGGCGCCGACGACAACGACGTCGCAGTCGATGGTCTGGGAGATCTGGTCGTCACCGATGAGCTCGGGGGCGGTCATGAAGCTGGGGTCGCCGATGACCTTCTCGCGGACGGCGTCGGAGTCGCCGGAAGCGTTGTTGGCGGTGGTGGGGTCGGCGCTGCCCTCAGCCTCGGCGGCGGCCTTGCCCTCCTCGGCCAGAGCCGTGGCGGCGGCGGCGCTCATGGCGATGCCGCTCACGCCCAGGGCGGCGCTGCGCAGGAAGTAACGACGGGTGATGTCACTCATAACTGAACTCCTATCCTTGCTTGGATGGCGTACGGGGCGGCCGCTTCGGCTTGCCCCGCGTGAACGACTCCCACAATACGTTTCGGGTCTATTTCCTGCTTCACCCGACCTCCATGAATCGCGTTTGTGCTGGTCAGAGCAAATCAATCACCTGGGTGAGGTGAAGGGTTATTCGTGCTACCATGGCGTCTGTCTAAGCAAGCCCGCACCCTCGCGCGCCCTGGATTCCGCTTCGGGTGAACCGCAAGGGGCCTCGCTTGCTTCAATCAAAGGGGATATATGCTCAAGGGGTTCACAGATGCTCTGCTCGCCGTCGTACGAGACGCCCGGCAGAGGTTGGTCGCGCTTTGTGTCGCGTTCTCGCTCACGCTCGCGGGGGTGACGCGGGCGTTTCTCGAGATGTCGAGCGGCGGGGTCGGGTCGTTTCCCATGCCCGGCGACAACGCCGTCATGGTCGTTCTCTGCGCGCTCGTCGGGTTTGCGGGCTGCCGCTTTCACCGGGGCTTGGCGAGGTTCTTCCTCTGCCGTGCGGGACGTCTCGCGGTGTCGCTCTTCGCCCTTCTCTCCGTCGCGGTCGTTTGCTCGTGCCGGTATCTCGGCGAGGGGCTGGGGGCCGATGTCTTCTTCTATGCCGGCGTGGCGGTGCGCGTGGCGAGCCTGCTGTGCCTCATGGCTGTCTATGCCCGCGTGAGCCCGCGCGACGTGGGGGCCTGCACGGCGCAGACGGTGTGGGGCATCGTCGTCGCCATCGTGCTCGACCTCGTGTTCCTGCTTTTGGCGCCGGCGGGCGTCACCTTTGTGGGCCTGCTCGTCGTCGTGCTGTATTGGGTGTGCTTGGCGGCGTTCGACCGCATCGAGGCGGCCCGGCTGGGGCGAGACGGTCTTGCGGGCGCGGCCTGCAACGACGAGGGGCATGGCTCTCGGGGTCAGGCGCGCATGTCGGCAACCTGCCAGCCCGCAGGCGATTCCGCAGACGGGGCCCAGGCCTCACCCGCGCACGCGCAGGGCTCCCTTCCCTGGCTGCGCCTGCTCACCTTTGCGCTGTACGGGCTTGTCGGGGGGCTCTCCTCGAGCCAGACCTTCTCGCTTGCCGCAGACAGCATCGAGCAGCCCTCCATGCTGCATGCTTGCGTCGTGAACGACGCCGGTCTCTTTGTGGGGGCCGCCATCCTGCTGGCCGGCGTCATATGGTTGTCGCGCAGGGGCGTGGAGGCTTTCACGCTGCGCTATCTGCTCCTGCCGGCCTATCTCGTCACCATCTTCCTCTCGCCTTTGCTCACCGGGTTCATGGGGACGGTCGTGCCCATCCTCATGGCGATCTCCCAGGCTCTGTTCTACGGCTTGATCTGGGTGTTCCCCCGGCCTGCCCCGGCCGGCGAGCATCTGCGCTGGTACGCGTCGTGCTGCGGCTTCTTCTTTACGGGCACGTATCTGGGTATGTTCGTGGGCGGCGATTTCCTGCCTGCGGCAGGGGCCGGAGACGCCTACATGGTCATAGCGGCCGTGGCCTTTGCGGCGCTGCTCATGCTGGAGTTCGTCCCGCGCTTCTCGACCGCCAACCCCGACATGGCACGCGATGCGCGTGGGGCTGCGGCGCTTGCGGGCGTTGCCGCGCCCGGCGAGCCCGGAGCGCCTGAGGTTGCCGGCGAGGCGCAGCAGCCTGCCGACCTCGGGGCCGAGGCGGGCGCCGCCATCGACGCGCTCGCCGTTCGGGCGGCCCAGGCCTGGGGTCTCACGCCCCGCGAGAGCGCGGTGCTGCCCGGCCTTCTGCGCGGGCGCAGCGTGGCTTGGGTGGCCGAGAGCCTCACGGTGAGCAAGAACACCGTGCATACGCACATGCGCAACATCTACCAGAAGGCCGGCGTCCACTCCCAAGGCGAGCTCATCGACGCCGCCGAGGCCCTGGGGCAGTCCCAGCAGGGTTAGCCGCGCCGGCGTTTGAGCCGCGCCGTGTCGCGCGTGGCTGCGCCGCTCGCACGTCACGTGGCAGAACCGCCGTGCCCGTTTCATTCAGCTGGCTAGCGACAGGGCCTGCGATAGGTAATGTTTGCGTTTCCCGTGTCGCGCCCATGCCCGCCGCCCTTTTGCGTTACTCTAGCCCGCACAGGCGTTGACGGAGAGGTCCCTTGCCGTCGCGTGCGCACCAGAGAGGCGGGTCACCGGCTGCAAGCCCGCTGCGCATGTGGTAGGGGAGTTCACTCCACGAGCCGCGAGCTGAACGGCCGAAAGGCCCAGTAGGGGAGCCGTCCGGCCCGCGTGAGCGGCCATAAACGAGCGGGCTTCGGCGGGCAGACAGCCGCCGGGCCAATCAAGGTGGTACCGCGGTTCAATCCGTCCTTGAGCGAACACATCGCCAGGGACGGATTTTTCGTTTCTGGCCCGAAACGAAGGGATCTGCATGTCTGTTTTCGACGATCTGCAGGGCATCGCCACCCGCGCTTTGGCGCAGGTCGAGGCGGCCGGCGACCTCAAGGCCCTCGACGAGGTGCGCGTGGCCGTGGCCGGCAAGAAGGGCGAGCTCACCGCCGTGCTCAAGGGCATGGGCGCGCTGAGCCCCGAGGAGCGCCCCCAGGTGGGCAAGCTCGCCAACGAGGTGCGCGACCGCTTCGAGGAGGCCCTGGCCGCCCGCAAGGAGGCCCTGGCCGCCGCCGAGCTTGAGGCGCGCATGGCCGCCGAGGCCGTCGACGTGACGCTGCCGGGCCGCGCCATGCCCCAGGGCCACGAGCACGTCATCTCCTCCATCATCGACGAGATGGAAGACTTCTTCGCCGGCATCGGCTACACCGTGGAGGACGGCCCCCGCGTCGAGACCGAGTACTACAACTTCACCGCGCTCAACGCCCCGGCCGACCACCCGAGCCGCTCGGCCCGCGACACCTTCTACGTGGTGGACGAGTCCGACGGCGCCGACGGCGGCATCACCTCGGGCGTCATCGGCGAGTCCAATGTGCTGCTGCGCACCCAGACCTCGGGCGTGCAGGTGCACGCCATGGAGGCCAGCGAGCCGCCCATCTACATGATCTGCCCGGGTAACGTCTTCCGCCCCGACGCCGCCGACCCCTGCCACCTGCCCCAGTTCCACCAGGTGGAGGGCCTCGTCGTGGACAAGGGCATCACCTTCGGCGACCTCAAGGGCACGCTCGACGCCTTCATCCGCGCCATGTTCGGCCCCGAGCGCAAGACGCGCTACCGCCCGCACTTCTTCCCCTTCACCGAGCCCTCCTGCGAGGTGGACGTGTCGTGCGGCGTGTGCCACGGCGAGGGCTGCCGCTTCTGCAAGAACACCGGCTGGCTCGAGATCCTGGGCTGCGGCATGGTGGACCCCAACGTCTTGAGCATGAGCGGCATCGACCCCGAGGTGTACTCGGGCTTCGCCTTCGGCATCGGCGTGGAGCGCGTGGCATGCCTGCGCTACGACCTGCCCGACCTGCGCATGCTCGTGGAAGGCGACATGCGCTTCCTGAAGCAGTTCTAGTCGGACGGGCGGCGCCGTGCGCTGGCCCGGCAGAGTGCGCCGCAATGCGCAGCGCATCTCGCACCTGTCGCCGCGCCATATTGCGCCGCCGCGTAACGTCGTAGCATTTTATTGAGAGGAGTCGCATCCAATGCGCGTTTCATACGAATGGCTCAAGACGATGGTCGACCTGCCCGACGACCCCGCCGAGCTGGCCGCCGAGTACGTCCGCACCGGCACCGAGGTCGAGGCCGTCGAGACCGTGGGCTCGAGCTTCGACCACGTGGTCACCGGCGTGGTGCTTGAGAAGAAGCCCCACCCCGACTCGGACCACATGTGGGTCACCAAGGTGAGCGTGGGCAACGCCAACCTCGACGCCGACGGCAACCCCGCGCCCCTGCAGATCGTGTGCGGCGCCCAGAACTTCGAGGAGGGCGACCACATTGTCGTCGCCATGGTGGGCGCCGAGCTTCCCGGCGACGTGCGCATCAAGAAGAGCAAGCTGCGCGGCGTGGAGTCGTGCGGCATGAACTGCTCCAAGCGCGAGCTGGGCATGGGCTCTGACCACAGCGGCATCTGGATCCTGCCGCCCGACGCGCCCGTGGGCATGCCCCTGGGCCAGTACACCGGCGACACCGACGTGGTGCTCGACTGCGAGATCACGCCCAACCGCCCCGACTGCCTGTCGATGTGGGGCATGGCCCGCGAGACCGGCGCCGTGCTGGGCCGCGAGGTGACCTACGAGACCCACGAGCTCACTGAAGAGGGCCCCGACGTGCGCTCCTTCGTGGACGTGCGCATCGACGACGCCGAGCTGTGCCAGCGCTACGTGGCCCGCGTCATCTCCGGCGTGAAGATCGCCCCCAGCCCCGAGTGGCTCGCCAAGCGCGTCGTGGCCGCAGGCTCTCGCCCCATCAACAACGTGGTGGACGTCACCAACTACGTGATGTACCTCACCGGCCAGCCCCTGCACGCCTTCGACCTGGGCAAGCTCACCAAGGACGCCGACGGCGTGGCCCACATCGTGGTGAGGGCCGCCCGCGACGGCGAGAAGCTCACGACGCTCGATGGCAAGGAGCGCGAGCTGACGAGCGACATGACGCTCATCACCGACGCGGGCGAGACCCCCGTGGCCCTGGCGGGCGTCATGGGCGGCCTGGACTCCGAGATCGACGACACCACGGTTGACGTGCTGCTCGAGAGCGCCGCGTTCAGCAACGGCCACACCTCGCGCACGAGCCGCAACCTGCAGCTCTTCTCCGAGGCCGCCATGCGCTACGAGCGCATCGTCGACGCCCAGGCCTGCGACCGCGTGGCCGACCTTGCCGCGGCCCTGTTCGCCCAGGTGTGCGGCGGTACCGTGGCCACGGGCGCGGTTGACGTCTACCCCGCCCCCGCCGCCCAGCCCCGCCTGACCCTTCGCTGCGAGCGCCTGCGCGCCATGATGGGCGCCCCCATCGACGACGAGTTCATCGCCACCTCCCTTGAGCGCCTGGGCTGCGAGGTGGAGCAGGCCGCGCCCGGCGAGCTCTCCGTGGTGCCGCCGAGCTTCCGTCCCGACCTTCCCCGCGAGATCGACCTCTACGAGGAGGTCGTGCGCCTGTGGGGCGAGGGCGACATCGAGGCCACGCTTCCCGCCGCGCGCAACCACAGGGGCGGCCTGACCCCCGAGCAGCGCCTCCTTCGCACGGTGGGCGCCACGCTGCGCGCCTGCAGCCTCAACGAGACCATCTGCTACAACTTCGTGGCCGAGGACGACCTTGAGCGCCTCGGCATGAGCGAGGAGGGCCGCGGCATCCCCGTGCGCCTCATGCGCCCCATGTCGAGCGACTGGACGGTCATGCGCCGCAGCCTCATCCCCGGCCTTCTGCGCAGCGTGGCCAACAACCAGAAGCGCGGCGTGAAGAACGTCGCCCTCTACGAGACGGGCCGCCTCTACTTCGGCCGCCCCGGCAAGGCCCAGCCCAAGGAGCGCGCCTACGTGGCCGGCGTTCTTGCCGGCAAGTGGGACGAGGACGGCTGGAACTGCGCCCGCCCCGCGCTTGACTTCTTCGACGGCAAGGGCGTCGTCGAGCGCCTGCTCGCCGCGCTTCGCATCGAGAAGATCCGCTGGCGCGCGGCCGACCCCGCCACCCACGCCTTCGCGCAGCCCGGCTGCGTGGCCGAGGTGCTCGCGGGCGGCGCCGTGCTTGGCTGGGTGGGCGAGCTGCACCCCCGCTCGCTTGCCAACTTCGACGTGGAGGCCCCCGTCGTGGCCTTCGAGCTCGACCTTGAGCAGCTCCTCAAGCTTGCGAGCACCAAGATCGCCTACAAGGACGTCCCCACGCTTCCCGCCGTCACCATGGACCTGGCCATCACGGTGAACGAGGACGTCACCTGCGAGCGCCTGGAGCAGGTCATGACGAGCGCCGCCGGCAAGAACCTCGAGAGCCTGCGCCTCTTCGACGTGTACCGCGACCCGGTGCGCGTGGGCGTGGGCAAGAAGTCCATGGCGTTCGCCCTGGCCTACCGCGCCGAGGGCCGCACCATGACCTCCGAGGAGGCCGAGGCCGTCCACAAGCGCGTCATCGACAAGACCTGCCGCGCCACGGGCGGCACGGTCAGGGGCATGTAGTCGCACGCGCGGCTTGCACACATTCGCCCCACCAAGCGCACACGTCGCCTTCACGCCTGCGGGCCCTCGTCGGCCCGCAGGCGTGAAGCTGCTAAAATCGACCGATTGAATGGACGCAAGGCCCCTATTGGTCGCATGAAAGCGAGTCTGCATGGCGCAGGACGACATCTTCTCGAGCGGCGGCACGCTCGAGTTCCTCAAGTTGATGGGCACCCCGCAGCCCGCCGCCCCCGAGGCGCAGGCCAAGCCCGACAGCACCGGCGCGTTCATGCAGGCCGCCTCGCAGGGCGACGCTGCCGCCGACGCCGCCGCCGGTGACGCGGGGGCCGGCCAGGACGACTCCACCATCGCCATGTCCGACCTGCCCTACGCGGCGCAGATGGCCCCGAAGGCGGAAAAGCCCCGCGGTCCCGTCGTCATCAAGGGTGGCCCGCGCCGCATCATGCGCGCCGACGGCCGCCAGCCCCGCCTGGGCACGGCCATGGGACGGCGCAAGTTCGAGTTCACGAGCGGCGACCCCCTGTTCGTGGAGCCTCCCTCGCACAAGCTCTTCAACATGCTCGCGCCGCTGGTTGTGATCGCCGTGCTGGCAGGCGGCGCGGCTTTCGCCTACGCGCACGCCAACGCCACCTCCACCGAGTACGCCCAGGAGCAGCTCATCGGCACCACCGGCTACGACGGGGCGCTCTCGCTCACGCCTGCGCGCGACGGCGGCTACTACACCGTCTTCTTCGTCACCTCCACCACCACCGACGAGAGCCAGATCGGCGACTTGTCGAGCGTGGTCATGTACCGCTGCGACAAGGGCGTCACCACGGCCGTGCGCATCTATGTGCCTACCGACCTCTACGTCACGCCGTACAGCTCCTACTCCAAGAACTACTACAGCCTGGACAAGACGCTCAAGGAGACGCAGAACATCACGCGCACCCTGCAGTCCATCATCGACGAGCTGGGCGTGCGTCTCTACAACGTGGTGTGCTGCGACCAGACCGAGTACGACAAGATCTGCGCCTACATGTCGGGCTCCTCGGACGACACCTCGGTCTTCAACGAGTCGGCCCTTCTGGGGCGCGTCCGCACGAACCTTTCGGCTCAGGGCCTGCTGAACTTCTGCACCTCCATCCGCTCGCTGGGCTACTCCTCGCTCAACGAGTTCACCGTGCCCACCACCGACCTGGGCGCGGGCGACGTGCTCATGAGGCAGGCGTCGAGCTCCACCTACCAGGCCGAGCTGTCGCGCCACCTGGGCAACATCAAGTACGACGAGCACGGCAACTACTACGGCACGCAGTACGACGAGAACGGAAACCCCCTGCTCGACGAGCGCGGCAACCCCCAGGGCGCCGTCTACGTCAACATCGAGGCCAACCAGCTCTACTTCGACGACAACGGCTACCTGGTGTTCTACGGCCAGCACTACGACGCCAACGGCTACCCGGTGGGCACGCAGTACGACGAGAACGGCAACGCCCTGCTCGACGAGAACGGCAACCCGCAGGGCACTCAGTACGACGAGAACGGCGATCCGCAGCGCGACTGGATCGGCAACATCGTCATCAACAACGGATAAGCGAGCAACATGGGCCAACCTAAAGTCAGCGTGATCATGCCCGTCTGGGGCGTGGAGAAATACGTGGGGCGCGCCGTGGAGTCCATCCTGGGCCAGACCCTGCGCGACATCGAGCTCATCTGCGTCGACGACGGCTCGCCCGACGACTCGGGGCGCATCCTCGACCTGTACGCCACGCGCGACGTGCGCATGACGGTCATCCATCAGGAGAACGCCGGCGCCCCCGCCGCGCGCAACCGCGCCATCGACCGCGCGCGCGGCGAGTACCTGTGCTTCGTCGACGCCGACGACTGGGCCGAGCCCTCCATGCTCGAGGAGCTCTACGAGCTGGGGCGCGCCAACTCCCTGGAGCTCGTGGTGTCGGGCTTCTACATCGACACCTACTGCGACGATGCCGAGACCGACTGCTTCCGCCAGGTGCTCCAGGTGCCCAGCCAGGTGTTCCAAAGCGCCGAGGAGTTCCACGCCCAGGCCTTCAGGCTCTTCGACAAGAACCAGTTCTACCCGCCCTGGAACAAGCTCTACCTGCGCAGCTACATCGAGGAGCACAACCTGCGCTTCCCGCTCACCTTCTGGGACGACTTCCCCTTCGTGCTCTCCGTCCTGCGCGACGTCGAGCGCGTGGGCGTCACCGAGAAGCCCTACTACCACTTCATCCGCGCCCGCGCCGAGTCCGAGACGGCGCGCTACCGCGAGGGCATGTACGAGAAGCGCGAGGACGAGCACGCCTGGATGCTCGACCTCTACAACCACTGGGGCGTGGACGACGCCGACAGCATGGAGATGATCTACCGCCGCTACTCCGAGCGCCTCGTGGGCTGCGTGGAGAACGTCACGTGCTCCGACTGCAAGCTCTCGGCAGGGGAGAAGCGCGCGCAGGTGGCCAGGATGATCTCCTCCGAGCAGGCCAAGCAGGCCCTTGCCCTCACGCGTCCCCGCTCCAAGATGATGTCGCTCATGCTCTGGCCCATGCGTCGCGGCAACGTGACACTCACCTATATGGAGGGCAAGTTTATTTCCTTTGTGAAGAGCCACTCAACTAAGGTCTTTTCGAAGCTTAAAGCGCGCCGCTGACCAGTTGGAAACATTTCGTAACAATCGGCGCGTATACTGTAGCACCCCGCCCTACGGGCGGTTTTTTGTCGGCGCCCAGCGCACGCCGGGCCAAACGATGCAACGCTTTCTGGAGGTACGCCGTTGAAGCCATTGAAGATCATGGACACGACCATCCGCGATGGCCAGCAGTCCCTGTGGGCGACGAGGATGCCGATTGGCGACATGCTCCCCATCCTCCCGAAGATGGACAAGGTGGGCTACTGGGCCATCGAGGCCTGGGGCGGTGCCACGTTCGATACCTGCCTGCGCTTCCTTGACGAGAACCCCTGGGAGCGTCTGCGCGCCATCAAGAAGTGCACGCCCAACACGCCCCTGTCCATGCTGATCCGCGGCCAGAACCTCGTCGGCTACCACCACTACTCCACCGACATCGTGAACCGCTTCATCTTCGCGGCCCACAAGAACGGCGTGGACGTCTTCCGTACCTTCGACGCCCTGAACGACATCCGCAACGTGCGCGACTGCGCGGCCGCGGTGAAGGCCTGCGGCGCCCACTTCGAGCCCGCCATCTCCTACACCACGAGCCCCGTGCACACCCTCGACAGCTACGTGGACTACGCCTGCGCCCTCAAGGAGCTCGGCGCGGACTCCATCTGCATCAAGGACATGGCCGGCCTGCTCACGCCCTACCGCACCGACCGCCTCGTGCGCGCCCTCAAGGACGCCACGGGCCTGCCCATCCACCTGCACTGCCACTACGTGGGCGGCATGGCGCCCGCCAACTACATCAAGGGCGCCGAGGCCGGTGCTGACATCGTGGACACCGCAAGCGCCCCCTTGGCCTTCGGCAACTCCCAGCCCGCTGTCGAGATGATCGTGGCCGCCTTCAAGGAGTCGGGCTACGACACCGAGATCGACCTCGACCTGCTCTTCGAGATCGCCGAGTACTGGGAGCAGGTGCGCCAGCGCAGCCACTACAAGCGCGGCATCTCCACGCTCATCCACATGCAGGTCTACAAGCACCAGATTCCCGGCGGCATGATGAGCAACCTCGTGAGCCAGCTGGGCATCCAGCACGCCGAGGACCGTCTGGCCGACGTGGTGGAGGAGATTCCCCGCGTGCGCGCCGAGGTGGGCTACCCGCCGCTCGTCACGCCCATGAGCCAGATCGTGGGCACCCAGGCCGTGTTCAACGTCCTTACCGGCAAGCGCTGGAGCGTCGTGTCCAGCGAGATGAAGGACTATCTCTGCGGTAAGTACGGCAAGGCGCCCGGCCCCATCGACGAGGACATCCTGTCGCGCGTGGTGGACGCCGCCGACATCCTTCCCGCCGACGTGCCCCCCTCCACCATGGCCACGCAGACCTTCGAGGACTGCAAGGCCGAGCTGGGGCCGCTTGCCAAGAACGACGAGGATGTGCTCATGTACGCCCTCTTCCCCAACGAGGCCAAGGCCTTCCTTTCCAAGCACCGCGCCTCGGACAAGGTCGAGTTTCTCTATGCACAGGACAGCAGCGCCACCAAAGAGGAGGACTACGTGGATATCAACCAGATTCGCGAGCTGATTCGCGCCGTCGAGGAGTCCGGCATCGGCGAGATCACCATCAAGGAAGCCGGCAGCGAGATCACCCTGCGCAAGCCCGAGGTCGCCGCTGCCGCCGGCGTCGTGGCGGTCGCTCCCGCAGCCGCCGCCCCTGCGCCCGCCGCAGCCCCCGCAGCCGCGCCCGCAGCCGCCTCGAGCCGCCCGGCCTCGTGGGTCGCGGTGAAGAGCCCCATGGTGGGCACCTTCTACGCCGCGCCCTCGCCCGAGGACCCCGCCTTCGTGAAGGTGGGCGACGAGGTGATGGCCGGCGCCACGCTGTGCATCGTCGAGGCCATGAAGCTCATGAACGAGATTTGCGCCGAGTCCATGTGCGTCGTGCGCGAGGTGTGCGTCTCCAACGCCGACCCCGTCGAGTTCGACCAGCCCCTCTTCTACGTGGAGCCTGTCAGCTCCTCCGCCGAGCCTGTAAAGATTGGTGAGTAGCCGATGTTCTCACGCGTACTGGTCGCCAACAGGGGCGAGATTGCGCTGCGCGTCGTGCGCGCCCTGCGTGAGCTGGGCGTGGAGTCGGTCGTGGCCTACTCGCAGGCCGACAAGGACACCCGCGCCGTGCAGGAGGCCGACATCGCGGTCTGCATAGGGCCTGCCCCCAGCGCCAAGAGCTACCTGAACTTCGCCGCCATCATCGGCGCCGCCACCTCGCGCGGCTGCCAGGCGGTGCATCCCGGCTACGGCTTCCTCTCGGAGAACTCCGACTTCGCCCGCGCTTGCGCTGACAACGACCTCGTGTTCATTGGCCCCGACGCCGACGTCATCGACCGCATGGGCGAGAAGTCCAACGCCAAGCAGACCATGATCGCTGCTGGCGTGCCCTGCGTTCCCGGCAGCGCCGGCGAGGTGGAGACCCTCGAGGACGCCATGAAGGTGGCCGACGAGATCGGCTACCCGCTGCTCGTGAAGGCCTCCGCCGGCGGCGGTGGCAAGGGCATGCGTGAGGCATGGAGCGCCGAGGAGCTGGAGAAGGCCTACACCACGGCCCGCTCCGAGGCCCGCGTGGCCTTCGGCAACGACGCCGTGTACATGGAGCGCCTCGTGCAGCACCCCCGCCACGTCGAGGTGCAGGTGCTCGCCGACAACTTCGGCAACGCCATCCACCTGTGCGAGCGCGACTGCTCCGTGCAGCGCCGTCACCAGAAGCTCATCGAGGAGGCCCCCTCGCCGGCGCTGACCCCCGAGCTGCGCCAGGAGATGGGCGAGGCCGCCGTGCGCGCCGTGCGCGAGGTGGGCTACACCAACGCCGGCACCATCGAGTTCCTGCTCGACTCCGACGGCCGCTTCTACTTCATGGAGATGAACACCCGTATCCAGGTGGAGCACCCCGTCACCGAGCAAATCACCCTCACCGACCTGGTGAAGGAGCAGATCCGCATCGCCGCCGGCGAGCCCATGAGCATCGCGGGCAACGCGCCCTACAGCCCCTGCGGCCATGCCTTCGAGTTCCGCATCAACGCCGAGGACCCCGACCACGGCTTCCGTCCCTGCCCGGGCACCATCACCAAGCTCGTGCTTCCCGGCGGCCCCGGTGTGCGCATCGACACGCATGCCTACCAGGGCTACAAGATTCCGCCCACCTACGACTCTCTCGTGGCCAAGCTCATCGTGTGGGGCCGCGACCGCGACGAGGCCCTGGCCCGCGCCCGTCGTGCGCTTTCGGAGTTCCAGATCGAGGGCATCAAGACCACGATTCCCTTCCATCTGGCGGCCATCGCCGAGCCTGCCTTCAAGGAAGGCACCGTCTACACCGACTTCATCGAGACCTATCTGCCTGATTTCCTGAAGTAAAGCTCAAGTAGGGGAGTTGTGTCTCGGTATCGGCACGGGATGCGGCTATAATCGTCACATTGCCGAATGCGTTATGGTTGTCAGACCAGTCGCCCGCTTGGCAACAGGCGGGCGACTTTGTTATGAAAGGGAGCAGGTCATGGACGAGGAAATCCGCGTGAACGATCTGGTCGTGGCCCCGGAAGTCGTCGAGACCATTGTGCGCCTCGCCGCCGAGAAGGTGGAAGGCGTGGCTGCGGTGGGCCAGCCCACCGACCTGAACGGCCTCTTCTCCTTCTTCTCGCAGAAGAAGACCGAAACTGCGGCGCCTGCCGTGGCGGTCAAGGTCGTCGACTCCAAGCTCGACGTCACCGTCCATCTGAGCGTGCTGTTCGGCTATCCCTTCACCACCCTTGCCCAGGATGTGCGCAACGCGGTGGCCACCTCGCTCACCTCGCAGGTGGGCGTGGAGGCCCAGGCCGTCAACGTCTACATCGATTCGCTTCTCTTCCCGAAGGAGTAGGTACCATTGTTTAAGAACGTCGGCCGCACCCGCGCACGTGTCCAGGCCATCCAGCTGCTCTTCCAGTCCCAGGTGCTGAACCAGGACGTCTTCGACGTCCTCAGCCAGGGCGATTACGCGCTCGAGAACGGCCCCATCGACCCGTTCGCCGAGGAGCTCGCCCGTGGCGTGGCCGTCAACCGCCTGGCCATCGAGCGCATGCTCGACAACATCTCCACCTGCTGGAGCTACGCGCGCATGCCCATCGTGGACCGCACCATCATGGCGGTGGCGCTGTTCGAGATGTTCATGCAGGACGACACCCCCACCTCGGTGGCCATCTCCGAGGCCGTGGAGATCTCCAAGGTCTACGGCGGCGACGACTCGTCCAACTTCGTGAACGGCATCCTCGGCAACATCGCCCGCCTCAAGGACGAGCAGCCCCAGGCCAGCCTCGCCGTGCTCGCCAACCAGGTGGCCGAGCTCAAGGCCGCCCAGCACCCCGTGATGGACGACGAGGACTTCGGGGCCGGCGAGATCGAGGCCGACCGCGAGGACTACGAGTACCTGGAGCGCGTCGAGGACGAGCCTCTCGCCGAGGATGACGCCCAGTCCGCCGAGCCGCAGGCCGGGGAGGGCGTCGTTGAGTAGCGATGGGCGCTACGGTGACGTCGTCGCACGTCTTGACGAGATAGTGAGCACCGTAAAGTCCAAGGACGCCTCCATAGAGCGCAGCCTCGACCTTCTCGACGAGGCGCTGCGTCTGAGCATGGAGGCAGTTGAGCAAGTCGACATCGCCGAGCCCGGCGCAGAAGAAGTCTCTGCGCCCGATGAGGCCTCGGCCTGACGAAAAGGCATGCCGTGGCATCTATCCTCGACCGCATTCAGACACCCGAAGACGTCAAAGGCCTCACGCAAGACGACCTTGCCCAGCTGGCCCAGGAGCTGCGCGACGAGATGATCGCGTCCACCTCGGCCAACGGCGGTCACCTCGCGTCTTCGCTGGGTGCGGTCGAGATCATCCTCGCGGCTCATCGCGTGCTCGACCTGCCGCAGGACAAGCTGCTTTTCGACGTGGGCCATCAAGCGTATGCCCACAAGCTGCTCACCGGCCGCCGCGAGGGCTTCAAACGCCTGCGCAAGATAGGCGGCGTGTCGGGTTTCACGCGTCGCAAGGAAAGCCCCTACGACGTGCATGACGCGGGCCATGCCTCCGACGCCCTGCCCACCGCCTTGGGCCTGGCGCTTGCCCGCGACCTTGAGGGCCTCGACACCAACATCGTCACCGTGGTGGGGGACGCCTCCATCGCCGGCGGCCTTGCCTATGAGGCGCTCAACTACATCGGCCAGCAGCAGTTCAAGCGCTTCGTCATCATCCTCAACGACAACGAGATGAGCATCTCGCGCTCGGTGGGCGCGTTTTCCGCCTACCTTGCGGGCATCCGCACGAGCAGGGGCTACAACAACCTGCGCGACTCTGTGGAGGAGGGCATCTCGCGCTCCAGCAAGGTGGGCGACGTGCTCATGCGCCTGGGCGAGCGTGCCAAGGAGGCCACCAAGCACTTCCTCATCCCCGGGATGTTCTTCGAGGACATCGGTTATACCTATCTGGGGCCCATCGACGGCAACGACGCCGCCCTCATGCAGGAGGCGCTGGAGCGCTCGCTTGCCATGGGCAAGCCCGTCATCATCCATGCAGTGACCAAGAAGGGCCAGGGCTACCTGCCGGCTCAGGAAAACCCCGAGGTGTTCCACGGCGTCGCGCCGTTCGACATCCAGAGCGGTGCCATCATCAAGAAGGCGGGCGCGGCCCCGTCGTTCACCTCCGTGTTCTCTAAGCGTCTCATCGCCGAGGCCCAAGCCGATCCACGCATCGTCGCCATCACGGCGGCCATGCCGGCGGGCACCGGTCTCGATGCCTTCGCACGCACGTATCCTGAGCGCTTCTTCGATGTCGGCATCGCCGAGGAGTGCGCAGTTACTATGGCGAGCGGCCTGGCCATCGGCGGCCAGGTTCCCGTGGTGGCCATCTACTCCACCTTCCTGCAGCGCGCCTACGACGAGATCGCCACCAACGTGTGCCTGCAGGGGCTGCACGTGGTGTTCGCGGTGGACCGTGCTGGCCTGGTGGGCGAGGACGGCTCCACGCACCACGGGGCCTTCGACTTGGCGTACCTGCGCACGCTTCCCAACATCCGCATTGCCGCCCCCTCCGACGAGGCCGAGCTTGCCTGCGCCCTCAGGGCCGCCCTGGCAGGCGAGGGCCCCTATGCCATTCGCTTCCCGCGCGGCGCTGCCATGGGTGTGGCGGTGCCCGATAATCCGGAGCCTCTGGCCTGGTCTGTGCGTGCCGTCTATGAGCCGAGTGGGCTTTCGGGCGATGCGGCCCCCGGCGTATGCATCCTGGCCGTGGGGCGCATGGTTGCCAATGCGGTGCAGGCGGCCGAGCTGCTCTGCGCTCGCGGCATCACGGCCCGCGTGTATGACATGCGCTGGGTGAAGCCGCTCGACGTGCAGGCTGTTCGCGAGGCGTGCCGCAGCTCCCTGGTGGTCACGGTGGAGGACGGCACCCTTGCGGGGGGCTTTGGCTCTGCCGTGCTTGAGTGCATGGCCGAGGGCGTATGCGAGAGCACGCCCGCCGTGTTGCGCCTGGGCCTGCCTGACGCCTTCGTGGGTCACGGCAGTGTGGCGGAACTCTTCGCGAGCCTGGGGCTCGATGCCGCCGGCATCGCCGCAAGCGTTGAGGGCCGGCTTGCCGAGATGGGCGGACGTGTGGGCGAGAGCGCAGCCGCAGGCGCGCCCAGGTGCGAGCTTGCCTCCCGAGAGGGCGAAGATGGCGCGCGTCCCTAAGCGCAGGCTCGACGCCGAGCTCGTCGAACAAGGCCTTTTCCCGGACACCGCGGCCGCAGCCAGGGCGGTGATGGCCGGCCTTGTCTCCTCGGGCGGCGAGCGCCTCACCAAGCCCGGCCAGCAGGTTGCGCAAGGCGTGTCCCTGCACGTCAAGGGCTCGCGCAAGCAGAGCACCCTGGGCCTGGGCACCTATGTGAGCCGTGGCGGCCTCAAGCTTGAGGGCGCGCTTCGAGCCTTCGGCATCGACGTGGCCGGCCTTTCCTGCATTGACGTTGGCTGCTCCACGGGCGGCTTCACCGACTGCCTCCTCAAGCAGGGCGCGGCACATGTGGCGAGCGTCGACGTGGGCTACGGTCAGTTCGACTGGGGCCTGCGCTGCGACGCTCGCGTCTCCCTCTTCGAGCGCACCAACATCTGCGACGCCGACCCTGCCCAGCTCGGCGCCCCCTTCGACCTCGCCGTGGCCGACGTGTCCTTCACCTCGGTCGCCGCCATCCTGCCCTCGGTCATGGCGATGCTCGCCCCGATGGGTCGCTTCTGTACCCTTGTGAAGCCTCAGTTCGAGGCCTCAAGCTCCTCGGTGGGCGAGGGCGGCATCGTTCGTGACCCTCAAGTTCACCGTGAGGTTCTTGAGCGCGTCATCGCCGGGCTTAATGAGGCGGGCATGGGGGTGCAGGCAGCCTGCGTGTCGCCCATCCATGGCGCGAAGGGCAACATCGAGTACTTTGTTTTGGCTGGGATGCAGCCTACCTCGTGTGATATTGACATTCAAGCCCTGGTTGAACGTGCATGGGCACAACCTGAGAGGAACGATACGCTGTGATGCGCGTCATGCTCATCCCCAACGAGCTCTATGAGGCATCTGTCGAGGCTTCATTGAGACTTGAGACTTGGCTCGATGACCAGGGCATTGACGTCGTCCATCCGCCTCATTTCGGAAACGACTCCGCCGCCTGCCTTGAGGGCGTCTCGCTCGTGGTCTCCCTGGGCGGCGACGGCACGCTTCTGCGCGCGGCTCACCTCGTGGGCGACTCCGAGATTCCCATCCTGGGCCTGTCGTTTGGCCACCTGGGGTTCCTTACGGCTGATGCGAACCTCGACCAGGCGGACATGTTCCAGCTTGTGGGGCAGGCCTTGGCGCAGGAGCTCCATATGACGCGCCGCTCTGTGCTGCACGTCGAGGTCTTCGGCACCGACAAGGAGGGTCGGCAGGACGAGCGGCACTTCACGGCCATCAACGAGGCCGTCCTTGCGCGTGGCGCCTCGGGGCGCATGGTGGAGTTCGACGTCTCGGCCAACGGCGTGCACATCGACCGCCTGCGCGGCGACGGCTTCGTGGTCTCCACGGCCACGGGCTCGACGGGCTACGCCCTGTCGGCGGGCGGCCCCATCGTGTCGCCCGACTTCTCGGGCCTGGTCTGCGTGCCCATCGCCCCACACACCATCACCGCCCGTGCCTTCATCACCTCGCCCTCCGACGTGGTGGAGCTCGAGGTGGCCTCGGAGCGCTCGAACGACCCGTGCGTCTTCATCGACGGCGAGTCGCCCGTCGAGGGCCTCGTGCCCCAGCGTCTCACCGTGTCGCGGGCCGACTTCGACATCGTGCTTCTCAGCGCCCGCGACCAGGCCTTCTTCGAGTCGGTCTCCCGCGTTTTCTACGGCAAGGTGCGCTAACTCAGCAATCGTCTAGGGGGTTGCCGTGATAGAAGAGCTCCACGTCAAGAACCTCGCCCTCATCGAGGACGCCACCATCTGCCCGGCCCCGGGCCTCACCGTGCTCACCGGCGAGACGGGCGCGGGCAAGTCGGCCTTGCTGAGCGCCGTCAAGCTCCTGATAGGGGAGCGCGCCGAGGCCTCCCAGGTGCGCCAGGGCACGGAATCGCTTCTCGTCGAGGCCTGCGTGAGCAACGCGGCCGACGCGGACGAGTTTCCCGACGGCCATATCGTGAGCCGCCGCGTCTCAAGCGAGGGGCGCTCGCGCTGCACGCTCGACGGGGCCCTCTCCACGGTGGGCCAGCTGGCGCAGACGGTGGGCTCCAACGTCGACCTCTGCGGTCAACACGACCACCAGAAGCTTCTCAGCCAGGCCAACCACTTGGCGTTGCTCGATGCCTGGCTGCACGACGAGCTCGCCGAGCCCCTCGGTGCCTATCGAAAGGCCTGGCACGCCCGCGCCCAGGCCCAGAAGGCCTACGACGCGGCCTATGCCGACAGCCACCAGAGCGCCCAGGTGGTGGACGAGGCGCGCTTCTGCATCGAGCGCTTCGAGGAGATCAAGCCCCAGGAGGGCGAGTATGAGGAACTCCAGCGCAGCCTTCCCAAGATGGAGCACGCCGAGGCGCTCCTCGAGGCCTGTGAGCAGGCGCGTGCCGCCATCTCCGACGAGCAGGGCGCCCTGGACGCGCTGAACACGGCGCTTGTCGCCCTGGAGGGCGCCGCCCGCTTCGACGAGGAGCTCGAGGGGCTGTGCTCCGCGCTTCGTGAGGCGATTTTCCCGGTGGAGGACGCGGCACGGGAGATCCGCCGCTACCGCGACGCCGTGGACTTCGACGAGGGCGAGCTTGCCCGCTGCGAGCAGCGCCTGGGCGAGCTCATGGGCCTCATGCGCTCCTTCGGCCCCACTATGCAGGACGTGTTCGAGCGCTATGAGCGTGCCCGCAGGGTGGTTCTTGCCTGCGACGACACGCAGGAGACGCTGCGCCGGGCGCAGGAGGCGCTCGACGCTGCCGAGGGCGAGCTCTCGCGGGCGGCCGCGCTTCTCAGCTCCGCGCGCGCCAAGGGGGCGCCCCTCTTCGCCGCGCAGGTCAACGCCCAGATGGCCCGCCTTGAGATGGGTAGCGCCCAGCTCGACGTGGCCGTGACGTCGCTCGACCGGGCGCAGTGGGGCCCGGGCGGTGCTGACGCCGTCGAGTTCCTCTATCGGCCCGGCGCGTCCATGCAGCCCCGCCCGCTTGCGAAGATTGCCTCGGGCGGCGAGCTCTCGCGCGTCATGCTCTCCATCAAGGTGGTGCTGGGGGAGCGCGACGAGGTGGAGACGCTTATCTTCGACGAGATAGACACCGGCGTGGGAGGCTCCACGGCGCGCGCCATCGCCCAGGTCATCGCCGAGTTGGCACGCAGCCGGCAGGTCATCGTCGTGACGCACCTGGCCCAGCTCGCCGTTGTGGCGCAGCGCCACTACGTGGTGTCGAAGGATGAAGGGCCGGCGGGCTCCATCCCGAAGACCACGCTTTGCGTGGTGGAGGGCGAGGAACGCGTGCGCGAGGTGGCGCGCCTGCTTTCCGGCGATGAAGATGCGGCAACTATGGAGCATGCCCGCGCCCTTCTTGACAAGGCCTTTGCGTAGAGGGTAAACTCCCCGAGTTCTCGTGTGGCTGTGTTCGTTTATTCCCGGGGCGTGGCGCAGTCTGGTAGCGCGCGTGCTTTGGGTGCACGATGTCGCTGGTTCGAATCCAGTCGCCCCGACCACGCGGCGGTAGTTCAATTGGTAGAGCGTCAGCCTTCCAAGCTGATTGTTGCGGGTTCGAGTCCCGTCCGCCGCTCCATAGCATTCTCAGCGGATTCGCCTTTTTCTGGCGGGTCCGCTTTTTGTTGTTCCTAGGAGCTTGCATGCTGTTCAGCGCTTTGGCATACCTCGTCTGCGTCTTCGCCCTCATCGGGGCGCTGCGCTACCTTGAGACCTCCTGGCACGAGTCGTGCTCGCGCCTCTCCATAGCGGGTGCCACCATCTTGCAGGTGGCGTTCTTCGCCTGGTCCATGTTCGCCGTCTTCGGCGGCGTCCAGAGCGAGTCGGGCCTGGGGGCGGGCCTCGTGGCCCTGGCGTTCCAGGCGCTGTCGGGCTGCGTCCTGTTCGCCCCTGCGCTGCGCCGCAAGCTCTCCGCCCACGCCACCAAGATCCGGCCTGTAGCCGTCCTCGTGGCCCTTGTCCTGGGCGTCTTTCTCATCGAGTTCCCCTACAGCACCGGGCTCTTCAACATGGGGCTCAACTACCTCGCCCTCAACGTGGCGCTCGTCGGGGCCTTCGTGCTCGCGGTGTGGCTCTTCGCCCAGCGTCGCATGTTCGGCCTCATCATCGCCCTGGCGGTCTGCCTCGTCGCGGGTCTGGCCGATTACTTCCTCATGCTCTTCAAGGGCACCACGATCCTTCCCTCCGACCTCATGGCGCTCTCCACGGCCGCCGAGGTGGCCGGCGGCTACACCCCTGTCTTCCACGACTCCGCGCTCATAAGCCTGGCCGTGTTCCTGGCCTTCAGCGCCTTCGTGGTGTGCCTGCCCAACCCCGGCCTCACGCGTATCCGTGTGGCGGTCAACGTGGTGCTGGGCGTGCTCGTGGTGTTCGGCCTGGTGCACTGGTACGACACCACCGACATCGAGAAGGACTGCGAGATTCAGGTTGACGTCTGGGGCAACGAGACCTCCTACATGACCTACGGCACCGTGCCGTGCTTCCTGCAGCGCCTGCAGGAGATTCACCCCGACGCGCCCGCGGGCTACTCCACCGCCTCGGCCGACGAGCTCAACGCCGACCTTGCCGCGCGCTGGGACGAGGCCCATCCGGGTTACCCCCAGAGCATGGAGGACTACCTTGCCAGTAGCGGCGAGGGCGATGCCCCCAGCGTCGTGTGCATCATGAACGAGTCATTCAGCGACCTTTCCATGTACGAGGGCGTTGAGGGCTATGAGGGCACGACGTACGTGAACACGCTCGACGTCGCCGAGAAGGGCGCGCTCTACGTGAGCGCCCGCGGCGGCGGCACGTGCAACACCGAGTTCGAGTTCTTGAGCGGCTCGAGCCTGGGCATGGTGGGCGGCGGCGTCTACCCGTACATGTTCTACAACCTCACCGGCGTCGAGGCGCTGCCGAACCTCTTCTCGGGCCTGGGGTACACCACCACGGCCATTCACCCTTGCACGGCCTCGAACTGGAGGCGCGACGTGGTGTACAGCCAGCTCGGGTTCTCCCAGTTCATCAGCGCCGACAACGCCTTCGAGGATGCGCAGACCCTGCGCGGCAAGGTGCGCGACTCCGAGACCTACCGCGCGGCCCTCGACCAGCTCTCCCAGGACGGCCCCCAGTTCATCTTCGACGTCACCTACATGGGCCACGGCGGCTACCTCACCGGCGAGCTCGACTCCTACCCCTACGACGGCGTCACGGTGTCCGGCCAGAGCATCGAGGGGATGAGCGAGTACCTGAGCGTCATGGACGAGGCCCAAGACGACCTCGCGTGGTTTCTCTCCGAGCTCTCCAAGCTCGACAAGAAGGTCGTGGTCGTGTTCTTCGGCGACCATCAGCCCGGCTTCAACGACGCCCTGAGCGAGGCCTCGATGGGCGAGGGCGCCTACGAGATCGAGGGCGTCCAGCAGCGCTTCTCCACCCAGTACTTCGTGTGGGCCAACTACGACCTGGACGTCCAGGACGCCGACGCCTCCCAGCTCGACCTGAGCGTCAACTACCTGGGGGCCCAGGCCGTCTATCAGATGGGGCTTCCCCTGTCCGACCTGCAGAAGGCGCGCCTGTACCTCATGGAGTCCATGCCCGCCACGAACCTCAACGGCTATTGCGACGCCGACTACGTGTGGTTCTGGAACGGCGAGGACGGCCCCATCAAGGATATCTACGACGAGTACGCCATCCTGCAGTACCGCAACCTGTTCGACTCCACGCCGCTGGGCTAGCCGAGCGGCGCGGGCGCGGGGCTGTCCCGCGTGCCCTGCGGCCGGCTGTGCCCCCGACGCCGCCCCGCCAGCGCGCCGCCCCGCTCGGCGGGTTGCCCCGCGCCACCCGCCTGCCGCACATCGCCCGCCCGCCCCGCGCGCCGTCCGCCTTGCGCGAAAGGTAGTGTCGGCGTTTCTCGCGCCTGTCCGCCCCCGCGTCTGCTAGTATTTCTTCGCTTGCCTGAGGGCGGGCCTTATGCGCCTCAATAGCTCAATGGATAGAGTCCCGGCCTTCTAATCCGGTTGTTGTAGGTTCGAGTCCTACTTGGGGCGCCAATTGTTATCTCAGCGAACCCGCCTGCTACCTGGTGTTTCCAGGCGGGCGGGTTCTTCGGTATCTGTAGGCTCGCGACGCTTTCGGAGGCCCCGTGGACAACAACGCGTGCGACGAGGCCTGTGCGTCGAGCGGCCCGCAGCGCACTTCCGGCAAGCTCTCCACCATGCTCGTCGTGGCCGTGCTTGCCCTGCTCCTCTTCACCCTGGGCGCCTATGCCGTAGTCTTTGCCGAGCACACCGACCGCGCCAACCAGCAGGCGGCGCTGTCTGAGTCGCGCACGGTCGCCCGCCAGGTGGCGTCCTTCTGGCGACAGAGCGGTTTTGAGGCCGCGAGCGCGTCGAGCGCGTCGCTGTCCGCAGGGGCCGACGTCTGCGTGCACCTCATCGACATGAGCCCCCAGGCCCAGGCAAACCCGGACGCCTACGAGACGGCGGCGCTCTCGGCCTTCAAGTCGGGGTGCGGCGAGTACTTCAGCGTGGCCGCCTACCAGGGCGAGGTGAGCTACCGCTACGTGGTGGCCTACCCCGACCTGGGCGGCGCCGTCAGCGTGGTCATCCCGCTCTCCAACTACGTCGAGGGGCATGCCGACGCCTTCCTGCTCATGGCGGGGCTCTTCGTGGTCCTGGCCGTGGAGCTGGTGGTATGCATCGTGGTGGCCCTGCGCAAGCTCGTGAGCCGCCCCTTGGAGCAGCTCTCGCAGGCGGCGGTCCAGGTGGGCGAGGGGCGCATGGGGGGACGCCTGGGAAGCGGCGTGGCGTTCGGCGAGGTGGCGAGCCTCAAGGCGACGCTCGCCAGCATGGAAAGCCAGCTCAAGGCTTCCCACGACGAGCTTGAGAGCCGCGTGGCCGAGCGCACGCGCGACCTTGAGGAGGCCAACCGCCGCCTCAAGGAGGAGGTCGAGTACAAGACCACGTTCCTCTCGACCATGAGTCACGAGCTGCGCACGCCCCTGGCCTCCATCAGCGCCTATGCCGACGTGTGCCTGCGGGAGCAGCGCCTGCGCGACGAGCGGGGCGTCGAGCTCGTGGAGGGCATCAAGCGAAACGCCAAGTCGCTCCTTCTCACCATCAACAACACGCTCGACGCGGCGAGCATCGAGGCGCGCAGGTTCAGCGTCGACGAGGTGGAGTGCGACGTGTACGACCTCGTCAACTCCGTGGACGCCGTCGCAAGCCCTCTGGCGCAGGAGAAGGGAATCGCCTGGCGCATCGACGTCCCCGATGACATGCCGCTCATGCTGAGCGACCCCAACGTCTTGCACAAGATAGTCATGAACCTCGTGGGCAACGCCATCAAGTTCTGCGAGCCGGGCGGCCACGTCGACCTCTCGGTCAGCCTGGGGCGCGACCCCGACAGGCTTCGCATCGCCGTGAGCGACGACGGCATCGGCATCCCGCCCGAGGACCTCCAGGTCATCTTCGAGCGCTTCCGCCAGGCCGACCAGTCCATCTCGCGCAAGTACGGGGGCTCCGGGCTGGGCCTCACGCTTGTGAAGGAGTTGTGCGGCCTTTTGGGCGGCACGGTCGAGGTCCACAGCGTCGTGGGTCAGGGGAGTACCTTCGTGGTGGAGCTGCCCGTCCAACTCATAGGGGAGGATATGTGATGAGGGTCATGCTGGTCGACGACGAGCCGAGCTTTCACGTGCTCGTCCAGTCCGTGTGCGCAAGCGCCGGCCACGAGTTTTTGGGGGTCGCCAATTCGCGCGACGCGGTGCAGGCGTTTCGGGAGTTCACGCCCGACGTGGCTCTGCTCGACATCATGATGCCGGGCATGGACGGCTACCAGGTGTGCGAGGCGCTGCGGGCCATCGATGCCGACGTGCCCGTCATCTTCCTGTCGGCTAAGTCCACGGTGCCTGACAAGCGCGAGGCGTTCAGCCGCGGCGCCGACGACTATCTCGTGAAGCCCTTTGAGGGCGAGGAACTGCTCATGCGCCTCGACGCGCTCCAACGTCGCAGGTCTCGGGCTTGCGCGCCCATCGCGCCCGCGCCAGCACCTGAGTCTCTCAAGGTGGGCGACTTCGAGTTCGACTCCGTGCGCCAGGCGCTCCTGCTGTCGGGCAACGCAGTCCAGCTCACCCCCAAGGAGTTCCAGATCCTCTACACGCTCGCCGCCCGGCCTGAGACGGTCATGAGCAAGGAGGAGCTCATCGAGGCGGTCTGGGGCCGCGAGTACCTGGGCGACGCCATCTCCATCGCCGTGTACGTCCGCAAGATCCGCGAGAAGATCGAGCCCAACCCCGCAAAGCCGCGCTACCTCAAGACAGCCTGGGGGATGGGGTACTCGTTCAGCGGCAAGTAGGGGAGCGGCGCGGCCCTTCCCGCTCACTCGTCAGCCGCGACGCCGGCCTCCCGCGGCCACCGCGGTCGCCGCGAACGCCCTAGAAGGGCCGCGCAGGCCCCGAAACGCGCCAATGGTGGCAATTGCGCGAGTTGATTTTCCTCGTTTGCCCTGAGGGCGACTTCTGCTAGACTACTATGGTTTTTCGTCTAGGCGGGCGTGGCGGAACTGGCAGACGCGCTGGATTTAGGTTCCAGTGGGGATTCCCCGTGAAGGTTCGAGCCCTTTCGCCCGCACCATTCGTCAGTGCATTGTGCACCCGGATTTTCAAGTTGGAGGAACGTTGCAAACTTCGGCAGAGCGTCTTGAGAACAATGTGGTCGAGGTCAGCGTCACCGTTGACGCCAAGGCTGTGGACAAGGCCATTGCCGACACGTACAAGGAGCTGGCCAAGAAGTACCGCTTCCCGGGCTTCCGCCCCGGCAAGGCCCCTCGTCCCGTGATCGACAACAACATCGGCAAGGACGCCGTCCTGGCTCAGGCCACCGAGGCTGTCGTCAACGAGGCCGCGCCCAAGGTTCTTGAGGCCGAGGACATCGTGGCTATCGGCGACCCCAACTTCACCGACATCCAGCCCGTTCAGGCTGGCAGCGACTTCGCCTTCAAGGTTCGCTACACCGTGCGCCCCGAGCTCACCCTGAGCTCCTACGAGCCCGTCGCCATCACGCTTCCCTCCGAGGAGGCTACCGAGGCTGAGATCACCGCTCAGATCGACACCTTCCGCGGCTACCTGGGCAAGTACGAGGACATCGAGGGCCGCGCCGTCGAGGCCGGCGACTTCGTGTACATCAAGGTCGTGGGCCAGGACAACCTCGAGAAGATCAACTTCGAGAACCGCCTGTACCACCTCGGCCAGGGCCAGATGCCCGAGGGCTTTGACAACGGCCTCATCGGCATGAACGTCAAGGACACCAAGACCGTCGAGTTCGAGCTTCCCCAGGCCCCCGTGGCCGAGGGCGAGGAGGCCCCCGAGGCCAAGGTCGCCAAGGCCGAGGTCACCGTCAACCGCCTGGTGCAGCACGTCCTGCCCGAGCTGACCGACGAGTTCGCGAAGAACAACTTCGGCTTCGACGACGTCGAGGCCATGCGCGCCGCCATCGCCAAGGAGATCGGCCAGCAGAAGAAGCAGGCCATCCCCCAGCTCAAGGAGAACCGCGTCACCGGCAAGCTCGCCGAGCGCCTCGAGGGCGAGCCCACCCCCGCCTACACGCAGACCATCTTCCAGGAGCTTGGCCAGAACTTCCTGATGCAGCTCGGCAACCAGGGCACCAACCTGGACAGCTGGCTCGTGGCCAACGGCATCTCCCAGCAGCAGTTCATGGCCGACCTGCAGCGTCAGGCTACCGACATCGCCCGTGAGTCCCTGGCCCTTGACGCCCTCGTGCGCGAGCAGGGCCTCGAGGCCACCGACGAGGAGGTCGACGAGGAGTTCAAGAAGGCCGGCGTGCCCGACTGGGAGGCCTCCAAGGCCGAGTTCGAGGCTGACGGCCGCCTGCCCGCCATCCGCGTCTCCATCCGCCGCAACAAGGCCATCGACTGGCTTCTCGGCTCCGCTGTGGTGACCGTCTCTGACGAGCCCGAGCAGCCCGCCGCCGAGGAGGCTGCCGAGGTCCCCAAGAAGACCACCCGCAAGCGCACCACCAAGAAGGCCGCCGAGGGCGAGGAGGCCGCCGCTTCTGAGGAGGCCGGCGAGGAGGCTCCCAAGAAGACCACTCGCAAGCGCACCACGAAGAAGGCCGCCGAGGGCGAGGAGGCCGCCGCTTCTGAGGAGGCCGAGGCCCCCAAGAAGACGACCCGCAAGCGCACCACCAAGAAGGCCGCCGACGAGGAGGCCGCTGAGGACAAGGCCGAGTAGTCCCTGCCCTCTAGTTTGATTGTTCCTGAGGGAGGGGGCCTTCGGGCCTTCTCCCTTACATGTATCTCTAGGCTTCGAATCCATTGGAGGAGCGCGACATGGCCTATGTGCAGAACCCCAGCGCCTCGCTGGTTCCCTATGTCATCGAGCAGTCCCCTCGTGGCGAGCGCAGCTACGACATCTTCTCGCGCCTGCTCAACGACCGCATCGTCTTCCTGGGCGAGGAGGTCACCGACGTCAGCGCCAACCTCGTGATCGCCCAGCTGCTGCACCTCGAGAGCCAGGACTCCGAGAAGGACATCTCGCTCTACATCAACTCCCCGGGCGGCTCGGTCACGGCCGGCCTGGCCATCCTGGACACGATGAACTACATCAAGTGCGACGTGTCCACCATCTGCCTGGGCGAGTGCGCCTCCATGGGCGCGGTGCTGCTCTCTGCCGGCGCCAAGGGCAAGCGCTACTGCCTGCCCAACTCCATGGTGCTCATCCATCAGCCCTCCGGCGGGGCCAAGGGTCAGCAGACCGAGATTCAGATCGTGGCCGACTTCATGCGCAAGACGCGCGACCGCCTGAACGGCATCCTCGCCGCCAACACCGGCCAGCCCCTCGACGTCATCGAGCGCGACACTGAGCGCGACAACTACATGACCGCCGAGGAGGCCCTTGCGTACGGCCTTGTCGACAAGGTCATCGTCGACCGCTCCACGCTCTCTGAGACGAAGGTTGAGGCCTAACAGCCGCATGGATACCAACTACCCTAACGACATGCACTGCGCCTTCTGCGGCCGTTCTCGCGAGGAGGTCGTGCGTTTCATCTCCAGCCCCAACGGCGTGTGCATCTGCGACGAGTGCATCGAGTCGTGCGCCGAGATGCTCTCCATGCAGGAGGGCGGCGACCTGGAGTTCCAGGACGGCATCGACCTCACGAACCTGCCCACCCCTCACCAGATCTTTGAGGAGCTGTCGCAGTACGTCATCGGCCAGGACAACGCCAAGCGCGCGATGAGCGTGGCGGTGTACAACCACTACCGCCGCATCGCCGCGGGCGAGAAGGCCGACGACGGCGAGACCGAGCTGGCCAAGAGCAACATCCTCGTGCTCGGCCCCACCGGCACCGGCAAGACGCTCCTGGCGCAGACGCTCGCGCGCTTCCTGCGCGTGCCCTTCGCCATCGCCGACGCCACGAGCCTCACCGAGGCCGGCTACGTGGGCGAGGACGTGGAGAACATCCTGCTCAAGCTCATCACGGCAAGCGAGGGCAACGTCGAGAAGGCGCAGCTCGGCATCATCTACATCGACGAGATCGACAAGATCGCCAAGAAGGCCGAGAACCTCTCCATCACGCGCGACGTGTCGGGCGAGGGCGTGCAGCAGGCCCTGCTCAAGATCCTCGAGGGCACGGTGGCAAGCGTCCCGCCGCAGGGCGGCCGCAAGCACCCCCAGCAGGAGCTCATCCCCATCGACACCACGAACATCCTGTTCATCCTGGGCGGCGCGTTCGTGGGCCTCGACCAGATCGTGGCCGAGCGCATCGGCAAGCGCGGCGTGGGCTTCAACTCCGAGCTGGCCGACAAGGCCAGCCAGAACTACGACGAGCTCCTGAGCCACGTGCTGCCCGAGGACCTGCACAAGTTCGGCATGATCCCCGAGTTCGTGGGCCGCGTGCCCGTCATCACCCAGACGCGCGGGCTTTCCGAGGAGGACCTCATCCCCATCCTCACGCAGCCCAAGAACGCCCTGGTCAAGCAGTACCAGCGCATGTTCCGCATGGAGAACGCCGAGCTCGAGTTCACCGACGAGGCCCTGCACGCCATCGCGCACAAGGCCGTCGAGCAGAACACCGGCGCGCGCGGCCTGCGCGCCATCTGCGAGAACGTCTTGCAGCAGACCATGTACGACCTTCCCAGCGAGAAGGACGTGGTCAAGGTCATCGTGACCAAGGACAGCGTCGAGGGCACCGACACCCCCACGCTCGTCCGCGCCGACAACGCTGCCGGCGAGGTCTCCCTGCTGTAGGCACGCAACATTCACGGCCCGGGAGGCACGCCTGCTCCCGGGCCTTTTTCTATATCACCCCGCATACCGTCCGCTTTATCGCGTTAAGGAGCCATCGTGGAAGAGATGCCTAAGAACTACGACCCGCAAGAGGTGGAGCCCCAGCTCATCGAGATGTGGATGCAGGCAGGCGCCTATCGCCGCTCCAAGGGCGTGGGCGACTGCACGGTCACCATCCCGCCTCCCAACGTCACGGGCATGCTCCACATGGGCCACGCCCTCGATGACACCATCCAGGACACCATCATCCGCTACAACCGCATGAAGGGCGTCTCCACCCGCTGGATCCTCGGCACCGACCACGCCGGCATCGCCACGCAGACCAAGGTGGACAAGAAGCTCAAGAGCGAGGGCATCTCGCGTCTGGAGATCGGCCGCGAGAAGTTCATCGACGCCTGCTGGGACTGGACGCACGAGTACG
>CAVJGP010000025.1:0-32518 GCA_963648855.1 Alistipes onderdonkii | reverse complement strand
CCGCCTGCCCTCCCCCTTGCCTGACCACTCTGCTCACGCACGCTCCCTCGCACCCGCTCGCCTTCGCTCCCCCGTGCCGGGCTTCCTGCCCTCCCCCGGCGCACGCAAAGCGGCCCGCCGGCGCGCATCGCGCGCACCGGCGGGCCACTCGGGGTCACTCCATTTGGCTGGCGAGGTCAGCCATGCCTATCAGGCCGGCTCATCGGCCCTCTCACCTGCGACGCAGGCATCCACACGCACCTGCCCGCATCACCTTACCTCGAGTCTTACAGCGACTCGTAGAAGTCGATGAGCACCTGGCGCTGGGCGGCGGAGAGGTCGGCGCCCATGCGCTCCACCATCTGCTCGATCTCGTGCTCGTCGCCCTCGAAGTCCCAGATGTCGTCGCCGTGGCACCCGGAGACGGCGCAGTATGTGTTGCCGATCTCTTCGCCGGTCATGTCCGTCGTCCTCTCGTCGGCGAGCTCGGTCATCCCGTCGGCGACGGTCTCGACGGTCTCGGTGCCGGGCTGCCAGCCCTCGGTGCCCTCCAGCACGTCATATACGGCGTTCGCGGCCATCCAGCCGTCGATCTGGGCCTTGGACACGCTCATCGGCTCGGGGATGTTGAAGGCGCCGTAGAAGCCGCCGCCGGTGTTGCCGATCGCGTAGAGGCCGCCGATGCCCTTGCCGTCGTGGTCGACGACCTGGCTCTTGCCGTTGCGGCGCAGGCCAAGGCGCGTGCAGCAGTTCGCGACGCCCACATGGGCCGCGTAGAAGGGCGGGGTGTCGACGGTCTGGAGCCACTTGGCGGGCTTATAGAACTCGTGGTCGGCCCCCTCGGCACAGACCTCGTTGTAGTGCGCGACGGTCTCGGCCAGGACGTCGGCGTCGACGCCCATCGCCTCGGCCAGCTCCTCAAGGGTGTCGCACTTCAACGTGATGCCGTTCTCCACGTCGAGGTCGATCTGGCGCTGGGAGTTCTCGGTGAACCAATAGCTCATGTTCGCCGAGGTGAGGGGGCCTTCCGTGGCGAACTCGGAGAAGGCGCCGCCGTTGGCGTAGGAGAGCTTGTAGTCCTCGGGCATCTTGTCGGCCCAGGCGCTGTCCCAGATGGTCCAGACCTTGCCGTTAGGCTGGCTCAGCACGCCGTTTGCCACGAACATGCCCACGAACTCGTCGTGCTCGTTCATGCAGCGATAGCCCGCGTCGTTGACCCACAGGGTCGGCAGCGTGCCCACGGCGGGCTGTTGCGGCCATCCGATGCACATGGTGCAGTCGGTACCCTCCACAAGGGCACGGACCTGGGTCTTTCGGTCGGAGCAGAGGAAGGGCTCGGTGCAGCCCAGGGTCTCGTAGTCGGCGCCCACCCAAATCGCCATCTTGTGGCCGTCGCCCGTGTCGTTCTTGTAGCAGAAGTCGTGCGTGAGCTTGTCGAAGTTGGGCACGTATCGACGGCTGAACTCATAGTCGCGGTCGATGCCGCCCGTGGCGAGGATCACGCCGCCCTTCGTGTTGTACTGGATGTACTGGCCGGCCGCGTTCTGGGTGATGATGCCGCAGACGTTGCCCGCCTCGTCGGTGACAAGCTGCTTGGCGGGCTCGGAATAGTGGAACGTCGCGCCGTGTGCCTCGGCGTAGGCGGCGAGGGGCTCCATCCAGTCCGGCGTGGGAGGCTCGGAGAGGTCGGGCACGAGAAACGCCGTGTTGCCGATGTAGTTCACGCCGATACCGGCGTCCTCGAAAATCGGCTTGTAGAAATCCAGGCAGGGCCCGCTCTCTTCCATGGTCTCACGGACGACGTCGTAGGAGATGTTGAGATAGCCGCGGCTCTGGATGTGCTTGTAGACGTAGGCGTCTACGGTGTCCTGGTCCCAGGTCTCGCCGGCATCCTGCTGCGTCTGGCTGTTGATGGCGGTGAAGACGGCGCGCGGGAAGGCGAAGGTCGGGCCCTTCTCCACCACGTGCACGTTCACGCCAAGGTAGGCAAGGCGAACGGCGCAGGGAAGGCCCGCCAGGCCTGCGCCGGCGACGACGACGTCGCAGTCGACGGTCTTGACGATTTCCGACGCGTCGATCGGGTCGTCGGGCACCTCCCAGGAAAGCTCCTCGGCGCTCATGTCCTCAGAGAAGCTGTAGGCCTGCGCGACCTGCTGCGAGTTCTGGCCGATGCCCGAAGCGGCGATGCCGGCGACGGCGCCGGCGGCGATGCCCGTGGCAAAAAAGCCGCGACGGCTGATGGATGCACCTACACTCATGGTAAGTCCCCTTTCCTTCCAACGAGTGGACAACGGTGCCGCCCTGCGAGGTTGAGCGATGGTTGGCGATGGCGTCTGCCTGGATGTTCTCGCTGAACCTCTCCTGAACGGCGCTGCCGAGTTTAGATATAATCGAGCGGCGGCGAATCATTCCAAAGGATGAGGAAGGTCTGATATCGATGTCCTCCCAAGCAGGGGCAAACGCGCCCCGCTCATCTGCAGGCGACTTCCTAATCCCCACAAAAACGCAGGTAGTTCGGCCTATGCAGGCTGTCGTGCGGCGCGAGCGCCTCATCGGGAAGCTCGCCGAGGGCGCAAGGCTCCCGCTCACCTTGGTGCTTGCCCCCGCCGGCTACGGAAAGACGACGCTCGTGCAGTCATGGCTTACCTCGGGGCAGGCCGAGGCCCCCTATGCCTGGCTTTCCCTCGACGAGGGCGACGCGAACCCCCATATCTTCCTGCGCTACCTCGTGGACGCGCTCGAGCATATGGGCATGCCGAAGAACGGGTCGGCACACGCCGCGCTCTCGGATATAAACCAGCCGCCGCTGCGCAGCGTCATGACGGCGCTGCTCAACGACGTCGTCGCGTTCGGCCGGGATTTCATTCTGGTGCTTGACGACTACCATCTTGCCGAGTGCGACGAGGTCGACGAGGTCGCGCGCTTCCTCCTGAGGCATCAGCCACCCAACGTGCATGCGATCGTGCTCACGCGCGTCGAGCCTGCCTTGCCCCTGCCTGCGTACATGGCGCGCGGCGCGCTTGCCATGATCGGGGTGGACGACCTCAAGTTTGACGTCGACGAGTCCATGCAGATGCTTGGCGACGCCCATGCGGGCCTTGCGCGCGAGGATGTCTGCGACCTCGTGCGCGCCACCGAGGGCTGGCCCGCGGCGCTTCGGTTCGGGCTGGCGCTGGCGCGCGATGCGGCGGGGTTGAGCACGATCGGGGCACATCTCGCCAAAGACAGGTACATGGCGCACTACCTCATCGAGGAGTTTCTCGCGCACGAGCCCGCCCAGGTGCGGCGCTTCCTTGCGATGACGTCACATCTCGACAGGATGTGCGAGCCCCTCTGCAAGCATGTCCTGGGCCCGTCCTTTGCAAGCGACGAGGTCTGCGGCATCATCGAGCACCTCGCGCGCGAATGCCTGCTCGTCGTGCCTGTGGACGAGCATGAGGGATGGTTTCGCTACCACCGTTTGCTGAGGGATGTCCTGCGCGCGCAGCCCGAGGTCTCGGATGCGGACAAGCGCGATCTGTTTCGCCGCGCAAGCGAATGGTGCGGCGAGAACGATTGCGCCACAGAGCAGGTGAGGTATGCCATCGCCACGAACGACTGGCATTTTGCCTCGCACGTGGTCATGCAAAGGACGATGTGGGCGATTCTGTCGGCCCGGTTCGACACGCTGCGCGACTGGGTGGCCCGTATCCCTGCGGACGTGGCCGACGCGCATCCCACGCTTTGCTTCGCGGCCGCCCTCGTGCCGTCGCTTTCCGGCTCGACCGCCCGCAAGGCACAGGTCGAGGAGGCGTGCAGGCGTCTTGAGCATTGGGAGGGCGATGCGGACGGGCAGACCGCCGCCGAGCTCAGCGGGTTGGCGAGCCTTCTGCGCAGCAACCTCTTCATGATCCCGGACAAGTTCTCGGATGCCGGCCGGCACGTGGGACTGGCCCGGCGCGCCGAGGAGGCGCTTCGCACCAAACCCCTGCTCAATGGGCCCGTCCATCAGCACCTAGGGTGCGCGCTGCTCGCATCCGGCGCATACGGAGAGGCCATGGAGGCGTTTGAGAGGGGCATCGACCTCGCCTTGCTCAACGGCGACGTGTGCGTGGCCATCGAGACCGGCTCGTTCATGGTCGACCTCGACCTGGAGCGCGGCGATTACGGCACGGCGATGCGGCGGCTCGACCTTCTCGAGCGCCAGGTCGCCTCCTCGCAGGGGCAGGCGGAGTCGCCCGCACGCGGCATTCTCGACATCATGCGCGGCTGTGCCCTTGCCTGCCAGGGAAGATTGAAGGAGGCCGAGACGGCCGTCGCCAAAGGGCTCGAGTCGTCGCGCGATTCCTGCATCCCTTATTTCCGCATGCTTGGCCATGCCTGCCTGCATGAGGTGTTCGTCCAGCTTGGCAATGCCGAGCGAGCCGAGGCGGAACTGGCCAGAATCGAGGTCTCCTGGCCGGAGCTGCGATTCTTCACGGCCGCGCTCAGGCTGAGGGACGCCACTCGAAAGGGCGCCTTCGACAAGGACAAGGCAGTCTCAGCCGGCTGGTTTGAGGACGCGGCGCCCTTCTCGGACGCGGGAGAGCCCCTGTTTGCCGGCGTCGGCCACTCTGGGGGAGCCCGCGCGTATTACGTGGCGTCACTGGCCTGGGCAGCTGCCGGCGGCGGGGGCCTGGACGCCGCACACGCGCGCCTCTGGGTTGACCGCGCCATCGACCGTTACAGGGACGCGGGGCTCACGCGCCGCGTGGAGGAGCTTACCGAGGTGCGCGACCGCCTTGCGATGCGCGGCGAGGACGCGCGCCGGGGGCGCGCCGAGGAGGTCGGAGCGGCACTGGGCGAGGTGGAGCCGAAGGCGGCGCCGCACAGAACGTCCGCCGACCCCCTCTGCAACCTGACCCAGCGAGAGCTCGACGTCCTTGAGCTCATCGCGAAGGGCTATTCCAATAGCGAGGTCTCCGAGACGTACTACATCTCGCTCGCCACGACGAAGACCCATGTGAGCCACATCATGCAGAAGCTCGGCGTCACGAGCCGCGCGAAGGCAGTCGCCGCCGCGCGCGAGAAGGGCATTATCGACTAGCGAGGCGCGAAAGGACCTGCCGGCAAGGGTGGAATCGCACCCGCTGAAAGCCGCTCGTCCATGGGAGGCGCGATTCTGCGCCCGCGTCCTCGACCCCTCCCCCGAGACGCAAAAGGGCCTGCCCGCGCTTCGTTCTCGCGTGGGCAGGCCCCCTGGTTTATTCAGCGCTTGTGGTGCGTGTGCCTCTTAGACCAGCTTGGCGGCGTTCTCGCCGGCAATCTTGCCGAAGACCATGCACATGCCGCAGGACAGGCCCTTCAGGCTGATGGGGTACTGCACGTTGAAACGGCCGCCCTGGGGAGCGCCGCACACGTACAGGCCGCCGATCAGCTCGCGGTCGGTGTTGTACACGTGGCAGTCACCGTCGGACTCAAAGCCGCCCAGGTTGCCCAGGGAGAGGGCCGTGCCGCACTCGGCAGCGTAGAAGGGCGGGTTCTCCAGGGCGAAGAGGCGCTGGGAGGACTTGCCGTAGTCGGTGTCGGTGCCGGAGTTGCACAGCTCGTTGTAGCGCTCGATGGAGGCCTTGGCCGTCTCGACGTCCATGTCGGGGATCATCTCGAGCAGCTCCTCGATGGTGTCGGCCTTCAGGCAGCGGCCGTCCTCAACGGCGGAGTCGATGTCCTCGGGGGTGCGGACGTTGATCTTCAGGCCGGAGGCAGTGTAGTCGGGCAGGGGCTCGTCGCGGTAGATGCAGGCCACGCCGTGCGCCATGGGGAAGTAGGCGAGCTGCTCGGGCCAGGAGGCGTCGAAGAACTGGTAGGCCTTGCGCTGGGGCTGGTTCTCCACCTGGTTCTCGAGCTGCTGGCCGGGCAGGTCCTCGTTCATGAAGCGCTTGCCGCGCAGGTTGAGCCACAGGTAGCCGTTGTTGCCGATGACGCCGCGGCCGTCAGCGCCGGCGCCGCCGCCCATGTGGTGGATCATCGGGGCGTGGTAGGCCTCGATGGCGCCGCCGATCCAGGCGCCCATCTTGTGGCCGTCGCCCACGTTGGTCTTGTTGCCCTCGCCGTCGATGTCAAGGCTCAGGATCTGGATGCCGGCTTCCACGCACTGGGGCGCGTAGAACTTCATCATGTCCTCGTTGGCCAGGTAGTCGCCGGTGGCCAGGACCACGGCGGGGCAGTTGACCTTGACGATCTTGTCGGTGGCGGTGTACTTGCCGTAGGCGCCGGCGATGGAGCCGTCCTCGTTGGTGATCAGCTTGATGCCCTTGATGTCGTAGCGCACGTCGGCGCCGCCGTCAACGGCGACCTGCAGGTTGTCGGCCATGACCTGGTGCAGGCTGGAGAAGCCCACGCTCGTGGGATAGCAGGGCATATCCTCCTTCGTCCAGTCATAGGTCTCGGGCACGGGGTAGCAGTACGGGTACATGTAGTTGCTCTGGCTCTCCTCGGGGATCTCCTCGTAGGGATCGTCCTTCACGAAGTAGAGGCTGGGGCTGGCAGAGACGAACCAGTCCAAAGCCGCGCCGGACTCGTCGGCCCAGCGGTTGATGACGTCGTAGCTGCCGCGGTGGCTGCACTCCTTCATGTGCTCGGAGATGATGAGGTTGCGGTCGATGTAGCCGTCGCCGCGGCCCCACTTGCCCTGGGTCTCGCCGCCCAGGATGGCCATGTCGCTCGCCACGCTGTTGAAGCTGGAGCAGGCCTCGAAGGCCACGACCTTCGCGCCGGCCTCCACGGCGGCACGCAGGGCGGGCACGCCGGCAGCGCCCAGGCCGATGACAAGCACGTCGGCATCGACGGTCTCCGCGACGTCGGCGTCGTCGATGACGGGCTCCTCGCCCAGCCAGGGCATGGCGCCGGTGCCGTCGTAGCCCACGGTGGACTCGGCGGCGACGTTCTCGGCGGCGGAGGCGGTGCCTGCGACGGCACCGGCGGCCACGGCGCTCATGGCGGCGCCGGCGACAAAGCCACGGCGGGAGACGGACTTGGAATCGAAGGACATGGCGAATCACCTTTCCTTGAGGCGCGGCCCCCTGTGGGCCTGGCGCGAATTGACCCTGAGTGTGCGTCCGAGGGGCCGCCCGCGTAACCCTCCCCCATGGTCGAGCGAAGGTAAGAGGGTCGCCCATGAGGGTCGATATGCCATTCAACCATGATGGACTTGCGCACGAAACGCCTGGTAGATGAGCTTGTGCGGTTTGCGGGTGCAGCTTGTGCATAAAACGTCCACATGCAGAGCGCGGCGCAAAGTCGAAAAAGGGCGTATGCGATAATGCGCTAGGTCAATCGCACGGCAGGAGGTGAGCTCACCATGGACAGACGCGGCGCTCAGCGCGGCTCGCTCAAGAGGGCGCTGCCCCACCTGCCGAAGGCCCTGGGCTACTCGCTCATGAGCGCCTGGGCGACGGTGCTCCTGTTCTCGTCGGCCTTCTCGAGCGCCTCGAGCTCCTCCATCGTCACCATCTCGATGCTGTCGGGCGTGGTGGCCTGCCTGGCGACGTTCTTCCTCCACCCCAAGACCTCGCTGTTCAACGGTCGCGGCGCCGCCTCGTCGCTGTGGGCCACAGGCGTGGCGGTGGGCACGCTCATGAGCACCTTCCCCGAGCTCGCCGGCCTGGGGCCCGTCCACGACGTGGGCTTGGTGCTTTCCGGCCTGTGCGCCATCCTGCTGCTCCTCACGTGGTTCGAGACGTTCTCGCGCCTCTCAAGCCGTGCGATCGTCTTTGCGGGCGGCTGCTCGTTTTTGCTCTCGGCCCTCGTGGTGTTCATCATCCTCGCGCTTCCGGTTGAGGTGGCCAGCGTCGCCGTGTCCGTCTTGCCTGTGGTCTCGCTGTCGCTGCTCCCCCGCCCCGCTGCCTGCGATGGGGCGCCCGCAACGGATAAGGCGACCCTGGGCGCGATTCTGGCGCAGGCGGTCTCCTGGAAGACGCTGCTGGGCATCGGCCTTTCGTTTTTCACCATCGGAGCGGTGGGCGCGCTTGTGCCCGACCTGGGCACGGGGGCCGGTCTTTCCGCCCTCTACCTGGGCATTCCCACCCTGCTGGCGCTCGGCGCCGTGCTCACGGCCTGGGTGTGCCCGCGCAGGCTCGACGCCTCCATCCTCTTCAAGCTGCTGCTCATCGGCGTGGCGGGCATCGCTTTTGTGCTGGTGTACGTGGGCAACACCAACCTGTCGCTCGTGTTCTTCCTCTACATCTCGGCCGACGTGGTGCTGTGGACGGTGCTGGCCCTGGCCGCGAAGAAGACGCCCGTGGCCTCGCACAGCGTGTTCGCATGCGGCTGGCTGGCCGAGTGCGCGGGCAACGTCCTGGGCCACAACGTGGCCTTCGCCATGGGGAGCACGCCCGCGTTCTTCGTGCTCGAGATGCTGCTCATCCTCGTGGGCGTGGGCTTCGCCTTCGGCGACGGCATGTTTGTGGTGGAGCTGGGGGAAGGGGAAGAGGGCGCAGGCGAGAGCGTGGGCGCGTTGGGGGGCGCGGGGGCGTCGGGCGTGGGCGAGAGGTTCGGCGTCTCGGCCGGCGGCAACGGCGCAGGGGCGGGTACGACGGGCGCAGGCAAGGGGGCTGATGCCTCGACCGCGGATGTTTCGGGAATGAGCGCAACAAGCCGCCTGGCGGGCACGCCGACTCCCGAGCCGGACACGCCCTCCCGCGACGCGCAAGCCGCCGCGATGGACGCGTTCGCTGCGCGGCATGGCCTCTCCGAGCGCGAGGCCGAGGTCTTCCGCCTCTGGGTGACGGGCCATGGCCTCAAGCACATCCAGAACACGCTCTTCATCAGCGAGTCCACCGTCAAGACGCACCTGCGCAGCATCTACCGCAAGTGCGACACCCACAACCGCGCCGAGATCATCGAGCTCTTCGAGCGCGAGGGCTAGCGGGCAGGACGCAGGCGGCGAGGGCGGCAGGATTCATCCCGCACGCCCGAACAGCCCCGAATCCCCCTACCCGCCGTATCTCACGAGCAGGTCTTCTCCAGACCGCCGCAGGTAGTCGCGCATATGGGGAATTGAGAAATCGACGTATCCGCGCGCCGTAGGCTCGATGACCTGGCGCTTGATGAGCATGCGCCTATACGACGTCAACGACGTCCCTTTGAGGCCCAGGCGGTCGGCGATGGCAGCGGTTGACGAAGGCCCGTCGTCTTCGGACATCGCCAACAGATACTCCATGGCATGGCGAGGCAGGTCGGACAGGGCGGTTTCCAACACGGAGGTCTCAAAATCGGCAAGCGCAGCCGAAACGCCGCGCTTCGCGTCTTCGAGGCTGATAACCGGCGATTGTTCGGCATGCGCCTTGCCCGTGCGCCAGATATGGTATCCGACAAGCTGGATGAGGTAGGCGTAGCCGGCGGTCTCGTGCGCCGCGAGAGTCAGGGCATCCTCGTCGATGGCCAGTCCGGACTTTTCGACGGTGGTGCGCAAAGCGCAGGCGACCTCGTCAATGGGGATGGCACCCAGCTCTTCTGCCTTCGCTCGGCGCAAAAAAGTGAGCGATTTGCCGTTGATGAGGTCGAGGACGCCCGTGGTGATGCCCGCAAAAACAAACGCTATGTTCTTTCGCTCGCGGATAAGGTGCTGAACGGCGGAGGCGATGACGCGAATATCCTCCTCGTCGGCGTCTTGGACCTCGTCTATCGTCACAAGCAGCCCCTTGTCCTTGCCCGTGAGTTTGGCGGCCGCGTCGCCGAGGGCTTCACGCAGCGTTGTTTCCCGGGCATCGCGCTCCACGCCGACATGCGCCTTCGCCACAACAGCGTTCAGCTCTGCCGAGAGCTCTCGCTTCAAACCCGGGGCCGACAGCGCCCGGACGATGTTCTCGCACAGCCCCTCACCCGCTGTCTCGTCAAGCACGGTCCAGCCACGCTTGCGGGCCATGTCGCCAAGCTCGGTAAGCAGGACGGTCTTGCCCGACCCCCTAGGGCCCGTGATACGCATGAGACGCGCCGGCGAGCCAACGCCCTCATCGAGGCCGTCGGAAAAATCCTCGATTACGCGGTCGCGCCCTATGAGCACGGGCGGTTCTGCGCCCGCCGTGGGCTTGAACGGATTGACAAGCTTGGCTGCCTTCATCCCCGCCTCCAAAACGATTAGCGCAACTATCGCAACTTTCGCAATTAGCGCAACTATAGCAGTTAGCGCAACTTTCGCAACTATCGCAAATAGCGCAGGCTTCGAGGGCAAAGAGTTCAGGCTGTTCGAACAACTGCGCCTCAGCGCCGTAGCGGCATGCGCCACCGCACGTCGTCGCAGGCCCCTCCCCTCGCCTAGCGGCGGGACTCGTGGATGGCGGCGATGAGCTCGTCGGCGTTGAGCGGCTTGGCCACGTGGGCGTTCATGCCGGAGGCGGCGCAGTGCTCGCGGTCGTCGGAGAAGGCGTTGGCAGTGACGGCGATGATGGGCACCGTCTTGGCGTCAGACCTGGCAAGCAGGCGAATCGCCTTCGCCGCAGACGCGCCGTCCATCACGGGCATCATCATGTCCATGAGCACCACGTCGTAGTGGCCGTTGAGCGACGCGCGGAACATCTCCAGCGCCTCCTGGCCGTTTTGCGCCACATCCACCGAGGCGCCCTGCTGCTCGAGCATGAACACGGCGATCTCGGCGTTGAGCTCGTTGTCCTCGGCCAGCAGCACCCGCAGGCCCTCGAGCGAGGCGTCCCGGCCCGTCTCGGCGGGGGTGCCTTGCGACTGCGCGTCGGGGTCGAGGTCGAACGCAAGCTCGATGGTGAACGTGGTGCCCCGCCCCTTGGCGCTCTCAAGCTGTATGGTGCCGCCCAGCTGCTCCACGATCTCCTTGCTGATGGCAAGGCCCAGGCCCGTCCCCCGGTAAGACGACCGCGCGGCCGTGTCTTCCTGGGCAAACGCCTCGAAGGCGCGCTGCTGGAACTCCTCGCTCATGCCGATGCCGCTGTCCTCGCACACGAAGCGCACGTTGACGCGCCCTTCGGCAAGGCCCAGCTCCTGGCACGAGATGTGGACGTGACCGCCCGTGCGGTTGTACTTGACGGCGTTGCTCCCCAGGTTCTGGAGCACCTGGCGCAGGTGCAGCGAGCTTCCCAGAACGTGGCTGTGCTCCACGTCTACCTGCGAGGTCAGCTCCACGCCTGCGTTTTGCGCCTGCACCTGGAGCACGTCCACCACTGACTCCACCGCCCGGCGCAGGTCGAACGGCTTGGTCTCGAAGTGCATCTGGCCGCTTTCCAGCTTGTTCATGTCCAGGGCGCTGTTGACCAGCTCAAGCAGGAAGCTCGAGGCCTCCCACATCTTGGCGCGGCACTCGGCCTGCTTGTCCATGTCCTGCGCGTAGTGGTCGCCGATGGCGAGCATGCCGCGGATGCCGTTGATGGGCGTGCGCACGTCGTGGCTCATCCGGCGCAGGAAGTCGGTCTTCGCGGCGTTGGCGCGCTCGAGACTCTCCAGGTACTCGTGCTCGCGGCGCAGTTTTGCGTTCTGCACGTTGACGCGCACGACGAGCACCGCAAGCACGACGAGCAGGTACAGCACGAAACCGCAGGCCAGCAGCACGTTTCGCTGGGCCATCACCGACGACTTGGGGAACCACACGAGCACGTCATAGCCGTTGGAGGTGGTGGTCAGGCCGTAGCAGGCTGCCCCGTCGAACTCGCCCCTCGAAAGGCCGTGCAGGGAGCGGTCGCCGGTGAGGGTAAGCCGCGCGTCGAAGTCCTCGCGCTCGCAGGCGAGCAAATCCGCGCTGTTCGAGGCGAGCACGGAGTCCTCGTCGGCCACCGCGACGTGGCCGTCCATGCCGAAGACGTAGCTGTCGAACATGGCGTTGAACATCGACTGGCCGTTGTCCACGTCGCCCCGCTCGGCGCGCTTGGCGCCGACAAGGATGGCGTCATCGAGCACCGTCGTGCTGCACACGGCCACGTCGTAGGCGTCCTCCCCCAGCGTGAGGCGCGACAGGTAGCTCTTCGCCGGGTAGGCGAACACGTCGTCGAGGCCGCCGACGCCCGCGAGCGCCCCCGCGACGGCGTCGCCGACGCCCTCGTCGCCCACCGAGCGCACGACCTGGCGGCTCTCATCGAGCAGGAGCACCGTGTCCAGGTTCATCTTGTCGAGGTAGGCCTCTATCGCGGCACGCGAGTCCTCGTCGGTCACGTCGAAGCGGTTGTCCAGCTCCTCGAGCTTCTCCCACACGGCGGTAATGCTCTTGGTGCGCGAGTTGGAGATGTTCTCCTCGTTGCGCTGGATGCTCTGCCGCGCGAACGCCACAGTGCTCTGCGCCGCCTCGGCCGTCTCCTGCAGCGACCTGTCGGTGAGGTAGACGCACGCCGCGCCGAAGAGCACCGCGCCCACGATGAGGCAGACGAGCAGGACGCGGGCGGTGCTGCGGCGGGCGGGGGTAGCGGAGGGGGAAGCGGCTGACCCGCGGGTCAACGCGCCTGCAGCGTCGGTAGTGTGGGCGGCCGGCTTGCCTGCGAAGGAGGCGTTGGCATGCTGGGAGGCCGACCCCTCGGCGGCGTTTGTGGCAGCGAAGGAGGCGGTCGATCCCTCCGCAGCGCCGGTGGGCTGGGCGGGCTGGGCGGACGTGGCGACGTGCTTCTCTTCGTCGGCGGGGGCGTTAGTCCTCATCGTCCACCTCCGCAACCTGCTGCGCGTCGAGGCCGTAGCCCTGCACCACGCGCGCCACGGTGCCGTCGTTGCGCATCTCGCCCAGCACCCGGTCGAGCCCCTCCACGAGCTCGGGGTTGGCATACTCCTTGTAGAAGGCCACGCCGATCTGCGTGGCATAAAAGCCCTCGGGCAGCAGGGCGAGCAGGCCGTCGGAGGCCGCGACCAGGGCGCTCATGGGGCCCACGTGCCCGCTTGCCGCGTCGGCGCAACCCAGGCGCAGGGCCGCCGTGGTCTCGTCCATCGTGGTGTAGGTCAAGACGTCGGACGCCTGGGGCACGACGTCGCCGCCATGGCGCACCCAGGCCTCCTCGCTCTTGGTGGTGGCCTCCACGGCCACGCGCTTGCCCTCAAGCTGGCTAAGCGAGGTGATGCCGCTGTCCGCGCGCACCACGGCCGCCTGGTAGCTGCGCATGTACGGCCCGGCCCAGAGGTACTTCTCCTCGCGGCCCGTCATGCTGTAGCACGACCAGATGCAGTCGATTTGGCCCGACGCGAGCAGCTCGTCTTTCTTCTCCCAAGAGATTCCCACAAACTCGGGCGTATAGCCCAGACGGCGGCACGCCTCCACCGCCAGCTCGCAGTCGGCACCCGTGAGCTGGCCGTTGTCGTCGTAATAGGTGTAGGGCTCGTACAGGTCGATGCCTATCTTGAGGACCTTCGCGTCTGAGGAGGCAGCCTCGCCTTGGCCGGAGGAGCTGAAAGAGCAGCCCAGGGCCGCAAGGGCCGCCATGGCCAGGGCACAGACGCACAGTACGCTCAAGAAACGCTTCAATGCACAGCACATCCCTTGGGTGAGAGCTGAAAACCAGGTGAACGGGCAGATTTTACACGAGTTTGACATTGCCGCGCAGTGGGATTCTGGTGTGCGTGACGGTGCCGGAAAACGCCTGGTAGACGCGCTGTCGGCGGTTGCAAATGCCACTGCGGAAGAAGCGCTGCGACCTGCGGGATATGCGAGGATGAGCTCGGCGCAGGCATGCAAGATGCGCTGCGGGAGAATGGCACATTCGAGACTAAGCACGGTGTGCCGCAGGATAACGGCGTATTCGGGGTTAAGCATGACGCGCGCTGAATGCGGTCGAGCCACACAGCGGCGATGGTGTAAACAAGGCGTGCGGCGTGCGCGGACAGGGTACACGGCAGGCGCAAACGAGGCACGCGGCGAGTACAGACAGAGTGCGCAGCAGGGGACGGCGGGCGTGTTGCGGAACCCATCGCGGGACATCTCATCACGCGCGCATGCGACAGGGATGCTGGGGGTGCCCCCGCTCAAGAGCATTCGCGAGAACTTGCATCCTGCTATGCGAGCAGGCGCAAATGAGACGCTCGTCAGACGCATGCGGCGCGGCATGCGTGCCGCAAAGGCCATGGCGGGGTCATCTCGTCGCATGCAAAAGCGCCGCACCCCCGCGTGCGTGAGCTGCGAGGATGCGGCGCTTGCTTGGAATGACGCTTTGGGGCCTCTCGGGGCATTCAGCCCCTGGGCTTGCTTAGCAGAACTTCACCGCCGTGCCGTAGGCGAGCATCTCAACGGTGCCGGCCTGGATCGACCCGGTGCCGAAGCGCATGGCGATGATGGCGTCGGCGCCCATCTCCTCAGCCTGCTCGATCATGCGGTCCTCGGCGATCTGGCGCGCCTCGTCGGTCAGCATGGTGTACGACTTGATCTCGCCGCCCACGACGCTCTTGACGCTGGCCATGATGTCACGGCCGATGTTCTTGGACCTGACGATGTTGCCGCGCACCGGGCCCAGGACCTCGTAGTTCCTGCCGGGCACGTCGTTTGCGGTGGTGACGATCATGAGGGTTCCTCTCTCGATAGGCCTTCCCTGCGGCGCACGCCGTGCCGCTCAGGGACACATTGTGCCACATTGGGGCATAAGCGAAGGCCTCGTCGGCCATTCTTGACATGCATCGCGAGGCATGGGCCCGCGCTGGGGCGTTTTCGTTCGCCGGCAAGCAACATGTTGCCCTTAGCATTCCGTTGGAGCGGCGGTACACTTCGACCATCTCCCCACGGCCTACAGGCGGCTTCCATGTATGCCCGAATCCCAAGTCGTCCATGCTAGAATGCTACACTTTCGCATGGCTATCGCTTCGTGGAGGAGGACGGCATGGCGCGCAGGTACCCGGTGGGCATTCAGACGTTCAGCGAGATTCGCGAGAGCGGGTACCTCTACATCGACAAGACCGCTTTCATCTACAAGCTCGCATACGGATCGGGCCAGTCCTTCTGCCTGAGCCGGCCCCGGCGCTTCGGCAAGTCGTTGCTGCTCTCCACCATGCAAGCGTATTTCGAGGGTAGGCGGGAGCTGTTCGAGGGCCTGGCCATCGCCGAGCTTGAGACGGAGTGGGAGAAGCGCCCTGTCATCCGCCTGGACCTCTCCACGGTTAAAACGGAAGATGCAAGCCAACTTGTAGAGCTGCTCGATGCCGTCCTGCGACGCCATGAGGCCACCTGGGGACGTGACGCAAACACCAAAACGCCAGGGTCGCGTCTCATGTCGCTCATCAGGTCGGCCGCTGCCCAGACCGGCAAGAAGGCCGTCGTCCTTATCGACGAGTACGACGCCCCGCTGCTCAACGTGGCGCACGATCCGGAGAGGCTGCGCGAGTTTCGCGTGGTCATGCGCGAGTTCTTCGCCCCGCTCAAGGCCTGCGACGAGTATCTGCGCTTCGTGTTCCTCACGGGCATCACCAAGTTCAACCAGCTGTCTATCTTCAACGAGCTCAACAACCTTACGCACATCTCGCTGCTGCCACAGTACGCCGCCATCTGCGGCATCACCGAGGAAGAGCTCCAAACACAGATGGCCCCCGATGTCGAGGCGCTGGCCCAGAAGCTGCGCATTACGGCCGACGCGACGTTCGCCCAGCTCAAAGCGAACTATGACGGCTACCACTTCTGCAGCCCCTCACCCGACATCTATAACCCGTTCAGCCTGCTGAGCGCCCTGGACTCCGGGCAGCTTGAGTCGTACTGGTTCGGCAGCGGCACGCCCACCGTGCTCGTCAACCTGCTGCAGCAGTCCAACTGGGAGATCGGCGACCTCGAGGACCGCGAGGCCGACGCGGAGGAGTTCGACGCGCCCGCCGAGGACATGCCCACGCCGCTTCCCATGCTCTACCAGGCCGGATACCTCACCATCAAGTCGCGCGATTCCTTCACCGGCGCCTACACGCTCGGCATCCCCAACGCCGAGGTGGCGCGGGGCCTGTCGCGCTCGCTCATCAGGCACGCCGCGCCCCAGGCCCTCGGCGAGGTGGGCGGCCTCGTGCGTACCATCTCACGCAGCCTGCGCGTGGGCAACATGGAGTCCGCCTTGCAGGCCACCAAGGCGTTCATGGCGGGGATGCCCTATCACCTGGGATCGCACAACGAGCGCGGCTTCCAGACGACGTTCTGGCTCATCTTCACCTTGCTCGGCGCGCAGATTGCCACCGAGGTGAAGACGGCGACGGGCCGTGTGGACGCCGTGATCGAGATGCCCGACGCCGTCTGGGTTATGGAGTTCAAATACGAGAAGTCCGCCCAGGAGGCGCTAGCGCAAATCGACGAGAAAGGCTATCTGCTCCCCTTCGCCGCAGACGGCCGCAAACTCTACAAGGTTGGCGTCAACTTCTCTGAAAAGACGCAGACCATCGAGGAGTGGGTCATCGAGGAGGGCTAGCAGGCGGTAAGGCAGTCGCCGGGCTTACCATAGACGTCGCGGTTCCAGGGACAGGCAAGGCCGCGGCCGTCGGAGCTGGGCCTTACGCCAACACTTTTCCGGTCGTAGTCACCGGCCCCGTGCGGGTGCCCCACCCCTCAGACAGCAAGACGCCCCGCCCGCCGGGAGTGGCGAACGGGGCGCACGGGGATACCCGAAGAGGCGGGTCTGTCTAGGCGGCCAACGCTAGGGCCTCCTCGACGGCCTGGTCGCCGCCTTGGTCGGTCGACGCGCCGGCAGAGTCGGCAGGAGCGGAGGCTGCCTGCGTCCCCTGCTCGGCTGCGGGAGCGGTCGTGCCCTCGGCGCCCGCTGCGGGCTGGCCGTCGGCGGGCACGTCGGAATCGGCAGCCTGGTCCGCGCCCGCGCTCGCCCCGGCGTCGGAAGCCTGGTCGGTAGCGGCGTCCTCGCCTGTCACCGCCGCGACGGCGGGGCCGGACGTCTCCCCGACCTTCTCGAAGGTCAGCCCACCCTCCTCACCAGCAGCGACGTCGGCAAACGTCACGTCGAGCCCGGCAGCTGCGAGCGCCTGCGTGTCCTTCTCACCCTCGCCTGCGGGCTTCTCCTTGGTGAACGTCCCGGCGACGCCCGCGGGGATGGTCTCGTACTCCGTGCCGTCAGCCCCGTACCAGGGGCCGCCGAGCGCCTCGGCCACCGCGCCGCACTTCTCGCCCAGAGCCACCTTGGCAAGGGCCTCGCAGCCGGAGAACGCGCTGTCGATGTCCTCAACCTTGGACGTGTCCCAGCCAGAGAGATCGAGGGACGCAAGCGTCTTGCAGTCGGCGAACATCCAGGAGAGATCCGTGGCCGAGGACGGGTTCCAGCCGGAGAGGTTCAGGGTCTTGAGGGACCTGCAGCGGTAGAACATGCCTCCAAGGTTCTCGGCTTTGGACACGTCCCAGCCCGAGAGGTTCAGAGACTCCAGGTCCGTGCAGTAGTGGAACATGTTGGAGAGGTCCGTGGCCGAAGACACGTCCCAGCTGGAGAGGTCCAGAGACTTGAACGCGCAACCGGAGAACACCCAGGAGAGGTCCGCGGCGTCGGAGACGTCCCAGTTGGAGACGTCCAAGGACGTGAGGCTGCGGCAGGCGTAGAACATGGCCTTCAGGCTGGTGGCGCTGGACATGTCCCAGCTGGAAACCTTGAGGGACGTCAGGGAGAAGCAGCCGTTGAACATCCACGCAAAGCTCTTGACGTGGGACACGTCGAGGGCCTCCAGGTCCATGCTCTCGCATTCCGTGAGGGCGGTGAACAGGGCGGTGCAATCACCGGAAAGAGAGATGCGGTCTCGCGCGACGACGGTCTTCACGCTTGCGTATGCGTCCGACCACGGCGCCGTCTTGCCGTCCCACTCCCACTTCTCGGCCACGCTGCCGTGCGAGGCGTCGGTGTCGTCGCCGAGCTGCAGGCAGAGCGTGCCGTCGGAGTAGAGCACGGCGTATGCCTGGAGTTCCGCCCACTTGGCATACAGGGTGATGTCGGCGGTGACGGCGGCCGTGAAGTCGTACTCCGCGGTCAGCTCCTTGTCGGAGTACCAGCCCGCGAAGGCGTAGCCCGCGCGCGCAGGGGCCTCGGGCTTCTCAGCCGCCTTGCCATGGACGACCGTCTGGGAGGCGACCGCCGAGCCGCCGTTGGTCTCGAAGGTGACGGTGTGCGTCGCCTTGGGGGCGTCGGGGCTGCCGGAGAGCACGACGAACACCTTGGCCGCTTGGGCGCGGGTCGCGGTGCCGGCGGGGTTCAGCGTGCGGTTGCCGTCGGGGTTGTCCACGCCCGAGAGCACGCCTGCGGCAGCCGTCCAGGTGAGAGCCTCTCCGGCCCAGCTCTCCACGGACTGCCAGTCGGTGGTGGACTTGAAGGCCGCGGGGTCGGGGGCGGTCACGTCCAAGCCCGACCACTTCGCCCAACGCCACGCCATCGCAGCCAGCTCCGCGCGCGTGACCTCGCCGTCGGGCACGAAGCGGCCCGCGTTGGCGCCGCCCTCATAGCCGGTCACCACGCCCACCTCGGCGCACCAGTCCACGGCGGCAGCGTACCAGGAGCCCGCTGCGACGTCGGGGAAGCCCGCCGAGGCGCTCGCCTGCGGGCGGCCCGCCATGCGCCACAGCACCGTGGCCGCCTGGGCGCGGGTGAGCGTGTCGTCCGGGCCGAACAGGCCTGCCTTGGGGCCGGCGTCGTAGCCGGTCATGAGGTCCGCATTGGAAGCCTTCTCCACCCAGGAGGCGTACCAGGAACCCTCGGGCACGTCCGGGAAGGACGCCCCCTTGGCGGCCGAGGCCACCCCCGCAAGCCCCAGTGCCAGCAGCAGGGCGGCAAGCGCGGCCAGCAGCGCCGCGAGCAACCTCCCCCGTCCCTGGCACGCAAACGTCGCAGCCTTCATGGCGGCAATCTCCCCTCTCGACAGGCCGGGGACCAAAGCCGCCCGGCGATACTTTTCACGGGGCAATTCTCACGCAGGGAGCCAGCACGCGCTAGTGCCGCCTCGGGGCAAAATGGAAGAATTCCCACCCGGCGGCCAGCTCGCCCAACCCGAGGGATTTCTTTAGTAGACTTGCGCTCACGGCGGCGCCTTTCTCACGTTGCTTTCTCTTGGTCGAAAAACAGCGTTACCCGAAAGACGTCGCCGCTACCTCACGTAGGCGGCGGCCTTCTGGCCGGCGTTGATGCCCATCACCACGATGTCGCATATTGCGTTACCGCCCAGGCGGTTGTCGCCGTGGATGCCGCCCGTGACCTCGCCGGCCGCGAACAGGCCGGGCACCTTGGCGCCCTTGATGGTGAGCGCCTGGGAGTCGCCGTCCACGTAGACGCCGCCCATGCAATGGTGGATGCCCGGCGCGCAGGGAATCGCGTAGAAGGGCGCCGTCGCGAGAGGCTCCGCCAGGCCGGTCGTGCGTCCGAACGGATCGGAAGCGCCCCCGTCGGCCACGGCGGCGTTGTAGGTGTCGAGCGTGGCCTGGACGACAGTCGCATCCACGCCGATGGCAGCGCACAAGTCCTCGAGCGTCTCGCCGCAGACGCTCATCTCGCGCTCGGCATACGTGGCGCACGCCGCAACGGCGTCGAACAACGCCTGGTCGTAGAGCACCCACACCTTACCGTCGGGCTGGGCAAGCTCGGCACTCGACACCACGTCGCGCGTGCCCATCTCGTTGGTGAAGCGCTCGCCGTTCGCGTTGATGAGGATGCCGCCGCCGCGCACGGCGTCGCCCACGATGAGGCCGTTGCCCTGGTAGACCGTGGGGTGGATCTGAATCTGATCCATCTGGATGAGGTTGGCGCCGGCCGCCTGCGCCATGACCATGCCGTCGCCCTGCACGCCAGGGGCGTTGGTGGTGATGAGGTCGGCAAGGTCGGGGCGGTACATACGGATCATGTCGAAGTTGGAGCCGAAGCCGCCCGTGGCGAGAATCACGGCGCCTGCGGTGTACGTGGACTGGACGCCGTCCGCGCTCTCCACCACGACGCCCGTCACGGCCCCATCGGTCAGGACGAGCCTTCGGGCCGGGGTCTCGAGGACGATTTCCACGCCGGCCTGCTCGCAGGCAGCCTCGAGCGCGGACACCAGGTTGGCGTCGGCTGAGACCCCGCCGGCGGGGCGATGGCAGCGAGCCGCAGAGGCGCCGGCCATGAAGGTGACGTCGGAGAGCTCCAGGCCGTGCGCGGCGACCCAATCCACGGCGGCCGCAGAGCCCTGGCACATCTGGGTGACAAGCGCGGCGTTGTTCTTGTGGTGCCCGGCGGCAAGGGTGTCGGCGACGAACAGCTCCACGGAGTCCTCGATGCCTGCGGCCTTCTGGTACTTGGTGTAGGAGGCGTTCATGGACGAGGAGGAGTAGCTCGTGTTGCCCCCGCAGACGGCCATGCTCTCGAAGATGACGACGCTGCCGGCGCCCGCCTCCTTGGCGGCAATAGCAGCGCACATGCCCGCGCCGCCCGCGCCCAGGACGATGACGTCGTAGCTGCCGGCAACAGGGGCCTCGTCTGCCGAAACTGCGAGGGCTCCCTCCCCCATGCCCGAGCCTAGGGCGCACGCGGCGAACATGCCGGCCGAAGCGGCGACGAGCTGACGGCGGTTCAATGCGATCATGAGACAACCTCCCATATAAAAGATGCCGTGCCGGGAGCGCCGGCTTCGTCAGAATAGCCCCGCCAGGTGCGCGAACACGACGAGCGCCGCGTCGAGCAGCAGGAAAACGGGCAGCCCCCACACGAAGTACCACTTCTTGGTCTTGTGGCGCACGGCGTGCATGGCGATGAGGCCGCCCACGGAGCCGCCGACAAGGCTCAGGGCGAGCAGGCGCGCCTCGGGGACGCGCTTGGCGTGGTCGTTGCCGCTCACCGCGACGTGCTTGTCCCACACGAAGGCGACGGCCGTGGCGACGTTGACCACTGCCAGGTAGATGCCCAAAACCTTGAGCCTGCCCAGGCCCCATCCCGCAAGAAGTCCCTCGCCGGGGGCGTCCAGCCTCACGAAGCCGAGCACCACGCTGGCGACGAGCGCCCACACGATGAGGCAGGCGATGGCCAGGAACCACCAGGCGATGTTGTCCTTGTTCATGCGCCGCCCCGGAAGTTGCCCCGTGAAGACAAACAGCGCGACGAGCATCCCGAGCGCTCCGCCCGCAAGAGGAAACACGTCGAGCACCAGCGCGTTCGCCGCACAGTCCTCAAGCTGGGGAAACCTCGTGCAGAGAAAGAAATCAAGCGCAAACGCAAGGAATGTCACCACGTTGACGACGATTAGGTAGAGCAGAAACGAATCCATGGCGCTCCTCGACGCAGGCGGATGAAGGGGGCAGAAGCATAGCATCGACGCGGGCGAGCGGGAGGCGATAAGACACTTGAACGCCCGATAGACCGTCTTCTTTGGGCATCCCAACGCTCGACGCCCCTCGCGCCCATCGGCCCTCTCCCACGCCAAAACGCCCCCGCCCCAATGTTGCAAGGGGCGAGGGCGCGAGACGCTTTGGGAAGGGGGATTTGAGGGGAAGGGAGCGCTTAGCGCGTGTCGGCGCTTACTTGCCGTTCACGCAGTTCTCGCCGGCGACGCGGCCGTAGTAGATGGCCATCGAGGTGGCCACGCCCTCCATGGCGATGGGGTACTGCACGGCGAAGCGGTCGCCCTGGGCGTTGCCGGCCACGTACAGACCGGGGATGACGTCGCGGTCGGCGTTGTAGGTGTGGCAGTCCTCGTCGCTCTCCAGGCCCGAGGTGATGACGAGCATCGTGGCGCGGCCCATGGTGGTGGCGTAGTAGGGCGGGTTCTCCAGCGCGAACATGCGGTTGGCGGCCTTGCCGAAATCGTCGTCGTGGCCGGCCTTGGCGAGCTCGTTGTAACGCTCAACGGAAGCTAGGGCGGTGTCCACGTCCAGACCGAACTGCTCGTCGAGCTGGTTGAACAGCTCCTCCAGCGTGTCGGCCTTCAGGATGTCGCCCGACTCCACGCCGGCGTCGACGTCGGCCTGGGACTTGCCCTCGCCCGTCTCGCCCTCCTTCAGGAAGTGGAAGACGGAGCCGTGGGTGGGCGCAAAGTTGTCCACCTCGTCGCCCCACTTGGAGTCGAAGATCATGTAGCAGCCGAAGTCCTTCTGCAGCTCGATCTGGTTCTCGGTCTGCTGGCCGGGCGTGTCCTCGTTCATGAAGCGCTTGCCCAGCTTGTTGATGCGGAAGAACGGGGCGATGCCCATGCCGCCGAAGATGGAGCCGGTCATGGAGTGGCCCATGTGGTGGATCATCGGGGCCTGGTACTGCTGGATGCGCGCGCCGATCCAGGTGGCCATCTTGATGTGCTCGCCGGTGTTGGCGACGTTGCCCTCGGGGTCCATCGTGCTGTACATCAGCTTGATGCCGTTCTCATGCACGGCGGGGCACAGGTAGGCGACGATGTCGTCGTTGCCGGCGTAGTCGCCGCAGGAGAGGATGACGCCCTTGGAGGCGTTGACCTTCTTGTACTTCTGGGTCTCGTAGTTGTAGGCGTAGAAGCCCACACAGCGGCCGTCCTCCATGATGAGCTGCTCCACGCGGTGCGACGGATAGCCCGTGACCTGCGTCTTCTCGCCGGCGCGCTCGATGGCCGCAGGCGGGAAGTTCTGCGAGGTCCAGGCCACGGAGGTGGCGTAGGTGGTGTTGTACTCCTTCTCGGGGTCGAAACCGTCGGGCAGCGGGTAGGCCAGAGGCGCCACGTAGTTGCCCTCGATGGAGGAGGTGTCCTCGTTGGAGTCGGCGCAGATGTGGACGTCGGTGCCCAGGGCGTCCAAGGCCCAGTTGAAAGTGTCGCCGATGCCGTTGGCCCACTTGTACCAGATGCCGTGCTTGGGCCAGCCGCAACCCTCGTTGATCTCGTGGTTGCAGATCTCGTCGATGTCGTAGACGCCGGAGCGGCCCCAGTTCTCCTGGATGCCGTTGATGACGGCGGTCTGGTTGCCCGTGGCGGAGTAGCCGGCCTCGGTCTTGTCGAAGTAGGCGATGGAGGCGGCGCCGGCCTCGGCGGCACCCAGGATGGCGGCGGCGCCGGCCAGGCCCACGCCTGCCACGGCCACCTCGCACTCCACGGTCTCCTCGATGTCGGACTCGGCAATCTCGGGAGCGGTGTCACCCCAGGGATACGCGCCGCGCGTCTCTTCCATCGTGGCGTCGGCGAGGGCCTTGTTGGCGCCCATGACGCCTGCGGCCGCCGCGAGGCCTGCGCCTGCCACGACGCCCTGGACGAGGTTCCTGCGCGTGATGTTGCTTGCCATAGCATGTCCTCCTTGTTGCTCGATGACCCCGGGCGCCCCGACCGGGCGACCCAGGCTGAAGGTGCGCCGCCGGCCCATGTCCGACTGGCGGCGCCCCGCGAGACAAGACGCTAGCCCCCGAGACGGGGCGTGCGCCATCCACGTTGTGCATGAGATGGCCGGCAGGCGGCGGGCGGGAGACGGCAAGGGAATCAACGTTTTGTGGGAAGGGGCTGCACGGCCGCACGCGAGCTCTGAAAATTCGCGCAAGACACACCGGGAAGCGCGAAACACGCGCGACAGGGATTGCGGGCAAACCGTCGGGCACGCCTGCAGGCGGTTCGCGCCCCTCCTGCAGGCGTGCCGCACACCGCGCACGCCTCGCGCGCATCGCGCCCCCTCCTGCAGGTATGCTGCACCCTCAGCATCATCACCCCAGCTCAGCCGCCGCAATACCACATTGTGTTGAGGGGGCTGGCCGGCGGGCCGCGGCTCATTTCCCCAATTCACGCCATAGCGGCCGCGCGGCTTCCCACACTGCGTTGATGGCGGCGGGAAATACCCGGCCCTAGCATGGAGCCACGCTCCGGGCGGGTGCAGACGCCCCGCCCGACGGGCGCACAACCTATCCCACAGTTGGAAAGGAACCGTCTCATGGACAAGTCCCAGGCTCTTGCGCGCTTCTCTCAGATGCGCGGCTCCATCGCGCTTCCCACCCGCCGCGGCTTCATCGCCGCCGCAGGTGCAGCCGCTCTCGCTGCCGGCGCGGCCGGCACGGCCCTGGCCGACACCGCCGGCAGCACCTCCACCGACGCCGCCGCCGCAACCTCAGCTTCCACCGGCATGACCTTCACCGGCAACGAGGGCAAGACCATGGGCGAGGTCATCGGCGGCACCTGGCTCGGCACCGAGCCCGAGATCGCCGACGCCGACATCGCGCAGACCATCGACACCGACGTCGTGGTGCTCGGCGCGGGCCACGCCGGCACCGCCTGCGCGCGCAAGGCCGCCGAGGGCGGCGCGAAGGTGGTCGTGCTCGAGTCCCAGGCCGAGGACTCCTTCATGGTGAAGGGCAACGACGTGGGCCACATCAACTCCAAGTGGCAGTGCACCCGCCACGGCGTCCCCGAGTACTCGCCCGCCGACTTCATCTCCGAGTACCAGATCTGCTGCGCCAACCGTGCCCAGCCCACGCTTGTGAGCGAGTTCGCCAACCGCTCCGGCGAGGCCTTCGACTGGCTGGTGGAGAGCCTCTCCGAGGACGAGCTGGCCTCCGTCAACTGCCTGAACTGGCCCGTCGCCGACGGCTACAACTACAAGAAGGGCCTCTTCCACTCCTACGTGGGCACCCCCAACTTCGGCGGCGTGGGCACCACGAGCGACCCCCTCGTGGGCCTGCAGGAGGTGGTGCTGCGCTCCCAGGGCCTCGCCAAGGACAAGGGCGCCGGGTTCATCTTCGACGCCAAGGGCGTCAAGCTCGTGCACTCCGACGACAACACCGAGGTCACGGGTATCATCGCCCAGAAGGGCGACGGCACCTACATCCAGGTGAACGCCAAGGCCGTGGTGCTGGCGGCCGGCGACTTCGGCGGCAACGTGGAGATGTACAACGCCCTGTGCTACGAGAACTACGGCCTGGGCGAGTACCGCGACCTGGGCGCCATGATGGGCTGCGACGGCAGCGGCATCCAGCTTGCCATGCGCATCGGCGCCAAGTGCGAGATCGGCACGGGCGGCGACATGTCCACCCAGTCCCCGCTCTTCCAGGGCCCGCTTGAGTGCACCGAGACGCTGTGGCTCAACGATGCGGGCCGCCGCTTCACCAACGAGACCTACGGCATCCCGCTGCTGTCGCTGACCACCGCCGCGCGCCTGGACTCCGACTACGTCTACTCCATCTGGGACGCCGACTGGCGCGAGGACCTGCTCAACCAGATCGCCGGCCACATGGGCCTCAAGAACTGGTCGGACGAGAGCGTCGACGCCATCGGCGAGTGGATGGACGCCGCGCAGGGCACGGGAGCCGACGGCTACAACACCACCGGCGGCGACGACGGCAAGGTGTTCTGGTGCGCCGACACCGTCGAGGAGCTGCTGGGCTACCTGGGCTTCGAGGGCAAGGCGCTCGACAACGCCAAGGCCGCCATCGACACGTACAACGCCGCCATCGAGGCCGGCGTGGACAACGAGTTCGGCAGCGACACCTCCACCATGTGCCCCATCGTGAAGGCGCCCTTCTACGGCTTCAAGACGAGCTGCCGCGCCGGCGGCGGCATCCTGGCCCTGTGCACCCTGTCGGGCCTGCTCGTCAACGCCGACCAGCAGGTTCAGGGCCAGGGCTACAAGGTCATCAAGGGCCTCTACGCCACGGGCAACAACTCCGGCGGCCGCTTCCCCATGGGCTACAACGGCATCATGAACGGCGTCTCCATCGGCATGGCGCTGACCCTGGGCATGACCCTGGGCGAGAGGCTCGCCAAGGAGATCGCGGGGTAAGGCTCAGCCCGAAAACGCCCATCAGCGAGCAACACCTCATAGCCCCGCCGGCGCCCTCCCCAACGCCCGGTGGGGCTATATTTGAGAGCCGCCTGCTCACCGCGGACATCGCGCCCGAGCTCGACGCAAAGAAAGGCGGACAACCCGCCAGACGGAAGGCCGGACCCCGGTGCGCGCGCATCCGGGGCCCGGCCGGCCTTGTTTTATACACGACATCCGTTGGCTCTCTCCGCGATGGCCCTAAACCCGCGTGCGCCCGCCCTGCACCTGCTCAAGCAGGCAGGGCGGGCGCATCACGAACCTAAACCCGTTTGCGCACGCCCCGCACGCTCACGCCGTCGTCTTCGAACGAGCCCTCCCCTCCATAGACGACCATTGCGACCGAGCCGGGCAAAAGCTTTGAGACATGCCGGACATTTCGTGCAAACGTGGGGCGGTATGTCTGGCCGCTCTTTATCTCGATAAGCTGCGTCGGCGCATCAGTGGCATCGATGAGGTCGACCTCGATTTTGCTGTCGTCGCGATAGAAATATAAGTCCGGTGACTGCAGCTGGTTCAGATGAGCCTTCAGGCGCTCGGCAATGACGAAATTCTCGAAAACAGCTCCATATATCTCGCTGTTTACCAAATTTGATACGTTTTTGATACCGAGTAGGTGGCATAGCAGGCCCGTGTCGTAAAAAAAGAGCTTGGGGGTCTTCGTCAGGCGCTTGCCGAGATTTGCATGATACGGTTGCAGCAGGCGAATCACATAGCTGGACTCCAACAGCGACAGCCAGTTCTTGACGGTGGGAACGCTCACGCCCACCTCGTTGGCAAGCGAAGCCATATTGACAAGATTGCCCACACGCGTGGCACACAGCCTCATAAGGGTACGGAATGCAGACTCGTTGCGCACGTCGAGGTAGCCGGTAACATCGCGAGCAACATATGTATCCACGTAGTTCTCGTAAAACAGGGATGTCGGCACCTTGCTTGAATGGAGACGCGGATAAAAACCGCGCAAGATCGCATCAGGCACGCCGCACGCCAATCCCTCGGCTTCAAGCTCCCCCATGGAGAGGGGCAGCAACTTTGCGATTCCCACACGGCCTGCCAAAGACTGGCGCAAGGCCTTCATCATGAGGAAGTTTTGGGAACCCGAAAGGATGTATTGTCCCGGCTGGCCCAACTCGTCAGATACCGCTTGAATGGCCGAGAACAGCTCGGGGGCATATTGCGCCTCGTCCACAATCAAGGGACCTGGGTTATTGGCAATGAATCCACTGGGGTCGGCAAGCGCACGGGCGCGCGTCGCCGGGTCCTCCAGGTTTAGATACCGGTGATTGGGAAACGTTGCTTTGACGAGGGTGGACTTGCCGCTTTGGCGAGGCCCGGTCACGCTGACTATCGGATACCACGAGGCAAGCTCGACAAGCCCCTCGGCAAGAGTGCGTCCAATCATGGGGTACCCTTCTCACAGTTACCATAATCGCGAACTAGATAGTACCACAATCAATAAGTAGAAAATCCCACAATCATAAAGTAGGGCAAACCGTAATCTCAAAGTAAGTATGCGGTACCCATGCATTACGCTGGGATAGAGACGGCACACAAGAACTGCGCGCGCAATAAAGCCGGGGCCCGGGCACAAGCAGCACCTCCACCTGGGAGATTGCGTCGCCATCGGTCGTGATGCGCAGCGCGAGCTCGCACAGTGGGATTCGGCGCGCCTGATGATTAGGAATATCTAGCCGGTGTTTCTCCGGCTTTGTTCAGAGATTACGGTGAGCAGTCACGGCGAGGTGCCGAAGCTGCATCCTGACGGTACCATGGACTCAACGCGCTATAATTCCCTGGCTGAGATTGCCGCCAGGGAGGACGCTGTGGAGTACATCGCCACCAACACATACGATTTCGCGCGCATCCGCACGACGGGCCTTGCGTATGTGGATAAGACCGCCTACATCCACACGCTGACAGACGGGCGCATGGGCAACCAGTTCTTCCTCTCCCGGCCCCGGCGCTTCGGCAAATCGCTTCTGTGCTCGACGCTGCAATGCCTTTTCGAGGGCAGGCGCGAGCTCTTCGAAGGGCTTGCCATCGACTCGTTGCCCTGGGATTGGTCGAAGACCTATCCCGTGATCAGACTCGATATGGCGGCATGCTCGGGGGAGACGATTGAAGAAGTCACCTCTCGTACCCAAGCAACTATCTCGGCGGAGGCAGATAGGCTCGAGGTGCCCTTGAGGGGCGGAAACGACCCGGTATTAAACTTTAGGTTCCTCATCGACGACGTGGCCGCAACAAGCCCCGACAGCCAGTGCGTGCTGCTCGTCGACGAGTACGACAAGCCCCTCACCCGCTGGATCGGAGCTGAGGAAGTCGCCCCTTACCAGGCGTTTCTGAAGTCGTTCTACTCCGTGATAAAGCTCACGGAGGCGCGCCAGCGCTTCTGCCTGATGACGGGCGTGTCGAAGTTCTCGAAGGTCTCGATCTTCTCCGACCTCAACAACCTGACCGACGTCACCATGGACACGCGCTTTGCCGCCCTGCTGGGGTACACGCACGACGAGGTGCGCGCGAACTTCCCTGGCAGGCTCGCCGCGCTGGCACAGGCCCTGGGCAGCGATGTCGAGGGCGCCTTCGCGCGCCTCGAGGCGATGTACGACGGCTACTGCTTCGACCGCTCGCTCACGCGCGTCTTCAACCCCGTGTCGCTGGGCCGCTGCCTCGACTCGGCCGACATGCGCTCCTACTGGTTCGAGACGGGCACGCCGGGGTGGCTCATGTCGTACGCCAAGAAGGCGCCCATCGAGCTGGACTCCCTCGACGTGCCCGAGGCGTCGCTGGGGACCTACGAGCCCGCCAGGCCCTCCATGCCTGCCGTGCTGCTCCAAACGGGCTACCTTACGATCAAGGGCTTCGAAGAGTTCGGCCGCTCGCGGGTCTATCACCTGGGCTTTCCCAACCACGAAGTCGAGGACGGCTTCAACGAGTGGCTGGCAGGGACCTACACCGACGACAACGTCGGCGCCTGGGTGGCGGAGAGACTGTAACGACAAGGGGCGGGACGGCACGAATGCCGCCCCGCCCCTTACAACGGCCGATGATGAGCGCTAAATCGCACCGAGTCAGATGCAAGGCGGATGGCGGCGTAGCGTACAAAGGTACGTGAGCCCCGGCCCAACGAAGCAGATGCGGTGCTAGATGCCCTGGGCCGCGTTTTGGCCGGCGATGTAGCCGTAATACATCGCCATCGCATGACTCGCGCCGGAGAGCTTGAAGGGGTACTTCACGGCAAAGCGGTTGCCCTGGATGTTGCCGCAGGCATAGAGGCCGGGGATGGCGTGCTTGTCGTTGTCGTAGACGCGGGCCTCGTTGTCGGAATAGAGGCCGCCCATGGTGGTCAGGCACAGGCCGATGCCCATGCGGGAGGCGTAGAAGGGGCCGTCCTGGACGGGCCAAAGGTACTTGGACTGCTTGCAGAAATCGTCGTCGTAGCCGGCGGCGCACAGCTCGTTGTAGTGGGCGACGGACTCGAGGGCGGCCTCCTTGTTGAAGTCAGCGTCGTAGGCCACGATGGCGTCGAAGAGCTCCTCGAGGGTCTCGCCCTTGAAGATGGTCTCGTTGTCCACGGCCTCCTCAAGGGCGGCGGTGTTGTAGGTTGCGCCGGCGGCGTCCTCGGCAGCCTGCTCGTCGAGGTGGGCGTCGACGATGGCGAAGCACTTGGTCTTGGGCTGGCGCTCAAGCGAGACCTCGCAGTCCGAGCAGTTGGCGTCCTCGTTCATGAAGCGCACGCCGTTGTAGTTGAGGCGCAGGTGGGGCGAGGTGAGGCCCATGGAGGTGGCCATGTTGGCCATGTCGTTGGCGCCGCCCATGACGTGGCACATCGGGGCCATGAAGGTGGAGAAGGCCGCGCCTGCCCACCAGCCCATGCGGTAGCCGTCGCCGGTGTTGGTGGGGTTGCCCTCGACGTCGAAGTTGGGCCAAGCGGAGAGGTTGTCGTACTCGGCCATGGCCGGGTAGAACGTGCGGCGCATGTCCTTGTCGCCCTCGCAGCCGCCCGTGGCCATGATGACGCCGTTCGTGGCGGTGATCTTCTTGTACTTGCCGGTCTCGGCGTTGCGCGCGTAGATGCCGGTCACGCGGCCGTCCTGCACGATGAGCTGCTCGCCGAAGTGGCCGAAGTACACGGTGCCGCCGGCCTCCTGGGCGCGGGCGCAGTTCTCGTCGAGCACGTGCTGGTGGTTGGAGAAGGCGACGAGCGTGGGGTAGGCGACCTGCGGCTCGGTCTCGTAGGCGGCGTTGCCCGAGCCCATGGAGAACACCATGTAAGGGTGCTCGGAATCCTCACTGGCCATCATGTCGACTTCCTCGCCGGGCTGCTGCCACAAGATCTGGGAGTCGCCATTTGCCCACCAGTCGAAGACCTCGGCCTCGTTCTTCACGAACTTGCGGATGATGGCGTAGTCGGCGTACAGGCCCGAGGACTTCCACTCGTCCTCGCAGACCTCGTCGACGTCGACCTCGATCAAGCTCAGGCCCTCGCGGTGGCTGCCGTTGACGTAGGCGTACTGGCTAGAGCGGCACTGGGGCGTCTCGGCCTTCTCGATGGCGGCGACCTTGGCGCCCGCCTCGGCGGCGGAGCGGAAGGCAGCGGTGCCGGCCACGCCCAGGCCGCACACCACGACCTCGGCCTCAATCTCCTCCTCGACGTCGGCGTCGTCAATCGCGGGAGGCTCGGCGGCCCAGGGGTACTCGACGCCCCACGCGGAGACGGCCTTGGCGGAATCGGCAGCGGCGTCCTCGGAGGAAGCGTCCTTGGCCTCATCGGCCAGGGCGACCGACCCCAAGGCAGCGCTTGCCACGGCGGCAGTGCCGGCAGCAGAGACGAACCCGCGACGACTTACCATTTGCTTTTGCATGTGTACGCACCTCTCATGTCTCGTGGTTGCAAACAAAGGGAGCGGCGGCCCGCCCGCCTCGACCGCGCATTGCGGCGCGACCTGCGGGTGGGTTCGTCGGCTCTCGCGTCTTTCACGGTAGGCATGGGGCCCACATGTGGCCATAAACGTTGTTCACGAACAACCTCAACGCTTTGTATGAGGCGTTCTCGCGCCCGGGTGGACCTGGGATGCGCTAGTGTTTGTCTGCTTGGGGATTGATGAGACAGGCCGGGGATGCAAAGGCAGAAGGCAGGCGGGGGCATGGATACGGAGAAGACGACGGCGCAGGCGGGCAACCCGATCATGCGCTACCTCAACGTGCGGCGCGTGCCGCAGGTCCACCCCGGCCTGCTGGCGCTATCCGCCCTCATCGCCACCGTGGCCATCTACCCGCCCAACGCGCGCCTCTATGCGGTGCTGCTCCAAGACGAGAGCCGCGGGCGCGCCTTCATGCTCGCCGCCCTCGTGACGGTGGCGCTGCTCGGGCTCGTACTGGCCTCACGGGGCGCCCGCCTCTCGAGGTGGGGAGGCCTTGGCCGTAAGGCGTGCCTTGCCGGCGCCGCCGCGTATGTGGCAGGAGAGCTCGGGTTCCTCGCAAGCCTGCTCGTCGCGGAGCTTCCCGCCGTGGTCGCGCCCCTCTGCGGCGTGTTCGCGGGCGCGGCCCTGCTCCCCCTGACCCTCGCCTGGATCGACCGCTTCTCGGGCGACCTGCGCAGCGTCATGATGCACGGCGCCCTTGTGTGCGCGATGTCGTCGCTGCTCACCTGGGCCGGGTCGTCTCTCGAGGGACTGCCCCTGGCGGCGTACCTGCTCGTGCTGAGCGCGGTGGGGGCCTTCGCGCCGGCCTTCCTGCCGATTCGCACCCCGCACCCGCAGGCACCGCAGGCAAGCGAGGGCGCCCCCGACGCGCCGACTTCGCCCACCTTCCTCGGCTCCCTGGCAAACCTGCTCTCCATCATCTGGCTGCCGCTGCTGGGCTTTCTCATCTTCCTCTTCATGACGAACGCCTACGAGTTCCCCTCCGACGCCATGCCCGTGAGCACCGAGATAACGGGCGCGCTCATCGCCTCGGCCATCACGCTCGCCGTGAGCCTGCTGCACTACTCCACGCCGCTCGTCATCGCGGTGGACAAGCTCGTCATCCCGGGGTGCGCGGCCCTGTGCATCGTGCTGGGCAGCTTCCCCGCCGGGTCGCCGGTCTTCATGGCAGGCGCCGCCAGCGTGTACGCGCCGCTCATCTTCATGTCCATCTACGCGGGCGCCTCGGTGGTGGCCGTGTCGAAGGCCGGCGAGTTCCCCGTGCCCTACATCGTGGGCGTCACCGTGTTCTGCGCCGGGGCCGTGTCGATGCTCGGCGGGCTTTTGTGGGGAGCCTTCCAGAACCAGCTGAACCTGGGCGAGGCCGCGTGGGTCCTCATCGTCGCGTACGTGGCGGTCATCATCGTGAACCTGGGCTACACCTCCTGGCGCAAGGAGTGCCGGCCCGCCGACGAGCAGGCCGCAGAAGCCGCAGGCAAGGATGAGGTGGACGAGGCCGCCCTGCGCGACCAGCTGCTCGCCAAGCGCGTGGAGGCCCTGGCGGCGCAGCACGCCCTCACCGAGCGCGAGGCCCAGATCCTCTCCTACCTGGCGCGCGGCTTCACCTCGACCTACATAGCGTCGTGCCTGCTCATCTCGTCAAACACCGTGCGTACCCACATGTACAACATGTACCGCAAGCTGGGCGTGACCTCGAAGGCCGAGCTGCTGGCTCTCGTGAACGAGTGGGGGGCGGAAGGCGAAAACCCCGGCCGCAGGCCGGACGCACGCTTTCCCGGCTGAGGTCGCGCGCGATTGCGCTGCATGTGTCATGCAGCCCTCCAACGTCAACAGCCTCATGCGCGCGGTGGGCCAGCTTGCCCATGCTCACTTTCATTATTGCAATCTACCTGCCCAAATGCCTCATATCACAGGTTATCGGTGAGGTGCTTTTGGCGGCTATCCCCTATAGTGGCATGCAGTGCGGGCGCGGCAAAAGGGGGCTGCGCCCATACCTAAGGGGAAAGGA
>CAVJGP010000024.1:0-32540 GCA_963648855.1 Alistipes onderdonkii | reverse complement strand
GCCGTGAGCGCCACGGTGCTAGCGTCCATCGGCGGCCCCTTCCTCCCCGTCGGCCCCGCCGACGATCTGCTCGTACTCCGCCTGGGTGATGCGCCCGGCCTCCATGAGCTGGCGCACGTACGACTCGGGCCACAGCCCGGCGTCGTAGCGCCTCCTCGCGAGCTCGGCGAGCCTACTCATCCGCCTCGCCCCCCTCGGCCGGCGCACCCTCCTGGGCGGCCATGCTCTCAAGCTCGATGCCGCCCATAGCGGCGACGAACTCCAGGTCGGCGCGGGCCTGCGCCGCGCCCGCGACCGCCGACTCCAGGTCGCGCTCCTCGCGCGGCCCCATGGCGGGCCTATCGATGCTTACCATCCGTCGCTCCTCTCAAGACGTCCTCGCAATACGTGTCGTACCTCTCCAGCAGGGCCGCGCCCGCCCCCTTCGCCATGTGCGCCCGCCTGCACCGGCACGACTCGCGCCACTGGGCCTCGGTGAGCCTGCCCGCGCGCACGAGCCTGGCCGTCGAGGCGGCGTCGCGCCTGGCCTGCTTGACCGACTCGGGCGCGACGCGCATCCACGCCATGCCCGTGCGCGGGTCGAGCATGTGGTCGAAGCCCAGGAACCGCAGCGGCTCCCCTATGGGCCGCGCGCGGGTCTTTCGCGGGTGCAGCCCGAGCCCGAGGGCGGCGAGCCTGCCCGCCACGGCGTCCCTCGCCTCGGCGGCCTCGGCGGGCGAGCGGCACAGCACGACGAAGTCGTCCATGTACCTCACGTACCCCAGCGGGCGCAGCCGCTCCTTCACGAAGTGGTCGAGCGGGTCGAGGTAGTCCACGCCGCAGATCTGCACGAGCTGCGAGCCGGGGCAGTACCCGCGCTCGCCCTCTCCGTACTGCGAGCGCAGCACCATGGTCGCGAACCCAGCCGCCCAGGGCGGCAGGCGTCGGCTGAGGCGTTCCTCGGCGACGGCGTGGAGCATGTTGGCGTAGTAGCCGCTCACGTCGCAGGCGAGCACGGTGGCGGCGGGGCCCGCCTCGCGCCAGGCGCGCGCCATCCACGCGTGCAGGCGCCGCCGGGCGAAGTCCGTGCCCTTGCCGCGCTGGCAGGCGCAGTTGTCGTATATCCAGGGACGCGACATCAGCGGGTAGACCACGTTGTCGTTGAGCGAGCGCTGCACGACGCGGTCGACTATGTCGGTCGCCACGATCGTGCGCCGCTTGGGGCGGGCCACCTCGAACGAGGTCGTGGCCCGGGGCCTGTACGCGCCCGACATCAGCTCACCCTCCAGCCGGGCGCACAGCTCGGCGCGGTGCTCCCAGCACCAGGCGCTCCGCCTCTTCCAGCCCGAGCCGCGCATGCACCTCGCCAGGGAGGCCATGAGCGGCTCGAACCCGAAGGCGTCCTCCATGCGGTACCGGTCTTTGGGAGGGCCGGAGGGGGCGTCGCCCCGCAGGGCGGCCCCGCGGCCCTCCCGGCTTTGTTCGGGGCGGGGGCTCGCGCCGCCGCCCCCGGGACTGGGGCTCCTTGTGTCGCATGCGGCCGGGCCGGTTCCCGTACGGGGCCTCGTGAGCCCGGCCGGTGACGCGATCGGGGCGCAGCGGTTGCCGTTGTACGCGTTGTTGTTGCCCACGTTGCCCGTGGAGTTGCAGAGCGCCGCGTTGCATCCGTTGTTGCGGTTGGCCGAACGCTCCCACACGTTCTGCGCCATTTGTCAGCCCCTCGTCCCGGGTCCAGACCGCACGCGCGCGGGCTCCTCGCCGTAGCGCCTGCGGTCGGAGTCCCTCCATCGGCGCAGCAGCGAGCGGGCCCGCGTCGCCAGGTCGCACCAGTGCCTGACCTCGCGGCCCGACAGCCCGCACAGCGGCTGCGCGTAGTTGAGAAGGTGCAGCAGGGTGCCGCAGGCCCGCACGGAGCGCTCCTGCAGCCAGTGCCTGTCCTCGTAGCTCGCCTGGTCGCGCACGACGGTGTCGTTGGCGCGCCACGCGCACTCGGACGCCTCGAGCGCGGCCTGCGCGATTCTCTCGGCCAGGGCCGCGCGGCCCGCGCGCTCGACGGTCTGCGCGACCAGCTCGCCGCGCTCGCCGTACTCGTACGAGGTGCGCTCCACCTCGCCGAAGCGCCGCGAGTTGCCCACCTTGCGCAGCGTGTGCACCACCAGGTCGTCCAGGGCCCGGTGCACGGTCATGCCGTTGTCCTTGCGCCGGCTTGCCGGTACCGCCAAGCCGCACCTCCTCCCATGTCGTGCGCCCGCGCGTGGGCGCGGGCGATTGTCGGATTGTTAGATGGCCACAAGCGGGGCGCAGCGGTGGCCGCTGTACGCGTTGCGGCCGCCCACGGTGCCCGGGGAGTCGCAGAGCGCCGCGTCGCACCCGTAGTTGCGGTTGGCCGAACGCTCCCACACGTTCTGCGCCGACGTCTCCGCGCCCATGGCGTACATGACGTACTCCTTGTGCGTCGCCCAGACGGCCGCGGGCTCCGAGCCGGCGTGGAGCTGCCTGTAATACTCGAGCGCCGCGCCCTCCAGCCCGTACGGCACGCCGTAGGAGGGGGCCGTCCAGTAGAGCTCCTCGGCGCTCGGCAGGAAGACGCGGTCGTAGGTCACGTCGCACTCCGTGCCGCCCGAGGTGCCTCCGTCGCAGTAGGGAAGCGCCGTCCTGACCTCCACGCGCTTGAGGCAGCCCACGAAGTCCCGGTCGGCGAAGCCGGCCAGGTAGCCCGCCTTGGTGGTCGCGTAGTCCGGCGGGCGGTCGAACTTGGTCTGCGGGCTCCACCAGGCGCCTGCGGCGGCCTCGGAGTTGAGCCACTGGCGCAGGCCCGACGTGGCCCAGCGGTTCGACCCCAGCCCCACGCGGTAGGCGTTGTTGACGTCTGAGTCGCCCAGCGTGCCCGTGCCCATCTCGCCGAGCAGCTCGCCTCCCTCGCCGCCGACGGTGACGTCCGCGCTCTCCTGGGGCGAGGACGCGCCGCGCGTGGCGAACGCCTGCACCTGGGATGGCTCGTAGTCGTAGCACTGCCGCGAGAAGGCGAGCTGCCCGCCCTCGGGCAGGGCCTGCGTCAGGGTGAACTCGTAGGTCTGGCCATTCACGAGCTTGCCCCACGTGATGCCGGAGGACACGCGGTACGTGCCGGCGGCAAGGCCGCCAGAGGGGGCCGCGTAGAACGCCTCGAAGTTGTCGAACTGCGTTCCGAAGGGCAGCGTGAGGCACTGCTGCATGAGGCACAGGGGGCGCTCCCCCCGGCCCTGCACGGCCTGCGAGCGGTAGCCCACCACGCGGAACCTGTCCTGGTAGGTCTTGCCCGCGCCCGTCGTGGGGTCGGCCCACTCGAGCGCGAACTTGGCGTTGACGGGCGCGACCGCCTCGGCCTCGCCGGAGGCCACCATCGCCTCGAACGCCTGCCAGTCGTCGAGCTGCCTCACCTGCATGCCGAGCTCGGCCGCCTTGAGCGCCGCCAGGCGCCCCAGCGCGTCCGCCCCGGCCTTGAGCGTCTCGTCCGTCGGGAAGTTGAGCTCTGCCATCCTCCACCCCTCCTTAAATGGTCGCGTCCACGAGGACGGGCCTCGTGTTCCCGTCCGCGTCGGTGACGCGCTTGAAGTAGATCGCCCTGCACGTGCTGGCCGCTTCCGTGGCGTCGGCGGCGGCGGCGGTCGCGGACGCGGCGGCCTTGTCGGCGGCGACGGCGGACGCGTCGGCCTTGGAGGCGGATTCCGTCGCGACGGCTGCGGCTGCGTCGGCCTTGGAGCTGCTCGCGGTCGCGGTATCGGCGGCGGTATCGGCCGCGCTCGCGGCGTCGGTCGCGGTACCTGCGGCCTTGGATGCGGCGTCGGCGGCGGCGGACGCCTCGGATGCCGCCGAGGTGGCGCTCGCGCCCGCGCTGTGCGCCTTCTCGGCCTCGGCGCTCGCCGCGCTCCCCGCCGCGTTGGCCGTGTCTGCCGCGCTCGTGGCTGCGGCGCAGGCAGCGTCGGCCCTCTCGGCGGCGGCGTCCGCTGCCGATGCCGACGTGCTCGCCTTGCCTGCGGCCGTCTCGGCTGACTCGGCGGCCTTGCCCGCAGAGCCCGCGGCCGTGTCGGCCTTGGAGGCGCTCGCGTCCGCCCTGCCCGCCGCCTCGGTCGCGCTCGCGGCGGCTGCGTCGGCGGCCGATGCCGCCTGCGCCGCGGCCTGCGTCGCGGCCTGCGCGGACGCGATGTCGGCGTCCTTGCCGGCGGGGCCCTGCGGGCCGGTCGCGCCCGTGTCGCCCTTGTCGCCCTTGTCGCCCTTCAGCTCGCCACGGTCGAGGGCGGCGCGGACGTCGGCAACCTCGGCGGTCAGGCCGTCCAGCTCGCGGCGGGCGGCGTGGGCGACGTCCTCGGTCATGGCGGCAGGCTCGCCGCCCAAGTCCTCGCCCATGTCCTCGAACGTCAGACCCGGCTCCATGCGGGCCGTCCTGAGCGTCTCCACGCCGTCAGCCCCGACGCCCACGAACGACGCGCGCAGCACCCCCGGCATGCAGCACTCGGGCGGCACGCCCATTCCGTCCGCCCACTCCTGGGTCACACTCGCCTTGCCGTTCGTCCACGTGACGCGGGTGCTCAAACCCTCCCACTCGGCGTCGAACTCGGCGCTAGCCTTGTAGTGCTCCCGCGTGCCGCCCACCAGCCGCGAGCCGTCCGTGACGGCGCTAACCGTCTTGTTGTTCACGAAAAAGCGCAGGTAACGGGCCATCCGTCCCCCTTCCTAGACTTCCGTCTGCCGGGGGAATCATCCCGCCCGCGTAACGGGCGGCTAGGAGGCCGACACTATCCAGACCAGCTGCCCGCCCACGGCGTTGCTCGCGCTTATCTCGGGCGTGGTGCCCCTGGTGTAGACCCTCAGCGCGCCGTCCGTCGTGGCGTACGCCATGAGCACCGTGCCGTCTGAGCAGATGAGCGCCGACTTGGACAGGGCCTGGGGCCTCCACGAGGCGGGCAGGGTGCAGTTCGGGGGCGTCCACATGCCGGACTCGATGCCGCTCATGTGGCTCGTGAACAGCGCCGCGAAGTTGCACACCACCACGCCCATGTGCTTGCAGAACAGGATGCGGCTGTCGTTGTCGGTCGTGCCCCACTTGCGCGTGGCCGGGTTGACGGCGCTCGCCGTGCACTGCACGCCCTTGGGGCTCACCATCATCTGGGTGACGCTGCTCCCGCCGTAGGCGTAGATATCCACGATGGGGGTCTCCGACGTGCTGCCCGTGGGATAGCAGCAGTTGACGTGCGCCGTCTTGAAGGACGTGCCCGTCTTGCCGTTGCTCATCTCCACGGATGCCGACACCGTGCCGCTCATCTTCGACATGTCCGCGCCGCCCAGGGTCATCAGGTTGGTCGTGACCGTCTTCCCGTCGTCGGTGTACGTCGCCTGCGTGTGTTTGGCGTAGCCCACCACGCCGCCGTCGCCGTCATAGAACGTCTCGCCGTCGCCGCCGTACTTGGCGATGTCGTTGCCGCCCGCGTCCTGGATGCGGTAGCCGTCCGCCCCCATGACGGCGCGGGTGCCCGTGTACTTGCCGCCCGAGCGGTTGCCGCACGTGACCTCGCCGTTGTCCAGCTGCAGGAAGCCCGTGGCGCATTTCTTGGCCTCCTCGGCCTCGTTCTTGGCCTCCTCGACCTCGGCGTCCGTGGCGTACCCCTCGATGGTCAGCGCCCCGCCCGCGCCCAAGTCCCAGTGCGAGCCGCCCTTCCCCGCCCACCAGTCCGCGCCCGCGATGGTGCCGGACGTGATTGCGTTGGCGACGATGCCGCCGCCCTGGATTGCCGTCTCCCACACCCACGCCCCCGACTCGTAGCGCGACGAGGTCTGGATGTACCCCGCGCGAAGGCGCAGGCACGAGTACCCGGCGGACGGCGCGGAGGCCGTGGGCGCGCCCGTCTCCGGGTCGAGCGGCACGTTGGCCACCATCACGCCCAGCTCCGGCGACTCCACCTTGTACGACAGGCCCAGGTTGGACAGCTCCGAGATGCCCGTGAGAAGCTGCCTCAGGTAGTCCGGCGCGGCGCTCGAAGCCGCCTGCCACGTCGCGGCCTGCACCCGCATGGAGTCAAGCCGCGCCTCGTAGTCCCTCATGCGGTCGGATGCGCCCTCCACGCCGTCGCCGATGGTCAGCGACACGGCGGCGCGCGACAGCAGGTCAACCGTGCGCTGCGTGACGCGCGCCGAGCCGCGCAGGGTCGGGGTGAAGGCGGAGTCGACGAACTCCACCGTGTCGCCCACGGCCACGTCGTCGGAGTCCAGCCCCGCGTCGGATATGGCCAGCACGTCCAGGTCGAACGTCACCTGCGGGGCCTTGACCTGCGCCAGCCTCTCGCGGGTCAGCGCCAGCAGCTCCCCGGCGTCCTCGCAGTCCTCGAACGTCACGCACCCGTAGCGGTGGGCAACCCCGCCGCTGCCGTCCGGGATGCCCCACGCCGCGCGGGCGTCCTCGTCGCCCACCCACGCCTGGCCCTTCGGCTTGTCCGCCGCCTCCACGTCCTCGAACGTGAGACGCCTGCCGTAGCCTGAGCCCACCTCCTCGCCCTTGCCGTACCCGTACAGCGCCGTGTAAACGCCGTCCGCCGCGACTGAGCGCGTCACGCCGCACAGGTCGCGCCCGTAGTCGAACCGCCGCCCGTTGTCCGCGCCGCGCGGGGCCAGGTTGACGTAACGCGCCGTGACGCCCGACGGCCCGACTTCCACCGTCGCGTAAAGGTCGCCGCCCCACGTCTCGGCGAGCGTCCTGACGGCCTCAAGGGCGCTCACGTGGTAGAAGCTCGCGGACGCCGTGCCCAGCCCCGCGCAGTCCCCCGCCTTCCACCTCGTGCCCGACAGGATGTGCCCCAGGGCCTCCTTCGCGGCCTTGTCCTTCGGGCGGTACAGCGCCGCCACGTGGCACGCGTCCAGGTCGTAGAGCGCCGTCCGGAAGGCCACCGTGTACACCGGCACCCCCGCGCCCGTTCGCGCCGCCTGCGGCTCGTCGGCCACGTGCTCGTGCCACTTCCCCGCCCAGTCGCGCCACACCAGGCGGTCGTACTTGGACACCGCCCGCGTCGTGGTCAGCGTCACCGTGTCCTCGCCGTCCAGGTTCTCCACCCACGACGCCGACAGCACGTCGAGGTCGCACACGTACGCGTCGTGCCTGTCGAAAAGGCGCGGGGCGAACCTCCAGTCGCCGTATGCCATCTACGCCCACCTCTCGCAGTATCTGACCGTCCCCTTGCACCCGACGAGCTGCAGCGTGTTGGTGCCGGGTGCAAGCGCGAACCAGTCGGACAGCAGCGACACGCGCGACGCCGCGCCGCCCACCGTGGCCGTGCGGGCCTCGCAGTCCAGCACCACCGCCGTCCCCTTGCCGGGGTTGGACACCAGCGCCAGGGTCTGCCCCGTCGCCTTGTCCGTGACGCTGGGCACCGTCGTGGCGTCCGTCGCCGTGAGGCTGAGCGTCGGCCTCGTCGGGTAGCTCCCGCCCACCTCGAAGGCGTTCGACCCCGCCGCGAGCGGGCGCACCGTCTCCGTCGCGCCGTAGGCCACCGGGTCTGCCGTCAGCGTCACCGTGACCTCCGCCTTGTTGACCGTGCGCGCCGTCACCGAGCACGCGGCCACGCCCCTGAAGCTCAGCCCCCCGAAGTCGGGAGGCGCGTATCCCACCTGAGCGCCGTCCCACGCCATCGCCGCCCTCACGCCCGCCTCGGCGAGCGCCTCGCCCGGCCCCGCCCAGAACACCAGTGTGGCGGTCATGGGGCCGCGCGCCGGGTAGCCGTCCGGGCGCGACGTCAGGTCTGCGTAGGCCCTGCCCGCCACCGTGCGCACGTCGGTCTGGGCGCACCCGCGCGGTATGTCCTGCGACTTGAGCGTGAGGCCGAGCGTCGCGCACTCGACCCCGTTCATCTTCGGCTGCGTCACCATGCGTAAGCCTTCCTGCGGAGCCCGGCGTCGATGGGGTCGAGAAGCGCGTTGGCCGCGTCCGTCGCCGAGAAGGTTATCGTCTTGCCCGCCTCCACCGCCTGGGCGATGCGCTCAAGCAGCGTGTTTGAGGCGGCGAGGTCTGCCGCGCTGTACGACGAGGCCTGAACCTGCGCCGCTGCCGCACCCGCCGCGCCCGCCGCGCTCGACACGGCCACGCCCTGCGCCGCGCCCGCGCCCTCCACGGACAGGCCCGCGTCGCCCATCTCCTCAAGGCACGACGCCATGACGTCGCCCACGGAGCCGCGCGCCGCCCTGACCGTGGCGGGGGTCTCGTCCTCGAAGCCCTCGGCCATGCCGCGCATGTCCATCTCGCCCACCCCCGCGAAGACGCGCGACGGCGAGTGGATGCCGAAGAAGGACTTCACCGAGCTGAGCAGGTTGCCGCACGCCTCAAGGGCGCTTGCGATGAGGTTGGGTATCGCGTTGGCGATGCCCGACGCCAGGCCCATGATGAGCTGCACGCCCGCGCTCAGCATCTCGGGGATTCCCGATATCACGCCCGACACGATGGACGAGATTATCTGCGGGATTGCACCCACGATGGAGGGCAGCACCTGCGGCACCGCCTGCACGATGGCCGTGAGAAGCTGCACGCCCGCCGAGAGTATCTGCGGCATCTGCGACACCAGCGACTGGGCCATCGTCGGCACCGCCGCCACGAGGGCCGACACGATGTCGGGCAGGGCCTGCGCCAGCGACTGCACCAGGCACACGAACAGCTGCACGCCCGCCGTCATCAGCTCCGGGATGCCCGCCGCAACCGTCGTGGACAGAGTGGGAAGTGCCTCGGCGAGGGCCGACACCACCTGCGGCAAGACCGTCCCGCACGCCTCGACCAGCGACGTGAGCAGCTGCACGCCCGCGTCGAGCAGCGTGGGGGCGCACGCCGCCAGGGCCTCGACCAGCTGCGGCACAACCTCCACCACCGCCGTCACTATCTCCGGCAGCTCCTCGCCAACCGTCACCATCAGCTGCGCCGCGAAGTCCACGACGCACTGCAGCACCAGGGGCAGGTTTTCCGCCAGCGCCACCAGCAGGGCGCTCACGATCTGCACGGCCATCTCCGCAACCCTGGGCAGCAGCTCGTCCAGCTGCGTGAGCACGTCGGCCAACATCGCCGACATGCCCGCCTTCAGCTGCCCGCTCGCCGTCTCGCTGCCCTCCGCCATCGCGGTCAGGGCGGGCACGAGCAGGTCGGTCGCCGTTGACGCGAGGGACTTCAGCGACGGCTCAAGCCCCTCGTAAAGGGTCAGCTTCAGGCCGTCCACCGCCGAGTCGAGCAGCGTGAGCTGCCCCTGCAGGTTGTCGTTCATCGTCGTGGCCATCGTCGCCGCCGCGCCCGAGCACGAGGCGAGGCCCGCCGAGAACTCGTTGGCCGACGCCGTGCCCGCGTTCAGCAGCAGGTTCAGGCCCTTGGTGGAATCCGCCGTGAACGTCTCGGCGAGCGCCGCCGCCCTCTGGCCCTCGGTCATGGTCGCCGTGGCCGCGTCGATGTCGGCCACCACGTCGGTCAGGTCTCGGAAGTTCCCCTCGGAGTCAAGCACCGCAACGGACGTCTCGCCGATTTGGACGGCCCCGTCCTGCATGCTCGCGTTGAGGTCGCGCATTATCGCCGTGAGGGCCGTGCCCGCCTCGCTGCCCTTCAGGCCCTGGTTGGCCATCATGGCGAGCTCGGTCGTGACCGTGCCCACGTCCTGGCCCATGCCGTGCAGGTAGGCCGCGCAGTTCTTGTACGCCTCGCCCAGCTGCTCGGTCGTGGTGTTGCTGTTGGCCTGCGAGTACGCCAGCAGGTCTGACAGGTCGGCGGCCTGCGACGCCTCCATGCCGAACGCCGACAGGTAGTCCGTCACCATGTCCGACGCGCTCGCCAAGTCCATCCCCGACGCCGCCGCCAGGTTCAGCACGCCCGGCAGGCCGTCCATGGACTGCTGCGCGTCCCACCCCGCCAGGGCCATGTACCCGATTGCGTCCGCCGCCTCCGTGGCCGTGAACTGGGTCGTAGCGCCCATCTCCTTGGCCGTGGCGGTCAGCTGCTCCATCTCCTCGGCGCTCGCGCCGGACAGGGCCTCGACCTTGCTCATCGAAGCCTCGAAGCCCGCGCCGACTTCCACCGTGGAAGCCGCGAACTCCTTCACCGCGCTGACCACCGAGCCCGCCAGCGAGGCGGCGAGGCTCCCCGCCGCCACCGACGCGGCCAGCAGGCCCGCCTTGAACTTGCCCGACTCCGACGTGCCGCCCGCCAGCGCGGCCTGGGCCGTGGTGCCCAGGCCCCGAACCGTCCGCGTGAAGCCGCTGTCGTCGCCGTTGATGTCGATTACCAGGGTGCCGTCAGCCACCGAAACCCCCGAACTCCCTAAGCGCCGCCGCCCTCATCTCCTCGCGCGTGGGCGGCAGCTCCCATGCCTTGCGCAGCCGCGCCAGCCGCGCCCTCTCCGGCCCCTTGGCCCCCGGCGGCGCGGGGGAGCGCGCGCCCACCGCCTGCGCGGTCAGCGCCCCCTCAGTGCGCATCGCGCCCGCCAGCAGCGCCACGAAACGCCACCAGTGCATGCGCGTGGCCGGGTCGAGCAGGTCTATCCCGTAGAGCCGCTGGAAGTCCGCCGCCACTATGGCCGCGTCCGCGCCGAGGTCGAACGTGCGGCGCTGGTCGCCGCCGCGCCCGCCCCCGTAGGTGCACGCCCGCCACGCCCCGTCCAGCCACGCCAGGCCCGCCTCAAGCGCCCCGCGCTGGTCTCGCAGCACCGCGCGGGGCCACCCGGACGGCTCGCCGTACAGGAGCGCCATCAGCACCACGCGGTCGTCGGGGTCGGCCCTGTCCATCGACGCCGCCCGCACGCCGCGCCGGAAGCCCGTGCGCACCCCCACGGACTCGCCCGACACCTCGACGCTCGACGGCAGGCCCTCGTCCAGCAGCCCCATGCGCTAGTCCTCCCCCGCAACCCTCGCCATCTGGGAGACGCGCTCGGCCGTGGCCTTCAGGTACTCGTCGCTCTCCACGACGGCGGTCAGCATCCGCGTGACGGCCACGCACGTGCCCAGGTCTGCCGTGTCGGCACCCACGATGCCCCTCACGGCGTCGGGGCCGAACAGCGCCGCCACAGCGGCCCTCAGCGGCGCGTCGATTGCCTGCACGGCCCTCACGGCCTCCTCCACCTGCTCCGCACCCATGGCGTCGCGGGCGAGGTCGCCCAGGGGGCGCATGCTCCTGGCAAGCTCCGAGAGGGCCGCGACGGCCCTCGCAGAGCCAGCCTTGGCCCGGTACTCCACGCCGTCGATTACAACCGGCACCGTCTTCTCCTGCGCGCGCAAAACGAACTCAAGGGCCATGCCCGCCCGCCTTCCTCTCGGTCTCGTTCCCTCGCGCCATTGTCGGGGCGGGGTAACGCGCACGAAAAAAAGGCCCCGGCCCTGTGCGGGCGCGGGGCCTCCCCTGGGAGGGCGGTTCGGCTAGGCCGTGGCGGGCGTGAAGGCGTCCGACGTGGCGTCGAACGTGCCGCCCGCCCAGTCGCCCGTGAGCGACACCGTGACGGTCATGCGCAGCGGGTCGGTCGTGGAGCCCTGCGTGATGGGCGAGCAGTTCACCACGCAGTCGGCCTGCTTGGCGACGAGGGCCGTCTGGGGGCAGGCCGCGCCCTTGGCGAAGTCGTATGCCAGCGTGCGCACGATGCGCCCGGGCACGTTGTACTCGTCCTCGATGCCGTACAGCTCGGCCTGCACGCCGCCCGGGCCAACCATGTCCAGCTCGAACTCGACGCTGGATTTCTCGCTCATGACGTACTTGGTCTGGTTCTTGCGGTCGATATACGCCGTCTCGTACTCGTCCGGCTCCGCCGTGTGCTCGGCGGAGTTCAGCTCGGTCATGCGGCACATCTCCGTCCACTCGCCCCCCACGTACAGCTGGATGTACCACTGCATCTGGTACGGGTTCAGGATGGTCTTGATTTCGGGCGCGTCCTCGCTCATGCGCTCCCCCTATCCTCTCTCGATGTAGGCGATGGAGGCCACCGCCTGGTAGATTGACTGGTTGCCGTCGCGGCTGAACAGGTTCGGCAGCGCCGTCACGTCGTGGGCCGTCCACGTGGGAGCGCCCTCGCCGCCCGGCACCTCGCGCCCCAGCGTGATGCGGTCGCACACGGACTTGAGCGCGTCCATCCCGCCCAGCCTGCTGCCCTCGGTCGCGCCGGGGACGAGCAGGTAGACCTCATAGGTGAAGCGGAATATCCCGCCGCCGTTGGCGTAGCGCTTCACGACCGGGTCGCCGGGGGCCGCCTTCACCATGGCCCGCGTGCCCGGCCCCTGCGGGAACTCACCGTACTCGGTGGGCACGCCCAGAGCCTGGCCCACCCATTCCGTCACAACCTCGGGCACGCTCATAGGCTCCCCTTGTACGTCTTATCGAACATTGACTCCCAGGCGCTCTGCCTCGACGCTTTGGCGGTCTCGAACCAATGCGCGCCGGTGCCCGCGTTGGCGGGGTTCAGCGCCGTGGTGTGGCTCAGGCCCTCGTCGTAGTACTGCCTGCGGGCGTAGCGCGCCGTGAGGGCGTCGGTGCCCCACAGCACGGATGCCGAGCCGTCCGAGCCGTGGCGGGTCTGCCCGCTGTCCCGCAGGTTGCCGTGGAGGACGGGCACGTACCTCTCGCAGTCGCTCAGCACGTTCTCCGCCGTGGCGAAGGCCGCCGCCGCAAGCGCTTTGGACATGTCGGCCTTGACCTGGGCGGACTTGACCGACAGCCTCACGACGCGCTCACCTCGGTGTGGTGCGCCGCCCCGCCGAGCGTCTTCACGCTGACGGAGGCCGCCCGTGGGCACCCCTCTGGCGGCTCGGGGAAGGGCCACGCCCCCGACGCCACCCAGTCGCCCGCCTCGATTCCCGCGTCGCCCTTGACGTAGAGCGCGAGCGCGGGCGAGGAGGACGGCCCCGCCTGGCCCGTGGAGGCCCCGTCGGCATACTCCACGCGGCACCCCCTCAGCACCCGGTGGGCGAAGCCGCCCGCCACGGGGTGCCACACGGTGGCGCTGTCGGCCCAGATGGCGTCAGACATGCCGCCTCACCCCCACCGCGCGGCACAGCAGGCCCGTGCCGGACAGCCACGGCAGAACCGCCGCCGCCTCGGCCTCCTCGGGGCTGCGCTGCGCCTTCTGCGAGTAGGTGAGCGAGGTGGAGCCGACGGTCTCGCTTGCGATCGTCCCGCCGGTCGCGGCCCCCGCCACCAGCTCGACCATGGCGCAGGCGGCGTGACGCCACATGTCGGCGTGCCGCCCCGCGTCGCGGAGCGGCCCGGCCAGCGCCTCGGTCTTGGCGACGGCCAGGGGAAGCGCCGCGCCAAAGGCGTCCTCCGCGAGCGCGCCCTTGTGCTCGACCTCATAGAAGTCGTACGTCGGCTCCGCCTGCATCATCGCTCCTTCGGCTTCTCGGGCCTGGGCTTGGGCTCAGGCCTGGCATTGGCCTTGGGCTTTTCCTCGGGCACCCACCCCACGAGGTCGGCCATGGCTAGGCCTTCGCGTGCAGGTAGACGAGGTCTGCCTTGTTCTGGTAGCCCACCAGGTCGTGGTAGAGCTGATACTGCCACAGGTGGGAGTTCATCTTCTGGTTGACGCGCGGGGCGAAGTAGCGCAGCTCCTGGTGCTTGGTGATTGCGCCTACGGCGTCGGGGCGCACAACGATGAAATTCACGTCCTTGGCCCCGGATGCGGGCTCGAAGCCGCCCTTGGTCTCGTCCGCGCCGGAGGAGCCGCTATGGTCGGTGCCGTCCAGCAGCTTGAAGGCCGTCTTGAAGGTCGCGGCGGTGGGCACCACGAGTTTCATGCCGTCGTAGCGGCCGATGCGCGTGTCGGGGTCTTGGCCGAAGCTGGCGCGCCAGTTCTGGTCGTCGCGCAGCAGGTTGCGCACGACGGCGGAGCAGTACATCACGCAGTCCGAGAGGTCTACGCCCATGTCCTCCATCTTGGTCTCGGCAGCGCGCACGGCGGCCAGCACCGTGTCGGCGGTCAGGTTGGCGCTGACCTTGGTGCCCGCCAGGGAGGACAGGCGGCCGAAGCGCACGGCGTCCACCTCGGGCACGACCTTGGTGCGCACGAACTCCGCCATCAGGTTGGCGGACAGCACGGCGTCAGTCTCCGCGTCGTCGGTGGCGTCCACGTAGAACTCTCGGGAGCGCTCGTACTCCAGCTTGATGGTCTCCCAGTTGAGGCTCACCTTGCCCGCCACATAGCCGCTGTTGCGGGTGTGCTTGGCCAGGCCGTCCATCTCGATGGCGGCGACCTCGATGCTGCCCGCGTTGCCCAGCTTGCCCAGCAGGTCTTGGTTCATGTTCAGGTCGGCGGTCTTGGTGCCCGCCACGACCTTCTTGTCCAGCTCGGTCGTGAACTTGTCCACGTACTTCTCAAGCGTGACAGGGCCGCTGTTGGCCATGCCTGCCTCCTATCTCTTGGCGAAGGCCGCCTCTATGCGGCTCTCCGTGGTCTTAGCGCCCCCCGTGGCGGGCTGTCCGCCCGTGGAGCCCACCTTCTGGGCACCGCCGTCGTCGAACAGGTACGGGCACGCGGCCTTGAGCTTGCCGACGTCGCCGCCGAAGTCCCCCAGGCGCGCCTTCGCGGCCTTGGCGTCCACACAGCCCGCCGAGGCGAGCTTCGAGCACAGCTTCTCGTCCGCCAGCTCGGCCTTGAGCTTCGCGACCTCCTCGGCGACCTTGGAGGCGTCCCCGGCCCTTCCCTCGGCGTCGGCAAGCCGCTTCTTGAGGTCGGCTATCTCGTCGTTGAGCCTTCCGACCTCGCGCTCGTGCTTGTAGCGGTTGACCGTGCCGCCCTCGGTGCCCTGGGTGCCCGCCCCAGCGCCCGCGGCGCCGTCTCCCGCGCCGTCGCCGCCTTCCTGGCCCTCGGGTGCCGTGCCGCCGTCCCCGGCTGCCTCCTGGCCGCCCTGCGTGCCCGCGCCGCCCGTCGAGCCGCCCTCGTCGGTCGCGTGCATGACGCGGGCGAAGCGCTGCCTGTCCATGAACATGTGGTGCCCTCTCTTTCCCGCGCCTCTTGCCGTGGGCGCGCCGCGATTGCCCGGGCGCTCTGCCTCCCGCCCGGATGGATGGCCGCATCGTCCCCCGGGCGTAACGCGGCACGAAAAAAGCCCCCTCGCGGGGGCCTGGATAAACCGTCCTGGTTTGTTTGGGGTGGCTAATGGGGCTTAGTGGGACTCTTCCAAAGCTCGAAGCTCTTCTTTGCCCTTTCCGGAGCGTCGTCCTTGACGTGAAGCTCCCCCTTCTTGTCGCAGTAATACCAATCCTTGTTCGACATCCAGTACAAGGACTCATAATGCGAAGACATCATCCGAAGGCCTCCATGACTATCGACCTGGTTGTCCCGTTCCCCACTCCATAGTATTCTGCAACGAACGACTCCGCAAGCGCTTCCAGCATTTCCCCGTCGGCGGACGCGCAGGCAGACACGTCGCGCCCAAGGACTCGAAGGGCCTCGCCCCCGCCGACGTCGATTGCGCGCCGCACTACCTCCTTGCAGTCGATTCCGCGCACATGACAGAGAACGTGGGCCAATTCGTGCACGACGACCGCATCGGGGCTCCCGGCGTTGACAAACACCCCGGCTGAGGAGTCTTCTGCGTAGTTCCGCTCAAGAACAAGCCTGTTCCTCAGAACCGTTCTGCTGATGTGGACGGTACTCCAGTCCTCATCGTAGATGCACCCATAGTCGCCCACCGGAAGGTCGCCGAAGTCGATTGTGAGCTGTTTCCCGTCCACAACTGCCAACTCGGGGTGCAAGCGAACCACCTCGCACGCCTTGCTGACCATCATCTCCACGGCAGACGCATCGACGCCAGCGTTGTTCAACGATGCAACGCGTATACCGCTGCCGCCCGCCATGTCCCTGATGCGCACGTACTCCTTCCTTGATATCGGCTTTGCGTGGGACATCCATCTCCCACTCTCCCCTGAAAGCCCGGCCATCCTGGCATGGCCGACGACTTTGGTGGTTGCAAGCCCAGCTCCCGTCCATCCCGAGCCGATAACGCCGTAGGCCTTCTCGCGGCTGTAGTCGCGCGTCAGGTGGTTGTCCGCCACCAGCTTCCGAAGCTCCGCCTGCTGCTTGCCCAGCGTGACGCGCAGCGCCGCCGTGTCGCCGCCCGTGTCGGCCTGCATGGCTATCTCGCGCTTGACGGCACGTATGCGGCGCTCGCAGGCCCTCTGGCGCTGCACGGCCTCGTAGTACTCGCCGCTTGTCAGGCCCGTGACGGCCTGCTGCCTTGAGAAGTCCGTGCCCTGCGGCCTGCTGACGCCCTCGATGTACGGCGTCATGGTGTGCCGGCAGTTCGCGCCGCACAGGCCGCCCACGGTGCCGTAACCCGTGGCCTCTGCCAGGCCACGGTACTCCCCCTTGGCCCCGCTGCGGCTGTACACGCCTCCCTGCCACACCGCGTGCGACGGGCGCGCCCCGTAGTGCGCGCTCACCATCACCAGGTCTATGCCGTACTGCCCGCACCTGCGGTCGAGCAGGTCGTTGCGGCACTGGTTGGACTGCGTCACGACGTGGCGGCGCACCGCCGCGTCGATTGAGGTGCGCACGCCGCTGCGGTAGTCCACCGTCTCAAGACCCTTCGCCGCCAGCCTTGACACCGCGCGCTGCATCACGGAGTCTCGCCCCTCGCCGCCAAGCGTGCGGGTGACGGCCTGGGCGGTGACTTCGTGCCACAGGTCGGCCTGCGAGTCGGCCAGGGCAACGTTCTGCCTGCGCAGGATGTCGGCCATGCCGCGCGCCGCCTCGCCTATGCGGTTGCGCGCCCAGTTGCCGTCGTCGGGGTGCAGCTGGGGCACGCCCGCCCGCTCGATGCCGGCAAGCAGCTCCTCGTCCTGCTCCTCAAGGGCCTCCGTGAAGGCCCTCTCGGCCTGCCTGGTCACTTTGCCCGACCACCGCGCCCAGACGCCCATCGCGGCGGCCTTGGCGTTCCTGGCGAGCACCGCGAACATATCCGGGTTGTCCACGCCCCGGCGCAGCATGTCCTCGGTGAGGCGCGTCAGGTCGGCCACGTATGACTCCTGCGCGCCCCTCACCATGCCGTCGGCCAGGGCGTCCCACCTGTCGCCCACGGGCTAGAACTCCTCGCCGTCTGCCTCGGGGGCCTCTCCCCCGGCGACGAACGCGCGCGCGTCGGCCTCGGTCATGCCGTAGTACTCCATCGGGTACAGCCACGCCGGGCACAGCCCGCGCGCTATGTCGTCCTTCATGGCCGCGCGCTTGGCCGCGTCGTCCTCCATGATGGAGTCGTCCCAGCGCACGCGGAAGCGCGGGGCGTCGGCCGCAGGCACGGGCTCGCCCGAGCGCAGGCCCCTCTCGCAGCACCACGCCGCCGCAAGCACGCCCTCGACGGCAGCGCCCAGCACGGACTCGTGGCGCTGGACGGCCCGCATGAGGCGCTGGTTGCCGCTCGCCACCTCTGTGGCGGTCTTGTACGTGCCGCCGTTCTCCGTGGCGTCGAAGCGGAAGTAGTTCGGCCCGAGGCCCACCCGGTCGCCGAGCACGCCGAGCGCGGCGCTCAGCGCGCGCTCCAGCTGCTGGACGCGCGGGTCGGGGGCCACGACCGTCACCGGCACGGAGCCGTCGCCGCCAGCGCCAACGGCCTTGTACAGCATCTGGTCGACCGTCGAGCCGAACTCGTACTCGCCCGTCTTGGGGTTCATCACCAGGCCGCGCTCGTCCACCGCGACGCGCGGGCGGCACAGGCGCGGCGACCAGTGCCAGTCGTCGTACTTGGCGTCCACGTCCATCAGCTGCGGCACGCACGGCTCGAAGACCGCCACCCCCATGGGCGTGTTCGGCTCCAGCTCGTTCGGCACGGCGGGCCGCGCGAGCGCGAACGTCGGCAGCCCGCACCCGGTCAGCACGTCCTCGGCCACGCCGTCCAGCCGCACGCGCCTGGGGGCCTCGGAGCCGCAGCACTCGTACATCCACGTGCGTATGGCGTACTGCCCGCCCCTCGGCTCGTGCACCTGGAGCATCTCGCGCTCGCGGCCCCCGACGACCACGCGGCGGCAGAAGGCCGCGCTCGCCGCCCCGTGCGCGTCGCATGCCAGCGGGCACAGCTCGTCGGCGTCGAACGTCCTCACCGTGGCCGTCGCGCCCTCGGACACGCCCTCGGACACGCCCGACAGGTCGATTGCCAGCGCCCCCGTGCCCAGCGCCATGTAGCGGCTCACGAAGCCCCACAGGCCCCCCATGAGGGCGCGGGCCTTCCCCTCAAGCCATTCTGCGGCCCCGTCCGGGCCGTCCTCGCACGACACCGACAGGTCGCCGTCCAGCATCAGCAGCTCGAACTCATCGCACACCTTGCGCGCCGGGTGCAGCGTCATCTTCCGCCGGTATGGGCTCGCGTCGTCTGTGTACCACGACGCCGTGGCCGTGTACCACCCCCACCACTCCGGGATGTACGCGTCCATGACGTTCTGCGGTCGGTACCCAGCCTGCGTCAGCTCCTTTATCGCCCACCCCGGAAAACCCGTCTTCTGATACACCCTTGCCCCTCCCGCCCGCCGTTTTCGGGCGATTGTCGGGGCCGCGTAACGGGGCCTAGATGTTCGTTCGGTCGTCGATGAGCGCCGCGCAGGCGTAGCGCACCGCGTCTATCGCGTGGTTGTCGCGGTCGGGCAGGTTGCCGGTCACCTCGTCGCCGCGCCGCTCGTACTCGTAGGCCGGGAACTCGGCGGCGGCGAGCCCGCAGTCCGGGTCTATCACGATGGCCGTCCTGTTCTGCAGCCATTTCACCGAGTCGCGCACCGAGTGGAAGCCCTGCTTGGGGGCCTTGCGCGCCTGGATGCCCAGGTCGCGCCACTCCTGCACGCTCTTCGGCTCGGCGCTGTCGCACTCCACGGGCGCATAGGGCGCGTCTTGCATCGCCTCGGCGACCATTGCCGCCGTCTCGCGGTTGGTGAGGCCCCTCCCGCTCAGCTCGCGCAGCACGTACAGCGTGCGCGCCCTCCTGTCGTAGGCGACCTCCACCCACACCCACGGGTCTGCCGCGAAGCCCCAGTCCACGCCGTAGAAGCGGTATTCCAGGCCCTCGCGCTCCTCGTCGGCCACGGCGCGCACCACGGCCCTGGGGAACACCGCCGCGCCGTAGCCCACCGGCTCGCCGAGGTACTCGTGGCGGTAGCTCTCCGGGTCGAGCGCCTTGAGGCGCTCCATGTCCTGCCGCTGCTGGTCGGTCACCCACTCGGGCGGTATGTCCAGGCACGTGGTGCGCGCCACGTTGCCGCCCTGCGCCTCGCGCGCCGCCAGCTCGACGTTGGCCCAGTGCGCGCGCGTGCGCGGGGGGTTGCAGGTGTAGAGGCGGAAGAACGGCGCTCCCTCGGGAGCGCCGCGCGTCACGGACTGCAGCACGGTGCGCAGCTCTGCCATGGAGCCGAACTGGTCGAACTCCTCGAACCACGTGAAGGCGAAGTACGTCCCCGGCGGCGGCTCGAAGCCCTTCGACTTGGACGTGTCGTCGCCGCCCTTGAACACGACCTTCTGGCCCGTCGAGGGGCGCACCCACTCCAACGGGCTCTTGGTCATCTCCCACTGGTCGGCGACGCCCAGCAGGTCGATGGCCCACCCCACCTTGAGGGCCACCGACGAGCGCATGTCCTTGCCGACGCGCATCATCACGAACGCGCTCGCGCGCGGGTCGCGCATCATGCCGCCCACGACCTCAAGCGCCGCCCAGCTCGACTTGGCCGAGGCGCGCCCGCCCGTGGCGAAGTAGTCGCCGCCCAGGCCCCCGCACACGGCCCGGTGGAAGCGCATGTACGGGTCGGCCAGCAGGAGGGCGTAGTCGGCGCAGAACGGGCGCTCCTGGGCGTCCTGCGGCCCCTGGGGGCCTGCCCCGGACACGCGCGCCAGGGCCTCGAACGCCTTGGTGCTGCCCTTCAGCGCCTGGTCTACCTGGGCGACCACCGTGGCCGCGCCCAGCGTCAGGTCGCCCTCGTCGGCGTCGGGCATCAGGCGGCGCACCACGTCGCGCGTCTTGCCCCCGGCGGGCTGCTCCAGCACCATCCTCGCCAGCGCCGCCATGTCCTTCTTGGCGCGCTTCGAGGCGCCCGAGGCTATGCCGCCCTTGCGGCCCAGCTCTCGCGCTTTGCTCGCGCTGTCGATTCTGTGGGGCACCAGGTTCTCATCATTCATGGGGCCATCCTAGCAGGCCGTTAACGGCCCCGGAGACGCGAAAGGGGGCCGCCCCGAAGGACGGCCCCCTTGGTCGAGCAAGCTGCTTGGTTTCGTTACGCTACGCGACGGTCTTGCCCCTGGCGGCCTTGCGGTCGTCCTCCTCGTTCATGCGCTCCATGAGCCACATCTTCACGAGGGCCTGCCGCGGCACGTCGTACTCCTCGGCGTAGGCGTCCAGCCGGTCGAGCGCCTCGCCCGCCATGTCGATGCTCACGCGTTTGCGGCCGTCTTGGCGGCCCACCCGGCGGATGGTGTCCATCCGGATGAAGGGCGTCATGTCCTCGCCCTCGTCGAACATGCGGTCAAGCTCCTCAGCGGTGACTTCCTGCATAGATGTCGACCTCCCTCTTCGCCGCCCTCGCCACGGTACGTCACGACGACCGGCCACAGCGCGGCGTGGGCGCGCCCCACGACCATCCATCGCGGCTCCTCCGTGTACCCCAGGCGGAAGTCCACGGCATAGGGGTCGTCCCACACCGCCTGCGCGTCCTCGAAGTCGATGCCGTGCTTGCGCAGGTTCGCGGCGCTCTTGGCCGGGTCGTACTCGAACAGCATGCAAGGCTCCTTTATGTGCTGATACTGTGTCCATCATACACACTTTCCGCCGCAAACTCAAGCACCACCCTGCAAGCCCTCATTTCAGGCACCACTCGTCCACGTGCCGCTCCCCGCGCGTCACCCGCTCGCCCCTGTACATGCCCGCCCCCGCCTCGTCTATGGCCGAGAAGGGTATCTCCGGCACCGTGAGGCGCTTCCTCCACTTTGGGTCGATGAAGTACACGTATCGCAGCTGGTACCCCGCCAGCACCTCGGCGTGCGCTGCCTCGATGTACTTGCCGAAGCTGATCCTGCCCCCGGTCAGCTGGTGGTACGAAAGCCCCCCCAGCTCGGGCCGCGGCTTGTCCGGGGACGCCTCCACCGTCATCTTGTGCACCTTCGTCCCGTCGGGCAGGAGCACTATGTTCTTGTTCGGCCTGATGTCGGTGAGGACGAAGTTGCTGGCGCGGTATATCGTGCCGTCGCCGCACGAGCAGCCGTCGGCGAAGCTCACCACCCACTTCACCTGCGGCGCGTGCCTCCTGATCGCCTTCATCGCCAGGGATATGCAGCGGCTCTCGGAGTTGCGCGGCAGCACGTCGTCGAACGCCATGCGGTTCAGCTCCAGGAAGTTGCTCCACCCGGTGCCCTCGACGAGGCCGATGAGCTTGCTCTTGTCCATCGGGGGGCCGAAGGACATCACGCCGTGCAGCCGCCCGTCCAGGAAGGCCCCGAAGTGCAGGCAGGAGTTGTTGACCACCTTCCCGCTGTAGTGGTGGGCCTTGACGAACGGCACGGCCACCTTTGAGGGTATGACCTTGAGGGTCACGTCTAGCGCCCGTCCCACTGCTCGAGCACCTCCATCACCCGGTTGCCGTCCTCGTTGCCGCCGTCCCAGCGGCACTCGCCCACGCCGCCCAGGATGCGCCGGAACTCCCCGAACATCTCGCCCGTAAGGTGCAGCGCAACCGTCTTGAACTCCGGGGCGTCCCCGTCGGGCAGCGTGAAGTCCTCGCCGAAGTCGGCCTCGCACGGCAGGGCCTCGAACCCGAACTCGCCCATGTCGATGCTGCATATGCCGTCCAGCTCGCCCGCAAGCAGGCCCATGTCCCACGTCGCCAGCTCGCCCACCTTGTTGTCGGCCAGGCGGTACGCCTGCACCTGCTCGGGCGTGAGGCCGCTCGCGACGACCACGGGCACCGTCGCCATGCCCAGCGACAGCGCCGCCTTGTAGCGCGTGTGGCCCGCCACGATCGTCCCGTCCGCGTCCACCACTATCGGCTGCTGCCAGCCGAACTCCTTGAGGCTCTCGGCCACCGCAGCCACCGCGCCGTCGTTCACGCGCGGGTTGCCGGGGTACGGCCTCACCTCGCCTATGGGCGTATCCTTTACCTTCATCATCGCTCTCCCCTCCGCCTGTTCCTGAACCTCTTCTGCCGCAGCGTGTTGCTCTCCCGCTCCTCGTCCTCGCGCCGCGCCATCTCGTCGAGGTAGCATCCCTTGCACAGGCCCATCCGCGCCGCGTCGCGCGACTCCTCCCACACGGGCCGCGCGTCGCAGCGCCAGCACACCCCGCGCCGCTCGTCGGCCCGCCCGAAGCGCTCGCGGATGTGCGCCACGCTCGACGCCGAGCGCCCCAGCCACGCGCCCAGGCTCGCCGCCGTGTCCAGCGGGTGGGCCTGGACATAGGCCACCTCGGCGGGCGTGATGCGCCTGCGCCCGCGTGGGGTTTTCGTGTTTGGGGACTTCTCCCCATCATTGCCCATCACGCGCCGCCTCCCCCTCGACCGTCACCACGACGCGGGGGCGCTCCCTGTCCACCGCCACGACGCCGCCGGGGGGCTGAGGCACCCACCGGCGCGAGTCGTTGCCCAGCACCCCCGCCGCCTGCAGCCCGTCCAGCACGAACTTGCGGGCCATCCCCTGCACGTTGTCGGCGTCCCTTCGGGCGTCGGCCTCGTAGCAGTCCACCGTCACCGCCACGGGCGGGGCCATGCGCGGGCACGACGCCGCGCGGCACGCCGACACCACGCGCGCGTCGCACTCGCGCTTCATCCGCGCCCGCGCCTGCGGCACCTTGCACGCCGCGACGTACTCGTTCAGGCCCGGGAAGCGCCCCGGCACCTCGAAGACGGCCCTCACAGCCCGCCCCGCATCTCCCGCATGCGAACCTCGCGCGTGCGGGCCTCGCCGCGCAGCACCAGCTCCTGCGTCAGCCGCCCCCAGTCCGGGCGCGCGCCGCCCGCCCTGGCCACGTACCGGGCCGCATCCGCCCTGGGCATCACCAGCGCGCCGCCGCGCCAGCCCTCAGCCCTCGCCCTCTCGCCCATGCCTACGCCCCCGCCCCGTCGAACCTCACCGCTTCGGCCTTTCCACCCATTCCGTTCCCTCCTTCGCCCGAACCTTCTCCAACCGCCTGCGTTCGGCACCGTTGCGCTCCTTCTCTCGGCACTCCGGGCAGAACCTCGGGGGCCTGCCGCCTCCGATGGGGATGGGCACCCGCTTGCCGCACGCCTCGCACACGGCCCATTTCGCGGCCTCCTTGGCCTCGTGGATGCGCACCCTGCCCCGACACCACGCGCACAGCCCGTCCACGAGGTGCGGCGGGGCGAACTCCACGCCGCACCTGTCGCAGAAGGCGGGCGAGCCGTCACTCGCGCCCATCGTCCACCACGCTCCCCTCCGGCCACCCGTCGGCGGGCACCGTCCGGATCACCAGGCACCTCGTCGCGTGCGCGTCCCACAGCTCCAAGGCCCGCGCCAACGTCGCGCCCGTGTCCTCTGCGTAGGCCCTCGCGAACTCGTCGGCGTCGTCGTAGCACTCCCCGCGCCACTGCACGGCGCGCGCCGCCACGGCGGCGTGTGCGACGCGCTGCCACGTCGTGTCGCACTCGTCGGGCATCCCGCAGTCGGCAAGCACCAGCACGGGCAGGCGCTCCGGCCTGCTGTCCTTCTGCGCATAGACGCCGTGCTCGTCCCCGTGCACGTCCCACCATCCCGGCATCACAGCTCCCCCTCCCTGATCTTGTCCTGCATCTCAAGCAGCCCGCGCGTGTCCCCCACGTCCAGGATGAGCGCCAGCTCGCGCAGGCGTGCCAGCTGCTCGCGCAGGTCGGAGGCCTCATAGAGCGCATCGGCCAGGCCCCGGTAGCGCTCGGCCTTGAGCCGGTAGCCGTCCGCCAGCGTCCTCAGCTCCCCGGGGGTCATTCCGCGCCGCCCAGGTCGATGCCCTCAAGCGCCGCCCGCCTCTCAAGGGTGCTGCGGTACTCGCACATCGCGTCCAGCTGCCGCGCCAGCACGTCGCGCGGGCAGGTCGGCTCGAAGCCCAGCTCGCCCCTGTCCCAGCGCCCGAGCAGCCGCAGGAGGCCCCTCGTGCGGATGCACAGCTGCCTGTACTCGGCCACGAGCCGGTCGCGGTAGTCCGCGCTCAGCATCCCCGCCACCGTGTCCGCAAGCTCAAGCCCGCAGCCCGTCACCGCCTTGCTCATTTCGCACCGCCCTTCCCGAGCATCGCCTGGATGCCCATCTCTCGGGCGCTCAACTGCCAGCGCTCCGCCGCCGCGCGCTCTTCGGCGGCGTGGCTGGACAGCAGCAGCCCGCCGCCGAAGATGCCCGACTTGCCCGCGCCCCTCATCGCGTCGAGGCTGCGGATGAACGCGCACTCGTCGCTCCGCACCCGGAAGGGCGTGCCGTGGTTGCTCATCCACCCCAGCCGCGCCGCCGTCAGCACCTCGTTGGGAAACTCGTACTTCGGCAGCGTCTTCGCGTCGCGCTTGAGAACCGACGCCATGGCCGCGCCCATCGCGTCGGCCAGGTCGGGGCACGACTCGCAGGCGATTTCGGGGCTGAGGGACGTCAGGAACGACGTGCGCACCACCGCGCCGTTTGCGTAGGTGACCGGCACTGAGCACGCCAGGGCCGTCACCTTGCCCAGGTTTCGCCGCAGCGGGCAGAAGCAGGTGAGGGCCGGGGCGAAGAGGAAGAACGGCACGCCTTGGGCGACGTAGAAGTCCACGATCTCCGACAGGATGGAGAACGGCGGGTTGTCCACCACGCAGCACCCCTCGGGGTAGTCGAACGCCTGGTAGTCCCCGCCCGGGAAGAACGGGCGCACCATGTCGGCGCGGTCGATGCCGTAGCGCCCCGACACGTAGCCCGCAACCGCGTCGTACACCTCGGGCGGGGTGTAGCAATCATCCGTGGTCTTCTTCGGCTCGAACTTGCCGACGAACCCCTCGTAGTCGAAAAGCTTCGTCTGCGACTTCGCCACGGCTAGCCGTCCCTTCGCTGCCAGAGCGCGTCGCTTGCCGCGCGCCCCTTGCCGTCGCCCGCGTAGAACATCACGTCGGCCCCGCACGTCGGCTCCTCGCACAGGAACATCACCCCGCCCGTCAGCGGGTTCGAGCGCACCTTGACCTTGCCGCCGCAGAAGGGGCAGGGCTTCAGGCCCCCGGCGTCCTGCGGGGTCGCGGCCTTAGCCAGCATGTCGATGAGCCTGTCAGCCGCCGCGCTATTTGCCCTCGCCATCGCCCGCCACCTCCCCGAACTCGCCGCCGTCGATGAGGTCGGCCAGCCTGCGCAGCTCCTCCGGCCCCCAATGCACGTCCTCAAGCCCGAGGATGAGCCGGGCCGTGATGGCCACGCCGCCGCTCCCCGGGTTGCCCTGCCCGCGCTCCACCGAGCGGGCCAGGGCGCGAAGGCCCGCCGCCGCGTCGTCTCGCTCTTGGTACGAAACCCTCATGTCAAGAACTCCCATCGTCTCACGCGGGGCGCGGGAACGCCCGCGCCCCTGCCTTCATTTCCTCGTGCAGGCCCACGCCCACGGCACGGCGAGCGCCGCCACGAGCAGCCCGAGCGCCGCCCATCCCGGCACCGCGTCGGCCAGCCACACGGCCAGCAGCTCGCCGCCGAGCGCCAGGGCGCACAGCGCCGCCAGCGTCAGCGCCACGCCCCACCACGTGTCCAGCCAGCTCACACCCTCGCGGCGAGGGCCTCCATCAGCCCCGCCAGGGCGTCGTACGCCTCCACCCACGACACGCCCCCCATCGTCTCGCCGTCCTCCAGCACGAGCGCCCCGCCCTCGGCGAGCGCCCCGAACACCGGGGCCTGGCCCGCCTCCATGTACGCCGCCCGCGCCTCGCCCGTGTCCAGCGCCTCCGCCGTCGCGGGCGAGCCGTCCGGCATCCTGGGAGCGCCCTGCGCCCTCAGCGCGAGCGCCGCCGCGCGGAGACTCGAAGCGTCCCACGTCATTCCGCCTCCTCCCAGTCGCCGCACCACGCGTCGCCCGCGCACATCGGGAACACGCTCTTCGGGTTGCCCGACGCGTCGCCCATGACGCGCGGGGCGTGCCTGCGGCAGTTGCCCTTGGGCCTCCACGGGTCGCGCTGCCTCTCCCACGCCTCGAAGAACGCGCAGTTGCCGCACTCCTGGGCGTCCTCCTCGGCACCCTTCGGCTCGTCCATGTTGAAAACCCCCGTCCGAAAACCCGCGCACGGCGGGTTTTCAACCGCCGGGGGACTCCCAACGGTTGAAAACCCGCGACGTGCGCCAAGGTCTTTCTTTGGTCAGTAGTTAGTAGTTAGTAGGTTATCGGTGCCGCTATTAGCAGAGCTATTAACAGGTGTTATCGCTGCACCTATCGGGTCTTGCCGTCACCCGCATCGGCATCGGCCCCAACGCCGGGCTCTTTCTTGCCCCAGCGGCGCTCCATGCCGCGCTTCCCGGCCTCGGCCCTCTTCATCAGGTACTGCTGCCTCTCGGCGACGTCGGCCATCCCCACCACGCCGTCGCCCAGCAGCTCGGCGTCCACCAGGCCCGCGTCGGCCAGCCTTTGGAGCAGCCCGCCCACGTCCGAGTCGCGCAGGCCCCAGTCGGGGGCCATCGCCTCAACGTCCTCGACCGTGACGTGCTGCCCGTACTGGTAGCCCTGGCCCACGGCCATGCGCAGCTCGTAGTACGCCAGCAGCGCCTTCAGGCCCTGCGGCCCGCGCCTCAGGCGCTTTATCGCGGGCAGGGACGGCAGGTCGTAGGGGAAGGCGCAGTAGAAGTCCCTGCCCATGCCTCAGCGCCCCTAGAACGGGATGTCCTGGTCGTACACGGGCGCTGTGGGCTGGTACCCCGCGCCGGGGCCGTACGCCCCGCCCTGGGCGTCCTGCGCGTTCCTGGGGGGCAGCACCACCTCCGACACCTTGAGCGTCCAGTACGTGCGCTTGGCTCCGTCCTGCTGCTCGCGCGTGTCCGACTCGTGGGAGCCGCTCACGCACACCTGCATGCCCTTGCGCAGGATGCGCCCCAGGGCCTCGCCGCGCGTCCCCCACACCTCGCAGTCGAAGAACGTCGTGCGCTCCTCCCTGTTCCCGGTCTGCCTGCTCACCCACGAGCGCCCGCACGCCACGGAGAAGCGCAGCACCTGCTGGCCGCCCGCCTGCCTGACCTCCGGGTCGCGCGTCAGCCTGCCCGTGACCGTGATGCTGTTGATGTCGCTCATCTCGCGCCCCACTCCCTCTTTGTTCGCGTCACGTAATCGCTCGCGGGCCTCTCGCCCGCCTGCCATGCGTCCCACCTCTCGCGGGCCTGCCGCTCGGTCGCGCCCACGGAGCACGCCCGCTCGGGGCACCCCCACTCGTCGCAGGACACCATCCAGACCCGCCCCAGGCGGCGCACGCGCGGCACTGAGCCGCACGCGGCGCACGCCCTGGGCGGCGGGGCGCTACTCCACACCGCCCGCCCCCTGCGCGGCCTCGTGCGCGGCCACCGCGCCCGCGCGGCTGCGGGCCGCTATGCCGTCCGCCGCCGCGCGGGCCCTGCAGGCCCACCCCGCGAAGGAGGCGGCGTCCCTGGGCGGGTTGCCCACCTCGGCGAAGAGCGCGGCCCTGGCCCTCTCGCGGCTCCACCCGCACGCCCCCTCGATGCCCGCCACGATGGCCGCGCCCTCCTGCGCCTGCTCGGGCGTGATGGTCGGGCGCGGCGCTTGCGCCTGCGCGGGTGCCTGCTGCCTTGGGGCCTGCTGCCCCTGCCAGCCCGCCGTCGCGGCCTCGCCGTCGTCGTCCTCGTCGCCCACCACGCAGAAGGCGGCGCTCAGGCTGTAGCGCTTGGCATAGGTCATCTCGCTGCCGTTCGCCTGCGGGTTGCCCCCCATGGTCACGGGCATGCCCGCCAAGTCCACGCTGTCGCCCTCGGGGCCGTAGACGCGCGTCACCACGCGCCCGCCCTCGATGACCTGCACGCACGCCAGCCCGTGCTTGGCGAGGCACGGGATGATTGCGTTACGGATTGCGGCAAGGCTTGCGAAACGGTTGTGGAAGTGGGGGTTCTGCCTGTCGAACCCCGGGTTCTGCATCTCGGCCTGAGCAGCCGCCAAGCGGTTGTAGAGCGTTCCCTCGGCCATTTACGCCGCCCCCTCGATGAGGCGGGCGTCCTGGGCAAGCTCGCCCATGAGCGCCTGCGTGATGAGGCCCCCGACGTATGCCGTGTTCATCCCGCGCCGCCCGTCCGCCACGTCGCGCAGGCTCACGTAGGCGGGGACGTTCGTGCGCAGGCCCGGTATCGGCTCACCGTCCTCGGTAAGGGCGGTTCCGCCCGGCCCCCTCTTGGCCAGCTTGCGCGGGTCGGGCATCACGAGGGACGCGCCCACGTACTCGGGCCAGCGCTCCTCGACCTCGCCCTCAAGCTCTCGGCGTATGTCCTCGGGCAGGCGGGCGAAGTCCACCGCCCTCGTCTCCGTGGCCAAGCCGTTCTCGACGCACCAGTCGGCGTATGCGTCGGCGTCCTCGACCTTCACCGCGTCGCACCTGAGCGTGGCCGTGGCCACCTCGACGCCCGCCACCTTGACGCGGGCCTTGTCCACGCCGTCGGCCACCATCTCGCCGAAGACCTCCGAGCGCACGGCCTTATAGGCCGCGTCCACCTTGTCGCGCAGCGTCTCAAGCAGAGCCATCTGCTCCAAGCGGTTCATCTCGCACCCTTTCCCTAGATGTGGAAGTCAACCTCGCGGCCCGCCTCGTCGGCGGCGTCGCGCCTCTCCTCGTCGGTCATGCCGTCATCGGCCCGCCCGCTGCACGCCAGGCGCGCCAGCTCGTCGCCCGCCATGCACAGCGCGGCCCTCAGCGCGTCGCCCGCGTCCGAGTCCTTCACCTCGCGCGGCAGGCGCATCCACGCCGCCCGCGCGTCCCTCACGGCCCCGTAGGCCCTCGCGCACCCCTCAGCAGCGCTGCTCATCGGGCGTCTCCCCCTCAATCTGCGCCATCATCCGCTCGCGGTAGCGCTCCACCTCCGACTCGGGCACCCACACGCGCCGCGTGCGGCCAACCTCGTGCGTCCAGCGCACCGTGCCGTCGCGGCACACCTTCGCCGCCCAGCTCGCCGAGCGCCCGAACTCCGCGCCGAACTCCCTCAGGCTCAGGAACCTCATCTCTGCTACACTCCAATCGCGCCCGCCGGGCGCTCCACCGGGGCCTCCCCCATCCGCCAAGACAGGCGGGAGGCCCTACCTCACGAAGTCATCCACCTTGCATCCAAGCTCGCGGGCTATGAGCGCCGCCGTCGCCAGGCGCGGGGCCGTGACGCCCGTCTCCCAGTTGGCGACGCTCGCCCGCGTCACGTTCAGCCTGCGGGCCAGCTCCGCCTGCGAGATGCCCGCGCGCCTGCGGGCGCGGGCCATCGCCTCGCCCATCTGCGCGTTAGTCGCCATCCGCGCCCCCCTCCACGGCGGGCAGCGCGTCCAGCGCCGCGTGGCACTCAAGGCACGCCAGCCCGAGGGCGGTCACCGCCGCGCGGCGCGCGTCCATGAGCCACCGCCCGGGAGCGCCACAGCTCTCGCCGAAGTCCTCCATCGCACGAACGGCCATCTTCAGCGCGTCGTGGGCGCTGCCCGCCACGACGTCCATGCCCGCCTCGCGGGCGTCCTGCGACGCCTTGAGCGCCAGCCGCTCGACCTCGCCCACGGTCGCGGGCGTGACGTCATCGTCCATCGCCGCGTCGATTGCCTCCACGACGGCCACCAGCTCGCTCTCCACGCACGCGGCCCGCCCGTACATCTCGTAACCCTCGCCCATGTCAGCCCCCTTCCGGTTCGAATCCCGATGAATGAAAACGCCCTTCCTGCACCTGCCCCGCACCGCTCCGAGCGAAACGCCGTCCGCTCCGCTGCCGGGGTTCGTTCCGGCTCCCTTCCGGGGGTATAGCGCCGGGGATATGCCGCCCCGGGCGGGTGGTGCTTGTGGGAAAGGTGTTAGCCTTGCTAACACCTAATGGCCACTATACGCGTTAGGCTAATACTTGTAAATAAAAATCTTTGTCTACAATTAAAAAAGTTTTCGCCAGGCTAATAGCCTGTATTTAGGAGGAACGTGATGTTCAATCTCAAAGCGATGCGCACGAGCAGCGGTTTAACCCAAACCGAGGTGGCTGACCGCATAGGTATATCCGTCGTAACCTATCGTTCCTGGGAGAGTGGGCGCTATATGCTCAACCTTGAGCAGGCCGTCTCCCTGGCAGACCTGTTCGTCTGCACCCTCGACGCCCTGGCGGGCCGGGACTTCTCCCCCGCGCGCCCCGAAGACCCCGAGCGCGATCGCCTCGACGCCGCGTGGGGCGCGTGCGGGGGCGCGGGGAGGGCGCTCATCGCCGACACGGCCCAGGCGGTCGCGCGGCGCGGGATATGACCCCCGGGCCGCGCCATGGCCCGCACGCCCCGCCCTCACCCCCGCGCGAGCCACGACAGGGACACGCCCAGCGCCCGCGCGATTCCCGCCGCCTCGCGCAGCGTCATGTCGCTGTGCGCCCCCAGCACGCGCTCCACCGCGACGGGCGTCATGCCCGCCCGCCTCGCAAGCCCGTCCCTTGTCAGGCCCGCCGCCGCCCTCGCCGCGTCGGCCCTCGCCGCGACCGCCGCGCGGTCGTACCCCGGCACGTCTCCCATTTCCCGTCCTCCTTTGTCGATAAAATCAATGTTAGACACCCCGCCGCGCGTGCGGGCGCGTCAGTGTCGATTTTCAAGACTTCCGTAAACGGATTATTTACCTTGCTGGTAGACGGCCTATAATCATGCCGCGAACAGCCGATTGCATGGAGGTGGTGCCGCATGGGCGGCGCGGAGATGGCGGCGATACGCCGCGAGTTGGGCCTCACACAGTCCCAGGTCGGCGAGGCCCTGGGCATATCCAAGCAGCGCGTCAGCGCCCTTGAGCGCGAGGCGGTGGAGATGTCCCTGCCCATGGCCGTGGCCGTGTGCGCGGCCCTCTCGCGGCTCTCGGGCGGGCGTCGCGAGGTCACCCTTGACGAGCTCGCGGGCGTGCCCCCGCGCGACGGGGCGGGGGCGCTGCCCGAGCGCGTGCGCCGCCCCATGGAGGCGCTCACGGCGGCGCTGGTCGCGGAGGTGGGCCATGGCGGGCAGGCGTAGGAGGCGCGCCGAGGGCAGCGTCAGGGCCGTCCCCGGCACCAGGGGCGCGTGGCAGCTCCGGTGGGTGGAGGACACGCCCCAGGGCCGCAGGCGCGTCTCAAAGACGTGCCACGGCACCTACAGGCAGGCGTGCGCGGCCCTTGAGGCCGAGCTGGCCCGCGTCCGCGCCCAGGAGGGCGGCACCTACGGCGGCACGATGACCGTCGCCAAGGCGCACGAGATATGGCTTGAGACGGAGGGGCGAGACCTCGCGCCAAACACGCTGTACGGGTACGGGCGGGCGTGGGAGCGGCTCGCCCCCCGCTTCGGGCGCACGCCCGCCCGCTCCGTGCGGGCGCTGGACGTGCAGGCGTTCATGCTGTCCGACGGCATGTCCGCCGCTATGGCGGACAAGTGCCTGAACGTGATGCGGAACGTCATGCGCACGGCCAAGACGTGGGGGGCCGTCGAGTTCGACCCGCTCGCTGGCGTGCGCTGGAAGATGCCCGAGGCGTCCATGAGGCGCGACGCCACCGTGACGGACACGGCGGGCCTGGCGAGGGTCTGCGAGGCGTTCAGGGGGTCGCCCATAGAGGCAGCGGTCATCCTCATGGGCCAGGGGGGCCTGCGCGTGGGCGAGGCCCTGGGCGTTGGGGCCGGGGACGTGTCGGCGCTCGACGCGGGCGGCTCAACCGTTGCCGTCGTGGCCGTGCGCCGCACCGTCGGCGACACGGGGCGGCACGTGAGGGAGGCGACGAAGACCGGGGGCTCCACGGCGAACGCCTACGTAAGCGCGCCCTGGTCGGCGCGGCTGCTGGAGCTGGCGGGCGAGGCGCGGGCCGCAGGGCGGCGCTGGATGTGCGACGGGCTGGCCGGGAGGCCCATCGGCAAGAAGGACGCGCGCGAGATGTTCTATGCGGGCCTCGACGCCGCCGGGCTTCCGCGCATGCTGCTCAAGAACCTGCGCCCGAGCTTCGAGGGGTCGCGCGTGTACGACGCGGGCATCCCCGTCGAGCAGGTCGCCCGCCTCATGCGCCACGCCGACGTGGCCACGACGCTTCGCCACTACGACAGGCCCAGCGACGCCCAGCTCGCCGCCGTCGCCGCCAAGGCCGCTGCGGGCAGTTAGGGACGTTTGGGGCTATTTTCGCTTATACATAGGCCTCTACCTGGTGTTTTGTTGATTATCCGCAGTTGTCCTCGAACTGAATCGGTATACCACGCTCGCACACGCACGGGCCGCTAGCGGCGCTTATGCATACGCAACAACACGCGCCGCCACCGTTTTGGGCCACTTGGGGACACGTTGGGGATAGAGCCTGCAACGAAAACGCGCCCGCGCCCCTGGGAGACCAGGAGTGCGGGCGCTCGTGGTTTGACGCCGGTTAGCGCGCCAGTACGGCGCGGATGCGGCCGACGCTGCCGGCCTTCTCGAACTTGTACGTCGGCAGCGTGGAGCCGTCCTTCTCGTAGACGCCGCGCACGCTCTCAAG
>CAVJGP010000023.1:31412-33060 GCA_963648855.1 Alistipes onderdonkii | reverse complement strand
GACGTGTGGTTCGGCTGCGAGCTCGTCCGCCTCGTGCACGACGGCGGCGCCGTGACGGGCGGCATCTTCAAGTGCGAGGACGGCTACGTCAAGATCGGCGCCCCCTACGTGGTGCTGGCCTGCGGCGGCTACCCGGCCAACTCCGAGATGATGGAGGCCCTGCAGCCCGAGGCCGTGCGCGTGACCACGGCCAACAGCTACAACGCCTTCTGCGACGGCTCGGGCATCAAGTGCGGCATCTGGGCCGGCGCGAGCAAGCAGGCCGACCCCGCGCCCATGCTGTTCGACCGCGGCGCCGTGGCCCCCGGCGTGTCGGCCGGATACGTGGAGAAGGACGGCAAGAAGGACTGGCCGGGCACCATCTTCCAGTCCAACATGGGGCAGATCGAGGCCGCGCAGTCCGACCGGATCGAGGGCGTCTCCGGCGCCACGGTGACGAGCAAGGCCATCGAGCAGGCCGTGCGCGCCGCCCTCAAGCAGGCTGCTGCGAAGTAAGGCTCACGCATGGGCGCTTGGCGAGGCGCTGGGCGCGCGTCTCGCCAAGCGCCCTACGCGCACAGCGTGTCGATGAGGTCCTGCTGGGAGTGGACGCCCATCTTCGCGTACACGTTGCGCACGTGGTATTTCACCGTGTTGTAGGAGATGCCGAGCTCCTCCTGGATGCGGGCGGCGTTGTTGCCGTGGGCGAGAAGCGCCATGACGTCGGCCTCGCGCGCGGTGAGGCCGTAGCGCTCGCACGCCTGCTCGCAGCGCTGCCCCAGGCTGTCCACATAGCGCACCTCCACCTGGGGCGCGGGGGCGTCCGGCTCGATGCCCTCGATGGCGGAGTCGAACACGAAGTTGCGCCGGGTGAGGACGCTGAAGAGCAGAAGCCCCGCCAGCACCGCGATGACGAGGACGTCTTGCAGCAGGGGGTCGCCGGCGAGCTTGGCGGCGAGGAAGTCGTTCGGCACGAGGTAGAGGCCCACGCCCACGACGATCCCGATGTAGCTCGCGGCCGAGCCCCAGCAGATGGTGGGTATGGCCTCGGCGGTGTTGCGCCTCGCCGCGCTGGAGAGCGCCTGCCAGATGAGCAGCTGGTAGCACATATATCCCATCATGAGCAGGGCGCTTGCCAGCTGCGAGACGCGGGAGTCGTTCATCAGGACGAGCATGAACCCCACGGCCACCATGAGCAGGGCCGCCACGTGCAACGAGTCCACGCGCGTGGCCTCGCGCGCCCGCCAGGCGTACAGCCCCACCCCGGCGCTCGCCGCAACCGAGGCGAGGGTACTGAGCTCGGGCCCGGCGCCGTTCTCGCAGCGCAACGCGAAGCCGTATGCCACGCTGAAGACGAAGATGTACACGTAGAAGGTGTGCGACATCGGAAGGTACGTGCCGGGCCTGGCAAGGCGCTGGTCGGCCGGCGGGGCCGCCTGGGCGAGCCGTTCGAAGAAGCCCCGCGTGAGGGGAGCGCAGAGCGCGATGGTGCCGACGGCCATGAGCATCGACGCGACGTTTGCCAGCCAGTAGGCGCCGATGGTGTCGATGGCGTAGGCGAGCGGGATGCCGAGCAGGCCCGACGCCGCCATGAGCAGGCACGCGTCACGATGAGAGAGGCGCGCCAGGCAGAGCATCCACACGATGATGCCCCAGATGTCGGCCGGCC
>CAVJGP010000023.1:0-31111 GCA_963648855.1 Alistipes onderdonkii | reverse complement strand
TTGGCCCAGGCCCGTCTCGCAGGCCGGGTGTGTGCCGCAGGTATCGCCCATCTCGTCTCCGTCTCCTTTTGAGCGCCCTTGTGTGCCCCTGTGCCGAGAACGCCAGAATATAGCACTTTACCAGGGAAGAAGTGTGTCCCACTCGCAGGGGGTGGGGCTATTTTCGGCGCAGGCGGGTAGAGTGGCCTGCTGCTTGAGGCATGCTGCGCGCAGGTTGCGCGACGGGGCCGCGGGGAAGGGCCACCCCCCCGTCGCCGCCTTTGCCGCGCATGCCGCATCGCACTTCCATCTCGCATGTAAAAGGGACGTATGAGAAAGGAACCACACATGGATCGTCGTTCGTTTGTTGCCGGGTCGGCCATGAGCCTGGCCGGTATCGCCGCGTCTGCAAGCCTGGCGGGGGTCGCCCTGGCCGATGCCGTCGCCGAGTCCAGCGAGGAGGCCACCGTAGTCGAGACCGCCACTGCCGCCCAGGGCGCTCTGGCCGGCGCGGGCATCTCCACGCCCGAGAGCGCCCCCGATTGGCTCGGCACCGAGCCCCAGATCGCCGAGTCCGACATCGCCGCCGCCTACGACTGCGACATCCTCGTGATCGGTGCGGGCTGCGCCGGTTCCGCCGCCGCGGCCACGGCTGCCGAGCTGGGCCTCAACTGCATCTGCGTGGAGCGCGCCGCCTGCGTGCCCGAGACGCGCGAGTACCTCTGCGGCGTCAACACCAAGTACACGGCCGGCCAGGAAGCCGTCGATACCGGCAAGCTGCTCAACGAGATCAGCCGCTACTCCTCGGGCAAGGCCGACCGCGACCTCATCAAGATGTTCATCGAGAACTCCGCCGAGACCGTCGAGTGGGTGGGCGGCTACATGGAGGCCGCAGGCAAGGAGTGTGTCATCGACGTGCCGAGCGACCACGCCACGGGCGGCACCGACTACTACCTGCCCGTCGTGCAGCACGACTGGGAGCCTTCCTACACCGCTCCCATGCGCAACGACCTCTTCATGCAGAAGGCCGCCGAGGAGGGCAACGCGGTGCTGTACAACTGCGAGATGCTCAAGCTCGTGCACGACGAGGAGGGCGTGCATGGCGCCATCTGTGACTACGAGGGCACGATCATCCAAATCAACGCCCCCTACACGCTCATCGCCACGGGCGGCTACGGCGCCAACTACAAGATGATGATGGCCCTGCAGCCCGACACCGTGCACTGCACCACCGCCTGCAGCTACCACGGCCTCGACGACGGCAGCGGCATCAAGGCCGGCATCTGGGCGGGCGGCTCCAAGCAGGCCGACCCCACGCCCATGATCTTCGACCGCGGCGCGGTGGTGCCCGGCCAGAACGCCGGCTACGAGCTGTGCGACGACGGCGTCTATCGCTTCCCGGGCAAGAACTACCAGCTCAACATCGGTAGCCAGCCCTTCCTCAAGGTGAACCGCAACGGCGAGCGCTTCGCCAACGAGTCCACCCCCTACGACAACATGCTCTTCGCCACGCGCCGCCAGCCCGGCGGGGTGTTCTGCCAGGTGTTCGACGGCAACTGCGACGCCGACATCATCCGCTTCTCGATGATCGGCTGCGCGAGCTACACCACCGCCATGGTGCGCGACGCCGGCTTCACCGCCGAGGAGTTCATCTCCATGGACGGCGGCGACGGCCTGTTCGTGCAGGCCGACACGCTCGACGAGCTTGCCGACAAGCTCGGCTTCGAGGGCGACGCCAAGACCACCTTCCTGGCCACCTGCGATCGCTACAACGAGCTGTACGACGTCCAGAAGGACGACGACTACGGCAAGGAGGACTACCGTCTCTCCGAGCTGCGCACGGCTCCCTTCTACGGCTGCTGGTACGGCGCGAGCCTGCTGGGCACCCTTGACGGCCTCAACATCAACGCCAAGATGCAGGTGCTCGACGCCGACTACAACGTGGTGCCGGGCCTCTACGCCGCCGGCGACGCCTCGGGCAGCTTCTTCTACACCAACTACCCCGAGTACATCCCCGGCCTGGCCGCCTGCCGCTCGGTCACCGAGGGCCGTCAGTGCGTCAAGATGATCGCCGAGACCGCGAGCCTGGCCTCCGGCGGCGAGAAGACCCAGGTGGAGGCACCTGCTGCCGCCCCTGCCGTGGCCGATTGCGCCGACGGCACCTACACGGGCAGCGCCGAGAGCGTCGGCGGCAAGATCTCGGTCACGCTTGAGATCGCCGACGGCACGTTCACGGTGAGCGAGATTGGCCCCAACTACGAGACGCCTCGCTACCCCGGCTACGCCGCCATCGAGAACGGCACCTTCGCCGAGCAGCTCGAGGCCGCACAGTCCGACCAGATCGACGGTGTCACGATGGCCTCCATCACGACGGGCGCCATCGAGCGCGCCGTGCGCGACGCCCTCAAGCAGGCAGCCGCCGCGAAGTAGGGCGGCGAGGAGGCCGCAAGGCCCGAAGGCCGCGCGCGGCCCGTCGCGTGCAGGCGGGTAGATGGCCTGCGGCAACGAGCTACGTCGGCCACGCGGCAGCGCGTCCGTAACGCGCCAGTGCGCGCCTGGCACGTGCCAGCGCGCTCGTAACACGCCAGTGCACGCCTGACACGTGCCGGCGCGTGCGCGTCGCGTGCCGATGCGTGCCCGTGCGTGTGGCAGGCAAAATCCCAGCTTGGCCGAACATCGAGAGGCTCCGTCCCGAGGAAAACTCGGGGCGGAGCCTCTCTTTTTGTCGGCGCGTCGCAGGCCGATTCCTGCCGAGCTGCCCCGACCTCAAATGTGGGCCGATGGATATCGCCGACGCCGCGCTGGCCTCGGCCCTAAAGGAGCAGAAGGGCAGCAGCGCGGTCGCGCGACGTCAGATTATTGAAATCCCGCAGTTCCGCCCATACTGCATCCAAACTTCGCTTGAAAAATGCGATTGACTACAAAAACTAGGCCGACTTTTTGCCATATGCTCCATTTTTAAGGCGGAGTTTGGGCTGCGGCCGTTCTATTGGTCGGCCGAGAACTCCTCGGGGGAGATTGACTTTTTGGCGCAGGACGCGGGGAGGACGTCCGCAATCGAGGTCAAGGCCGAGGAGAACCTGCAGGCAAAGAGCCTGCGCGTATTCAAGGGGAAGAACGACGAGGTCAACGCGGTGCGTTTCTTGCTGTCGGGATACCGAGAGCAAGATTGGATGAGAAACGTCCCGCTGTATGCCATCGGCTCACGCGCCCTGTGGCTTGACTGACCGAGCTGGACGCAAGCTGGTCGGCACGGGTGCTTGGCTCGAGTCCTTCCCATCGGCGCGGTACCCGTTGAGGCGGCGAGGGATGGTGAGAGACACGGCGGCTCGCGTGACACGTCCGTCCCCCTCCCCCTGCTCACTTTGTGTCCGGGAGGTTTCCTGACATAGACCTTGCACGTTCTTTACATTGCGCTCCTACCTTGGGGGACGCACTGCCAGCAGTCTGCGTCCCTATCAAGGAGGAATCGGGTTTCGTATGGATATCGCAACCCTCGTCGTCGTGGTGCTCGTCATCGCGACGGCGCTCACGTTCGACTTCACCAACGGCTTCCACGACACGGCCAACGCCATGGCGACCTCCATCGCCACCGGCGCGCTCAAGCCCAAGACGGCCGTCATCGCCGCCGGCACGCTCAACCTCGTGGGCGCCTTCCTGTCCACCGAGGTGGCCAAGACCATCTCGGGCGGCATCATCAACGAGCAGGCGGTGACCATCGCGCCCGAGTTCATCTTCGCGGGCCTGGTGGGCGCCATCATCTGGAACCTGCTCACCTGGCTCGTGGGCCTGCCGTCCTCCTCCTCGCACGCCCTGTTCGGCGGCCTGGTGGGCGCCGTCATCGTGGGTGCGGGCGTGGAGGGCGTCAACTTCTCCATGGTGCTCGCCAAGGTGCTCGTGCCCGCCCTGGTGTCGCCCGTCGTGGCGGGCCTGGCGTCGTTCTGCGCCTGCAAGCTCATCTTCACCATCGTGAGGAAGATGAACGAGGGCGAGGTGGAGACGGGCTTCCGCCACGGCCAGACCGTCACCGCGTGTCTCGTGGCTCTCTCGCACGGCACCAACGACGCCCAGAAGACGATGGGCATCATCACCCTGACCCTCATCTCCGTAGGCGTGCAGCCCTCTGGCAGCGGTCCGGCCCTGTGGGTCGTGGCCGTGTGCGGCCTGGCCATCGCCCTGGGCACCTACTCGGGCGGCTGGCGCGTCATCCGCACCCTGGGCAAGGGCCTGACCGAGATCGGCACGCCCCAGGGCTTCGCCGCCGAGGTGTCCTCTGCCGCCACCATCCTCGTCTCCTCGCACATGGGCTTCGCGCTCTCCACCACGCAGGTGTGCTCGGGTTCCATCATCGGCACCGGCCTGGGCAAGGGCACGCCCGTGAACTGGGCGATCGCCGCTCGCATGATCGTGGCCTGGCTCGTCACCTTCCCCTGCGCCGGCATCGTAGCCGCGCTTGCCTGCGCGCTGTGCAAGATGGGGCTGGCCGGCACCGTCGCCTGCGCCCTCATCGCGCTGTTCGTGGCCTTCGTCATCTTCCGCCTCTCCAAGCGCAACCCCGTCAACGCCGCAAACGTCAACGAGCACGCCGAGGTCAAGCTCAACGCCGCCCCCGTCGTCGCCCAGGCCGCCTAGTCCGCGCCGCGCCTGAAAGGAGACACACCGATGTTCGATTCGGAAATCGCAAACTTCGTGGCCGTCCTCGCCGTGGCCGTGGCGGCGGCCGGCACCATCAGCACGCTCTACGCCGTGGGCCTGAACCTCTGGGCGCGCGGGTCGGCGCTCGACAGCCAGGGCAACGCCCGCATCATGCTGCGCGTGGGCTCCGTGGTGTGCTTCACCGCCTGCGTGGCCATCGTGCTCTTTGCCCTGTGGCTCATGGTGCCGTTCTTCCACTAAGCCCCGCGGCTATATTTTCGAAAGGATGACCTCGTATGTTCAGCATACTGGTGGGAATTGACGGAAGCGCGCGCGGCGAGAAAGCCCTGGCCTGGGCCGCGCGCTATGCCTCGCGCGTCGAGGGCGCGGGGCTGTGCCTGCTGAGCGTGGTGGACGTGCCTGGGGTTTCCACCCCCGACGACGCCGTCGAGCAGGTTCGCGCCGCCTGCGAGAAGGACCTGGCCGAGCTGCGCGCGGGCCTCGCCGCTGAGTTCCCCGCCCTGCCCGTGGAGACGCTCGTGGCGCAGGGCCATGTGGTGGACGCCCTCGTGGAGGCCGCCGCCGGGCGCAACATGGTGGTGCTCGGCTCGCATCAGGCCAAGACGCTGGGACGCGCCGTGGGCGGGGCGAAGGGCCTGCGCGTGTCGGTGCAGGTCAACGTGCCCACCGTGGTGGTGCCCGCCGACTGGAACCCCGCCGACCAGGGCACGGGCGTGGTGTGCGGCGTGGGTCCCGACCAGGTGAGCGAGGCCGCCGTGGCGTTCGCCGTGCGCGAGGCGCTTGCCCTGGGCGAGGACTTGGAGCTTGTGAGCGCCTGGGGCCTGCCGCCCGTGCTGTCCAAGCCCGCCGCCGCCATGGGCGGTGGCCTGGCCCCGGTGGGCATCCAGTTCCAGCGCGAGCTGGACGAGCGCGCCCGCCTGCTGCGCGACGCAAACCCCGCCCTTCAGGTGCAGGGTCGTTCGGTGGAGGGCCCCTCGCCCGCCAAGACGCTCATCGACGAGAGCTGCGGTAAGCGCATGCTCGTGCTGGGCACCCACTCCCGCGACGCCCTGGGCCGTGCCCTCTTCGGCTCGGTCACCCACGGCGTGCTGCTCAACCTGAGCGTGCCCACCGTGGTGGTGCCCCAGGCGTAGGGCGGGAAGATGGGTCGCGCGCATGGCCGGCCGGGCGGTCGCGTGGCGGCCTCGGTATCAAAAACAACCGCCAACCGACAGGGGCCGAGCGCGCCCGCCCGGCCGGGCGCCCAAGGGGCCGCCCAAGGGGCCGACCAAAGGGCTGCCCAAGGGGCACCCAAAAGCGACCAAGGGGTCGCCCAAAGGCCAACCAAGAGGCCGCCCAAGCACGCGTCTTCTCGCCAAGAAACGTATGTGAAGGCATGCGATTTGGGTGATGGATTGTGCACATTCGTGCACGAAATTTCCGCTCAAAGAGCGAAGACGGAAATGGTGTCTCGCCGAGACGTAGCGTATGCCCATGAATCAGCGGGGATGTAACGGCAGCTGTACCTACTTTGACCTGGTGGTATCCGTCGATTCTTCTCAGGCGGTTCACCCGCCCAACTCATATATCCTCGTAGAAATGTATAAGGGTAGGTCCCTTGGAGTCTGCCCTGGACTGTAAGGGGCAATGTGCGCCGGCACTCGTCCATATCGGCAGGGGCCGACGCTGCTTTTGAGGCCTCAAGCCGCCTGGCGCGCCTGGGCCCGGTCCCCGTGTCGCGTCCGCCCGGCTGTGCGCGAGGCCCGAGTCGCCTGACAAGCCTTGGTCCAGCGACAAAAGTGCCGCTAGTCGGTATTCTAATGAGTAGTCTGGTAGTAGGTCGCAAACTATCAAGCAATCTACCTGGGATAATGTGAGCCGCTCAAGCGATAAGCCTTGATGGGCGCGATTAGAATACCGACTAGCGTGAGTTTTGGTGCGGGTGTTTGCCTGGCGCATGCAAATCGGGCCGGGTCCCGCGCGAATTGCCACGGAACCCGGCCCGATTTGCATGCGTTGATTGGCCCGCCCGGCCCGTTGGCCCGCCCGGCCCGTTGGCCCGCCCGGCCCGTTGGCCCGCCGCCGGCTACCTTGACCGCCTACTCCGCGAAGTGCTTGCCCTCGCCTGTGGCGGCCTTGTCCTTGCGGCGCTTGGCCTGCCAGCCCTTCACCACGCCGATGGCGGCGGGGATGGCCGAGATGGCGATGATGAGCACGAGGACGAGCTCGAAGTGGTCCTGCACGAAGGGCACGCCGCCGAAGAAGTAGCCCAGCAGCGTGAAGAGCGACGACCAGGTGATGCCGCCCAGCACGTTCCACACCACGAAGTGGTGCCACTTCATGCCGCCCATGCCCGACAGGAAGGGCACGAAGGTGCGGATGAAGGGGAAGAAGCGCCCCAGGAACACGGCGAGCGGGCCCCACTTGTCGATGAGGGCCTGGGACTTCTCGATGCGCTCGGGGGTCATCGACTTGACCTTGCCCGACTCGATGATGCGCACGCCGAAGAAGTGGCCGATGGCGAAGTTGCACTGGTCGCCCAGGATGGCGGCGCACCATACGGTGATGAGCAGCGGGATGAGCGACAGCCCGCCGCCGTCGGCCGCGAAGCACCCCGCCGCAAAGAGCAGCGAGTCGCCCGGCAGGAACGGGAACACCACCACGCCCGTCTCGATGAAGATGATGAGGAAGAGGGGTGCGTACACCCACACCGCGCCCAGGCTAGCTATCCAACCGGCGATGGCCGCGCGCGGGTCGTGGATGAGGTCGAGCAGGTACTGGATGGGGTTCATGGGGGCGTGCGGTCCTTCCGGGCGCGAGGTTCAGCGAGTGTGGCGCGGCGACACATGCGGGCCTGAGGTTATGCCACAGGCGGGCGCGTTGCGTGGCTTTAAAAATGCTGAACCAGTATACCCGCCCGCACCGCGCGGCCCAGGACTTTGCGAGCACTTGACACGGATTTTGCTTTGGCGGCTCAGGGGCGCTGCCCGCGGCCCCGCGCACCGCCCCTCGTCGCTGCCTGCGAGCCCTCGGGACTGTCCTCAATCTCACTCCTTCACTGCCTGGGCCACAAGAGTGCAGGCCTCCTCGCGGGAGTGGACGCCGAGTTTGGCGTACACGTGTCGGATGTGGCCCTTGGCGGTGTTGTGTGAGATGAAGAGCGTCCCCTCAATGTCTTGCGCGCCGCGGCCCTGGGCAAGCAGGGCGAGTACCTCCTCCTCGCGGCGCGTGAGGCCGTAACGCCGGGCTATACGCGCGCAGCGGGAGTCGAGGTCGTCCTCTGCCTCGAGGCGGGCGGGGCAAGTCATCTCGTCCGCGGTGGCCTCGCCATCTTGTGCGTCTGCCGGCATCGCGTCGCCCTCGCCGGCCGTCAGCTTTGCTTGCTTATCGCCCGTTTCCGGTGCGGCCGGGCGAATTCCCCAGGTGGTGGTGAAATCGTGCTCGTTGAGCAGCAACATACTCAGCAGTACAAGGACCACCACGGTGACGTCCAGGGGCAGGTCAAGCGCGGCTTGCGAATCTGCGGCCCAGGTGAGCAGGGCCTTTCCGGCAGACGATCCGGCTGCGTGCGCCAGGGTGCTGAATCCCTCGACTATCCCGAAGAGCCAAGCGGCGTGCACGCCGTAACGAAAGCAGATGTTGCTGAGGACAAACGCAATGAAGAGGCTGAACCCCGTAAAGCCTGCGTACGCAAGCAAGGGACTGGCCTGCCCAAGCGTGCCGACATCGAGTGAGAACGCCAGCAGGGCACACACCATGAGCGCGGGGCACAGCTTGTAGAGCAAGCGCGGATCGAAGCGCTCAAAGCCTGCCGTACAGGCTGCAAGCAGCATGCTTGCCATCACGAGGCTGCCAAGCTGACCCATGGCACCGGAGCCGCCGGCCAGGTGCATGAGCATGAAATGAGCGAAGGAGAACGCGGTCATGATGAGCGCCGGTCTCCAGGGGAAGCGCCAGGTGCGCCTCACGGTTTCAGCCTGCGCCTCGCATGAGGCGCTTTGCCGAGCGCAGGTTCGCAAAAGCAGGCAGCTCAGAATCGGCAGGACGAAGGTCGTCGCGGCGGCGAGGGGCACGGGCAGTGCGGTAAGCACGAAGTAGGAAAGCGGCGCCAGTGCGAACGCCCCGGCATAGGCAGGCCAGGAGGCGGCCATGGGCAGACGGACTATCTGCTCGTTCCAGAGCAGATAGAGCAGGGCGAGCGCGCCTCCCTCGCACAAAGACCCGGCAAGAGCAAGCATCGGGCTGGCGACTCCGGTCGCCGGGACATGCGCGGCGACAAGGGAGAGCAGGGGCGCAACACTGGCGAGCGCACCACCCGCGACGGCCAACTGCGGTGAGTAGAGATCGCGCCGACGCCGGTTGCATGCGAAGGCGAGCACGATGAGCAAGACGCCGTGGACGAGCGCCCCGACGCTGCCTGGCGCACCTTGCGGGGCGACGAGCTGGTTGCGCGCCCAAGGCATGCACATGCTCCAGGCCATGAAGAGGCCCAGCCCCACGAGGCTTCGTATCGAGCGTGCTTGGTTCAAAGCCCCGACCCCCTCGCAAAGCGACTACCGCGTGTTCCCGTTCGTGCCGTGTGCATGGTAACCCATGGAGGTCGACGCATGCGACCAGCCCGTGCGACCCAGATCGCCCATGTGGCTGTCATTGCCGTACCATATTGGAGAACATGCTTATCTACCAGCCCAAATACAGCGCAATCCTTCTCAGGGGTTACAAAAACGACCCTGTTGCAAATGCCTGGAGCTCCTCATTCCACCCCGAGGAACAACCCAGGGCGGGCATGTCGGCGGGCCATGCTGGGCCACGCCAGTCGTTACCGACACAGCAAGGGGGTATCGCATGAACAATCACGTTGCACGCAGGGATTTCGTCAAATGCGCAGGGGTGGCCGCTGCCGGCCTCGCCGCCGCGGCCGCGCTCGACACGGCAGGCGCATATGCGGCGACTGCGCAAAACGCAGCCCAGCAGGAGGAGTACGTCGACGCGCTGACCGTCACCACATCGCCCGACGAGGCCATCGCCCCGCAGGACGTACAGGACGACGTTGCCTACAACAAGGCGCGCGGCGACGCCGACCCGGACTACGGTGCACGGATCGCGCACGTGTTCGGGGCCAACTCCATCATGGACTACTACCTGTTCGACGGCTTCACGGGAATCGGCGTGTACGAGGGCAACGAGTCCATCCACGTGGGCGACCTCGTCATGGAGCCGGCGGGCGGCACGATGGGGGAGGTCGTGCTCAAGGACGGCGGCGCGGGCAGCACCGACTCGCTCGTGCGCGACGTGCGCTCCATGGTGTACACCACGCCCGACGGCGCGGCCGTGCAGCTCAAGGCCCAGTCGCTCCATGGCGCCCAACCGCGTCTTGATGGGGCGGTGGTCTTTGCCGACAACAAGCCCGGCAAGCTGGCGCGCTCGGTGACGGTGCCCCTGTCGCTCTTCGACTCCGACCTTTCCCACGGCATCAACTATCTGCTCCAGAACCCCGACTCGGGCAAGCACAACACCTCGGGCGACGACGACGGCTTCACGCAGACCTCGCTCAAGTTCTGGTACAACGAGGACGACCAGGTGCACGAGGGCCTGCAGCACGTCTACACCAAGTACGCCTACAACGGCGACCGCAACTACTGGCTCTACATCGAGAGCGAGAATCAGCTCGACGTGCGTTTTGACAAGCTCGGCACGGGCGACCCCGACTTGGCCGATTACGTGCCCGGCACGGCGCTCAACATGAGCGTGCGCGAGCCTGCCTATGACGGCTGCCATGCGCAGGTCGAGCTTGACGCGGCCACGCCCGGCCGCCTGGGCTTCGCGGTGCCCATCGACGACGTGTTCTACTTCGACCCCGAGGACCCCACCGTGGTGCAGAACGCCAGCCTCACCAACCAGCGCGAGTTTCAGTTCTGGCGCGCCGAGGTGTGCGGCGACAACACGGCGCTTGCGGGCGAGGTCGCAGTGAGCTGCGATTTGGACTGCCCCGGCGGCGTGTATTTCAGCGTCAGCTGCGACGCGGTGAGCGCGGGCGAGTTCGAGCTTGCGGTGAGCTGCTCGGCGGGACGCGGCACCGGCTGGCCCACGGAGTGGAGCGCCCAGCCCGCGATTATTCGCGTGCGCGTGAAGTAGGCGTCTGACCTGCCTGTTCAGTCTGCATACAACCTGTGGAAAGGAAATTTGTCATGAAGAGTGCAATCGAGAACATCTCCCGTCGTTCGTTTGTTGCGGCCGGCGCGGCCCTCACCGCCCTGGCCGGGGTCGGCATCCAGGCCGGCGTTGCCTTCGCCGACGACAAGGCGGCGTCCGGCGCGGCCCAGGCCCAGGAGTGCGACGTGCTCGTCATCGGCGGCGGCATCTCCGGCGCCCTGGCGGCCCTCTCGGCGGCAGACGCGGGTGCTGCCAGCGTGGTGCTCTGCGAGAAGCAGGGCTTCATCGGGGGCTCGGCCGCCCTGTCGAGCGGCTTCATGGTGACGGTGGACAACGACAACTTCCCCGAGAGCATCGACGACTCGTGGGACAAGATGTCCTCCGTGCTGCACGGCGTGCACGACCAGTCGCCCGATACCACCTACCCCACCTGGGACCGGCTTGAGGGCCTCTTCGCCCAGCAGGGCGCGACCATCGACTTCATGCTCGGGCTGGGCATGACGGCCCAGTTCGACGAGAAGTCCACCGCCGTCACCATGTGGGACGGCAAGGGCGCGGGCATGATGGAGGGGCTGGCCCAGGCCATGGAGGCCAACGACGCCATCGAGGTCAAGCTCGACAGCCCGGCGACCAAGCTGCTCGTGGACGAGGTGGGCGCGGTGTGCGGCGCCGAATTCTCGGGCAAGGACGGCACCTTCACCGTCAGCGCCAAGAAGGTCGTGATGGCCTGCGGCGGCGCCTCGCACAACGACGAGATCCTGGAGAGTTTCATTCCCACCATCGCCGAGGTCGATCTGGACAACCAGTCGGCGGCGGGCAACACCGGCGACGGCTTCGGCATGTGCGAGGAGCTGGGCGCGCAGCTCTATCCCACCATGTCGCTTGAGGAGGGCGGCACCTCCACCGACGCCGACTGGAAGAGCGAGACGGGTTTCCGTCCCAGCGTGAACGACAAGCTCATCGTGGACGCCGACGGCACCCGCTTCACCAACGAGGCACCCTCCGGCTCGGGGTCGGGCCAGATTCTCGTGTACTACATGGTGCAGCACGGCTCGCCCAAGTACTGGTGCGTCTACGACGCCGCCACCGCCGACGACGAGACGCGCGCCGCGCTCGACAAGGGCGTCGAGATGGGCTGCGTATGCTTCGGGGCCACGCCCGAGGAGCTGGCCCAGGCCATGGGTGCCGACGCCGCCACGCTTGCCGACACCTTTGCGGCCTACCAGGAGGCCTGCGAGGCGGGCCAGGACGAGGAGTTTGGCAAGGCGGCCGAGAAGCTCGTGGCCTACGACGACTCCGAGGGCCTCTATGCCATCTACATCCGCCCGAGCAGCTGGGGCACCATCGGCGGCGTGGTGACCGACGACGAGTTCCACGTGCTCGACGAGGCGGGGCAGCCCATCGCCAACCTCTTCGCTGTGGGCGAGATGAGCAACCGCGAGTTCTTCAGCGTGTTCTACGTGGGCGGCAACTCGCTGGCCCTCAACTCCACCGCAGGCCGCCTGGCCGGCGCCACCGCAGTGGCCGAGCTGTAGCCCTACCAAGAACGAGAAGCCCCTCCCAAAGGTTAGGCAGAAGCCCGGCGCGGGACTAGTCCCCCGCGCCGGGCTTTGCTGCGTGCTTGCCGCCTATTCAGCCGGTTCGCCTACTCCACCACGATCCCGCCGACGGTGGTGTAGGTCACGTGCGCGCCGTTCACCGTCATGTCCACGGACTGCACCTTGTAGTGGTTGTGGTACCGCTGGCTGTCGGCGCGGGCGAGCGGGCGAGTGGGCGTGCGGGGGAGAGGGGCGAGGGCCGCTCGCCTGGCGGGCGCCTCTCGCCCGCCCCTGCGCGGACTACGGCAGGACGGCGACTACGACCATCGTGGAGAGGCCGGCTGCCTCGATGAGGGGCAGGTCGGCTTGCGCGATGAGCTGGTCGGCCTCGACGTGCTGGCCCTGGCTCACATTGAGCGCGAAGGGTTCCCCGCCCAGGGCCACGGTGCCCAGACCGATGTGCACGAGGACCTGCGCCCCGTCCTGCCCGACTATGGTGAGCGCGTGGCGCGTCGGCGCCACCTGCACGACGGTTCCCGCGAGGGGCGCGTAGACGTTGCCGTTCTCGGGAATCACGCCGAAGCACGTGCCCAGGCAGCCGCCGGAAAACGCCTGGTCGGGAATCTCCTCCATGCTCACGAGCTCGCCGTCGGCCGGTGCGACCAGCCCGCGCGGCAGCGGGCTTGCCGCGGGGCCGCCCTCTTGAGCGGCAGCCTTCTCGTCCAGATTTTCGCCCAGGCCCTCGCTCAAGCTCGCCTCAGCCTCGGCCACCAGGCGCTTCGTCGCGGCCACCTTGCGGATGGGCACCGAGAGCTCGTCGACGCCCAGCTCGATGAGGCGGCGGATGGCCTGGGGGTCGGCGGCGAGCTGGCCGCACATGGCCGTGGGCACGCCGTGGCGATGCCCGCCCTGAGCGCACATCCCGACAAGGCGGAACACCGCCTCATGGTGGGGCTGGAAGTAGCGGTCGAGGCCGCGCGCCTCGCGGTCGAGGGCCAGCGTGTACTGCGTCAGGTCGTTCGTGCCGATGCTGAAGAAGCCCGTCTTGCAGGCGAGCTCCTCGGCGCACAGGGCTGCCGCCGGCGTCTCCACCATGATGCCCAGCTCCGGCATCTTGAAGGGGACGCCTTCGCGCTCAAGCTCCTGCGCGGCCGCCTGAACCTCCTGGTGGATGGCGTCGATCTCCCAGGCGGAGGCGATCATGGGGAACATGACCTTGAGGTTGCCCGCCACGCCGGCGCGGAGCAGGGCCCTCAGCTGCGTGCGGAAGAGGGCGGGCCGCTCCAACGAGACGCGCGCGCCGCGCAGGCCCAGCGCCGGGTTGGGCTCCTCGGGAAGCCCCAGCCAGGGGGCCTTCTTGTCCGAGCCTACGTCCATCGTGCGGATGACGACCTCCTTGCCCGCCATGGCGTCGAGGACGGCCTTGTAGGCCTGGTACTGCTCGTCTTCGCTGGGCGCCTCGTTGCGGCCGATGAAGAGGAACTCCGTCCTGAAGAGGCCCACGCCGTCAGGGTCGGCGGCCAGGAGGGCCGCGATGTCCTGGGGGCCCTCGATGTTGGCGCAGACCTTCGTGCGCCGGGGGCGGGTCTCGACGTCGGGTGCCTGGGCTTGATCCTGCGCCTGCCTCGCCTGCTCGGCGCGCAGCTGCGCTATGCGCTCGAGAGCTGCCGCACGGGTGGGCTCGTCGGGATCGATGACGACGGCCTTGGCTGCGGAGTCCACGATGATGAAGGAGGCCTGGCTCGCCGCCTCAACCGTATCGGCGCCGCCGAAGAGGTAGGGGATGCCCATGTTGCCCGCCAGGATGGAGGCGTGGGAGTTGGCCGAGCCCTTCTCGGTGAGCAGGGCGCCTATCAGGGCTTCGGGTATGCCTGCGAGCTGGGCGGGGCTGACCTGCGCCGCGCAGAGGGCGCTCTGCTCGTGCGGCAAGTCGTCGCCGCCCCCAAGAATGGCCGCGAGCCGCTCGCCCACGCCGCGCACGTCGTCTTGGCGGGCACGCAGGTAGTCCGACTCCAGCTTGGCGAACTCGGCTGCGAGCTCCTCGCCGGCGGCGCGCGCAGCCTGGGGTGCGCTCAGACCGCGCGCCTCGATGCCCTGCTCGGCCCTGCGCACGAACGTCTCGTCTGCCAGGATGGACAGCGCGGTCTGGTGGATGTTCGCGTTATCGCCCTCGCTGCCGGCCGCGGAGCGCTCGATGCTCGCCCTGAGGGAGTCCATCGCGGCGTGCAGGCGCGCAAGCTCGCCGGCCGTGTCGCCGCAGGCCATGCGCTCACCTGTAGCCTGGCCTTGCGGGATGTAATGCACGGGCCCGGCGAAAAAGCCCTCTTGGGCAACGTTGCAGCTCAAAGTCCTCATGGGGTGTCTCTCCCTATAGCTTCTCGGCCATGAAGCGCCTCAGCGCGTCGGCGGCTTGCGGGGCGTCGGGGCCTGTGGCGCGCACGGTGAGCGCGCTGCCCTGCGTGGCCTCAAGCAGCATCAGCTCGACGACGCTTCTGGCGCTGGCCACACGGCCCGCATGCTCCACGGTGATATCGGCCTGAAAGCCTGACGCCACCCGCGCAAGCTCGCCTGCGGGCCGGGCGTGGATGCCCTTCGGGTCGCGAATGACATGCTCGAAGGTGACGGCGCGCTCTGCCTCCCCGCAAGCTACGGCGCGTCCTGCCTCCCCGCAGGTGACGGGCAGGCCCACCGCCTCGCCGTGCCTCACGCGCCGACGCTGCCCGCGCGTCCGGGCTCCCCCGGTGGCGGGGGCGCAGGCGGGTGCGGCTGCCGTCTTGCCAACGGTACGTGCGGCTACCGTCTCGCCCGCGCTACCTTCCGCCGTCACCTTGCCCGAGCCATGCATGGCTGCCGTCCAGCTCGCAACCTTCTCGCCCGCCGCTTCGCTCGCGCCGGCCCCGCCAGTGCCGCGCTCGTCAGCGTCACGCACGGCTGCCATCTCGCCCGCGCCGCCGCCCGCCACCTCCTCGCCGCTGCCAGCCTCACCAGCCTCGGTCTTCTCGCCCTTTTCCTCGCCGCCCTCGCTCTCCATCCCGCCGAGGGCCTGCGCCACGTCGGCGTTGCGTATGGCCACGTTGGTGATGATGAATGCCGCCACGTAGCTGATGAGCAGGCCTACCAGGTACATCGCCACGCTCATGAGGGGGCCGCCCTCGCCGGCGGTCATCACGAAGCAGCCCAGCAGGTCCGACGGCCCCCAGGTGGTGGAGGACACCTGGCACACCATCACGAAAGCGCCGCCGAAGCCCGCGCCCAGTCCTGCGGTGAGGAAGGGCTTGCCCATGGGCAGCGTGACGCCGTAGATGAGCGGCTCGCCCACCCCCAGAAGGCCGGCCGGCAGCGCTCCCTCGATGACCGCGCAGAGCTTCCTGTGCTTGAGCTTTCGGGCCTTGAGGTAGATGGCCAGGGCCGCGCCGATCTGGCCCGCGCCGGCCATGGCCAGGGCGGGGTACAGCGTGACGTGGCCGAGTTGCTGGAGCTGCACCGTGTACAGCGCGATGATGCCGTAGTGCATGCCGCAGGCCACGAGCGGCAGGAACACGGCGGCGGCGATGAAGCCTGTGACCGCGCGCACCCACACGTTGTCCGACAGGCACACCTCGCCCATGGCCCATGCGATCCCGCTGGACACATAGCCGAAGACGGGCATGATGACCAGGACATACGGCACCATGCAGATGAGCATGGTGAGAAGCGGCGTGAAGACGATGTCGAGGTTGGCGGGCATCTTCTTGCGCAGGCGCTTCTCGATGGAGCACATGATGAAGACGCCGAAGATGACGGCGAGCACACCGCCCTTGCCGGCCAGCAGCACCGAGTTGAGCGGCGTGTCCTTGTCGTAGAGGCCCAGGGCCTGGGCTATCTCGTTGATGCCCGACAGGGTGGTGATCATGCCGAGCATGCCGCCCAGGATGGGCGTGCCCCCGAAGTGCTCGGCCGCGCGGTAGCCCGCCCACGCCGTGATGTAGGTCATGAACGAGACGTTGATGAGCAGGAGCATCTTGTAGAGGAGGCTCCAGGCCAGGACGTCGGCATAGTCGGGGACGAGCTGCGTCAGCAGGGCGGCGAAGCCCGCGCACAGGCCCGCGACGATGACGCCGGGGATGAGCGGCACGAAGACGTCGGCGAGCACCTTCAGGCTGGCACGCAGGCGGCTGCCTCCCCGGGCCTGCGCGCGGGCGGCCTTGTTCGCCTTCCAGTCGCCGTCGGTCGTCGCAGTGGCCGCCAGGCCCATCTCGTGGCACAGGTCCGCGCATCTCTTGCTCGTGCCGGGGCCCACAACCACTTCGTAGTATGCGGGCCGGTCGTGCACGACGCCCATGACGCCCGGCACGCCCCTGAGGCCCTCCTCGTCCACGTCGGCCTCTGAGCGCACGGTCACGCGCAGCCTCGTCATGCAGTTGGTGACGAAGGCGATGTTGTGCGTGCCGCCCAGCTTGGCGACTACGTTCTCGACAATCTGCTCAACGTTCATAGGTGAAATCCTCAAGGGTCGCTTGCCGGGCCTGCGCACTCTCGCCTTGGCGATGTGACGGCAACCTTGGGATTATATGCTATGCGTTCTGGCGGACGCGGGCGAGATTGCCCCGTGGGCACGGCCCCCGCGCCCGCGCTGTGCCCCCGCGCTGCCCCCGCTATGCGTTCTGGCGGACGCGGGCGAGATTGCCCCGTGGGCACGGCCCCCGCGCCCGCGCTGTGCCCCCGCGCTGCCCCCGCTATGCGTTCTGGCGGACGCGGGCGAGATTGCCCCGTGGGCACGGCCCCCGCGCCCGCGCTGTGCCCCCGCGCTGCCCCCGCTATGCGTTCTGGCGGACGCGGGCGAGATTGCCCCGTGGGCACGGCCCCCGCGCCCGCGCTGTGCCCCCGCGCTGCCCCCGCTATGCGTTCTGGCGGACGCGGGCGAGATTGCCCCGTGGGCACGGCCCCCGCGCCCGCGCTGTGCCCCCGCGCTGCCCCCGCTATGCGTTCTGGCGGACGCGGGCGAGATTGCCCCGTGGGCACGGCCCCCGCGCCCGCGCTGTGCCCCCGCGCTGCCCCCGCTATGCGTTCTGGCGGACGCGGGCGAGATTGCCCCGTGGGCACGGCCCCCGCGCCCGCGCTGTGCCCCCGCGCTGCCCCGCGCCGTGCCCGCCTCGCCGCGGTCAGAGGTTGTACAGGAACACGATGAGCGGCAGGGTGAAGATGCTAAAGATGAGCGTGGACACGCTGATGGCGCTGCAGTAGGTGAAGTCCTGGCGGCAGGCTTGCACGAGCTGCGCCAGCACGAGGGCCGAGGGGGCCGCGCCCGCCATCAGGATGACGAGCAGCACCGTCGAGCCGTCGGGGGCCAGGGACGCCAGGGGCGTGAGCTTGAACACGGCGAGCATGACGAGGGGGCACACGAGCAGGCGCAGCACCGTCACGAGCGGGAGCTTCTTGTAGCCGCGCACCATCTTGAGGTCCACCCCGGCAAGCACCATGCCTACGGCGAGCATGGCGGCGGGGCCAAGCATGGAGCCGATGCCGCTGATCGCGTTCTCAATGACGGGCGGAAAGTCCAGCCCCGAGATGAAGAGGAAGGCGCCGAGGTAGACGGCGATCATGTTCACGTTGAGCAGCAGCCCGCGAAGGTTTAAATCGGTGCCGCCGCCCAGGACGAAACGTGCGTGCGTCCACATGAAGAGGTTGAAGACGGCCAGGTAGATGGTGCAGTAGATGACGTACTCCTCGCCGAGCACCATGACGACGAGCGGGATGAGGTAGGTGCCGCAGTTGGTGTACGTCAGGGACGCCTGCTCTACGTCGTCGAGCTTGAGCGGGCCTTTGACGAGACGCGCCAGAGCGATGAACACCAGGTGGGTCAGGACGGCGCCGATGAGGGCGAGCAGGGCCCCCTCAAGCACCTCGGGGGTGCGCTCTACCTGCAACGACGACACGATGGTGCAGGGGATGATGACGTAGAGCGACGCCATCGACAGGGCCTTGCTGTCGGAGGGCTTCAGCAGCTTCGACTTCGCAAGGGCAAAGCCCATCGCCATCATGAGGAAGAGCGTGAGGATGTTCTGAACGAGAAGTAGGCTCATTGGGGCTCCGTTGTTTGGGGCAGACGTGCGTGCGGGGGCGCGTTGGTATCGCTGCCGCCTTCGGGAATGACTATGAAGCATGCACCAGGGTTTTTGTTGGAGAATACCTTTCCGGGAATCTCCTTCATACCGACAAACCCGCCGCCGCGCCTGGGGCAGCGGCCTTGTCTGTCGTGGTTTGGCCGTGCTGGACGCCACAGCCTTTCTTGGACGGGACTGCTGGAAGGCTCTTTTGGGAGGCTTTCGGATCAAAACTTCCGCTAGTCGGTATTCTAATGGCACGCATGCTTGTATGTGCAAACCTACTAGGCTATCTACCAGGTGCGATGTATGCGGCGCCCATGCCTTTACCCCATTGGTTCGGATTAGAATACCGACTAGCGGAAGTTTTTGTCTGGGTCGGCACCTGCATCCGCGTGCCTTAGGGTTCTCGCCATGTGGCGCGTGCCAAAACGGTGCCAATATAAAACTCTCATTTTTTATTTTCGAAAATAAGCAGGGATTTCTCAGTATCCTGATGGCATGGAAACGGTTATTTGCGATGCCACGGCATTCAACTATTGGCGCTGCCCACCCGTTGTGAAGCAGCTTGTCGCTGCGGCGCAAGCGGGCGATCCTTCGTTTGGGCCGCTTGGGGCTAGCGAGCTTGCCGCCTTCGGCGAGCGGCTGGCCCGTGAGTCGCGTCTTTGCCAGGGGTTCCTGCGCCCCAGCCCATCTACCAGGGCCCATGGGCACACCGCGAAAGTCCTGCGCCAGGCGGTGCCGCTGCTCGCGGCGTGCCAGGATGTCCCGATAGACATCCTGCAAGAAAGCCGCAGCGCATGTCATGCGTCGTCGCTGGTGAGGTCGCACCTGTGCTGCAATCTGTCTTCGGCCAAACCGTGGCTTGGCGTCGGATGCGACGTCTGGGTGACCACGCCCGCCTTCACGCTTCTTCAACTTGCTGCGAGGGCCAGCCTCGTCAGGACGGTGATGCTGGCAAGCGAGCTCTGCGGGTCGTTCGCTGTGTATTCGCCGCCTCCCGCCGTCAAAGACTGCCTGCAGGCGATGCAAAACCGTGGCGGCATACCTGCGATTGGGGGCTGGCGGCCGTATGTCGACCAGCGGGGCCGCGTGACGGGCATCTGGTCGCGCCCGCCGCTCATGGACGTGCGCGACATGGCTGTCATCGTTGCGGCTCATGGGCCCAAACGTGGCGGCAAGGTGCTCAAGAGGGCGGCAGACTTGGTAGTGCCCGGTGCCGCCTCGCCGTTTGAGGTGCAGGCGGGCATGCTGCTGGGGTTTTCGCGCAACAGGGGCGGGGAGGGCTACGACGGGCTTGAGTTTAACCGGCGGATTAAGTTGACCCGCCCCGCCCGCCGCCTCGCCCAAAGGGACAGCTGCTACTGCGACCTCTATTGGGAGTGCGGCTTGGACCTCGAGTGCCAAAGCGCGCTTGTCCATCAAAACGAGGGCAGCTTTCTGTCGGACTCAGACCGTACCCTTGCGCTTAAGAGCATGGGAATCGAGGTGCTTCCGGTCACGTTTGGCCAGCTCGCAGACGAGGCAAGGTTCGAGGCGCTGTCGAGTGCCGTTTGCAAGGTTCTCGGGAGACGTCCCCGGCCGAAGACAGAACGGCAACGTCGCGCGACACGAGAGCTGCGCCGGGAGCTGTTTGGGTGCGACTGGGCCGACTTGGGCAGGGTGTGAGGCCGGGTCGTTCGATCTCGTCCTGTTCTGTGCGGATGCGGCATTTGGATGCAGGCCGCAGGCGTGTTGCGGGGCTCGCGATGGGCTCATGATGGGTGATGCCGGGTTGTTCCGGGCGGCGTCGGGCGCCGACGCGGAGCTCTCCGCTGCGTCTCGTGGCAAAAAACTTCCGCTAGTCGGTATTTTAATCGCGACCGGCTCCGCCAGCCATTAAGACGCCGTGCATCGTCCCAGGTAGATGGCTTGTCTGCCTTCAGGCTATTTGGAGGTCCGACATTAGAATACCGACTAGCGGAAGTTTTGCGGTACGCGCGCCTCCCGGCAGCTCCCGGAGGGGAGACCGGCCTTGTCGGGGTCGCCGGGGTTGCCGGCCTTGCCGGCCCTGCCGGGGTTGCCGCGCCTTTCCCGGCGTCCGGATGTGGCCCGCATATTCGCAGGTTGACCCTCGGTCGCACTGATATGCCCATCTACCAGGCCAAACTTCCTTGCGTGTGAATTTTTTCACCCGGGTCGCACGGGCGGTTTCGCACGCCGTCGGGCGAGGGGGAGGGCTGGACGGCGGCGCATCCTGTGCCCCGACAAGCCGCACGGCATGGTGCCTCGCTCAGCCGTGCGGATTCACGGGAGCAGCTCGCATACAACGCATGCGAGCCAAGGGGAAAGAGGGAACCCATGAGCGTCAACGCCAGCACCAACCGCACCGCCACCCGCCTGACCCGCCGCATGTTCGTCACCGGCGCGCTGGGCGCGGGCCTCGCAGCCGCCGCAGGCATGCATATGCTCGGCAACGCCGGCGTCGCCGGCGCCGAGCAGGCCGAGTCCGAGGCTGAGGGCGGCCTGACCTACGACGTCATCATCATCGGCGCAGGCGGCGCGGGCATGACCGCCGCCATGAGCGCCCACGACGGCGGCGCACGCGTGCTGCTCATCGAGAAGATGGCCGTGGCGGGCGGCAACACCGTGTGCGCCGAGGGCGGTATGAACGCCTGCTGCACCAAGGTCCAGGAGGCCGAGGGCATCGAGGACAGCGTGGAGCTCTTCGCCAACGACACCTACGAGGGCGGCCACGAGCTGGGCGACATGGACCTCATCACCTTCATGTGCGAGAACTCCAACGCCGCGCTTGAGCGCCTGGAGGAGCGCGGGATGTACCTTACCAAGCTCTCCACCTCCGGCGGCGCCTCCGTCAAGCGCATCCATCGCCCCGAGGACGGCAGCGCCGTGGGCGCCTACCTCGTGCGCAACATGTGCGCCCAGTGCGAGCAGCGCGGCGTGGCGGCCGTGACGCAGATGAAGGCCGAGGAGCTGCTCTGCGACGAGAGCGGCGTGGTGTGCGGCGTGCGCGCGACCGACCTGCGCACCGGCGCCTCCGTCACCTTCAACGCCAAGGCCGTCATCGTCACCGCCGGCGGCTTCGGCGCCAACCACGAGATGCTCGCCCAGTACCGCCCCGAGCTGCTCAACGCCGTGACCACCAACCAGCCCGGCGCCACCGGTGACGGCATCCTGCTGGCCCAGGCCATCGGCGCCGACGTCGTGGACATCGACCAGATCCAGGTGCACCCCACCGTTGAGCAGGGCACGGCGACGCTCCTCTCCGAGGGCATCCGCGGTGACGGCGCCATCCTCGTCAACCGCGACGGCGTGCGCTTCACCAACGAGCTGCTCACCCGCGACAAGGTGTCCGCCGCCGAGTGGGAGCAGCCCGAGGGCTGGGCGTACGCGGTGTTCGACAAGAAGGTCTACGACTCCAACAAGTCCATCGAGTCCAAGTTCGTGAGCAAGGGCCTGGCCCTCGTCGCCGACACCATCGAGGAGCTCGGCGCTCTCATGGACACCGACGCCGACGCCTTCGTGCAGACCGTGGCCGCCTACAACGACGCCATCGCCAACGGCGAGGCCGACGCGCTCGGCCGCGAGAAGGCTCTCGAGCCCATCGAGGACGCCCCCTTCTACGCCATCAAGGTGGCGCCGGGCATCCACCACACCATGGGCGGCCTGCGCATCAACACCGACGCGCAGGTCCTCAACGCCGACGGCGAGGCGATCCCCGGCCTCTTCGCGGCGGGCGAGGTGACGGGCGGCATCCACGGCGGCAACCGCCTGGGCGGCAACGCCATCTGCGACATCAACGTCTTCGGCCACCAGGCTGCCATGAGCGCCCTGAACTACCTGGGCATCGTCGCGGTCGACCGCGAGGCGCTCATCGAGATGACCGCCGTCGAGGGTCAGTTCAACCAGCACGCCACGCAGCACGGTGCCACCGCCTGCACCGACTGCCACCGCGTGGACGCCACGCCCGTGGTGACCTGCACGCAGTGCCACGACGAGGCCGTCGTCCCCGAGGGCTGGCTCACCTGGGAAGAGGCCCAGCAGGAGGGGTAAGGCCGAAGGCCCCTGTCCGACCGCGCCCATGAGCCGGAAGGGGCCCGGCAGGAAGAGCAAGGCAGAACTCCCCGCATCGCGCCGCGCGCCCTCAGCTTGCCGCTGGGGCGCGCGGCGTTTTTTCTTGGCACGCCGACAACCCTGCTTCCATGTCGCGTCGGCCTTAAGAAGAAGCAGGCCGATCCATGCACCCGGGCTCAGGCTGACGCTGAGGTTGGCCGAATCGGGCAAGAGTGGGATTAGCTCCTGCCTGAGCGATGCTCGTTCCCGTTCTGCCTGCGCAAACGCATGGTTTATAATCCCTCACCGCAAGAGACGCGCGCCCCCCGAGATAGTGGGGCGCAAGCGGGGCGCGACGCGCGGGAGGGGGCTGCGGGCGATGCCGACAATGCAAGATGCCACGGAGACGCACGCCGCGCGGCCCAGTGGGCTGCTCCCGCAGTGCGTCGCGCTTTTCTCGCTAACCTTCCTGGGACTTGCGGCCGTGCGCGTGTGGCTCCAGTGCTGCGTGTACGACCTCTACTCGGCCACCGACTCGGGCCTGGCGAGCGTTGCGGTCAACCTGATGCGCGGCGCGGTGACGCTCGTGCTCATGGCGATAGCCCTGCGCAAGCCCTTCTCGACGCGCACACAAAACTGGATGGGCGTTGCCTGTGCCCTGGCGATGACCGCCGCGTGCGGCCTGCTCTTGGCCGCCGACGAGACGGGGGCCACCGGCCTTGGCTGGGCCGCCTGCCTGTTCGCGGCGCTGGGCGTGGTGTGGGGCGGCGGCATGTGGATTTGCCTCTACGAGCGTCTCCAACCCGAGGAAGCCCTGTTCGGCACCTTTGTCTCGCTTGCGCTGAGTTGCCTGGCAGGCCTGGTGCTGGGCCTGCTCCCCAAGACGCTCGCGATGCTGGTGGCAGCACTCATGCCCGTGACCTCGCTCGTCGCGTTCCGCTCAGCCATGCTGAGCGTCGATGAGCGCGATGCGGGGATGACTGGACAGGAGCAAGGGGAGCGACCGGGGAGTGTCACGGCCAACGTCGGCGGCGCTATCAACCCTGGTAGGGCTGTAAATCCCCGCAACGCCGCCAACTCCTGCAAGGCCGCCGCCCCCTACAATTCCAGCAGCCCTTGCAACGCCGCAAGTACCCGCGGCGCTATCAATCCCCGCAGCGCCGTCAATTCTGGCGGGGCCGGCAACTCCTGCAACGCCAGCGACCTCTGCAACGCCATCAATTCCGGCAGCTCCGTCAACATCGGCAGCCCCATCAACCTTGGCGGCGTCAACAACCTCCGCAGCGCAGTCAACCCCGGCAGCGTCAGCAACCTCCGCAACGCCGTAAACCCCGGCAGCGCCGCTAACCCCCGCAATGCGACCACTCCTTGCAGCGCCATCAACCCCTGCAAGGCCGACACCCTCTACGACTGCGAACCTCCGACCTCATTCGTCCGCCTGCTCTTCGGCGTCGCGCTCTTCAGCCTTGCACTGGGCTTCGCTCGCGGCTTCCCGTACGGCCAGGCCATCGCGCTCTCGGCCGCCCTTCGCGTCCTGCACCAGCTGGTTACCTGCCTGCTATGCCTGGGCGTCGTGTGGTGGGCGCTTGTGCGCCGGCGGCACATCCGCTTTGCCATGCTCTGGAACATCCCCCTCACACTGCTCATCGTGGGCGTGCTGCTGCTTGCCTGCCTCACCCCGCAGCTCATGGAGGCAGGGTCTGCCCTCGTCACCGTCGCGAACACCTTCACGCTGGCCATCCTGTGGTACGCGAGCTACGACGTGGCGCGCCACATGAGCCGCCCGGCCTACCTCGTGCTCGGCTGCGTGTGGGTGGCCCACCAGGTGCCCCGCGAGCTGGGCCGCATCGTCGCCATGGCCGTGGGCCCCTACGACTCCTCGCCCATGCTCCTCGCCCTCGTGATGGTGGTCCTGCTGGCCGGGAGCATGTTCATGCTGATAACTGACTCGATTCCCCGCACCCGCCCGCTCTTTGCCGATTTGGGATCGGGACTAGCGGAGAAGGGCGTCGGCGCCTGTGGGCATACGCCTCATGCCAACTTGCAGATGAGCTCACAAGACTGCGCGGCACAGGAAGTGCCCCAGAATTGCCCGCAGAATAGCTCGCAATGGAATGAACCAAGCCGCATGCAGGCGGGAACGCCGGGGCGCATCCAGTCGTACATGTCGGGATACGCACAGGTGGGCGCCCCGGAATATGCGCAGGGGAGCGCGTCGGAATACGCGCAGGCAGGCACGTCAGGATATATGCAAGCGGGTGCTCCGGGGTGCGCACAGACGGGCATGGCGGGGCGCATGCAAGCGGTTATGACGGGCCGCGCTCAGACTGGCATGCTGGACAGTGCGCAGGGCACTGATGCCGTGCGGGGATTCACGCCCCTGCCCGATTCCCCCTCAACTTTCAGCACGATACCTGCCGACGACGCGCGCCTTCTCTTGATGGCGCAGCACTACCAGCTCACGCGCCGCGAGCTTGACATCGCGCGCCTGCTCGTCGAGGGCCTCAGCAAGTCGCAGGCCGGCGAGCGTCTGTGCCTGTCGGAGAGCACCGTGCGCACCCACGCCCGCAACCTCTACGCCAAACTCGACGTCCACAGCCGCGAGCAGCTCAAGCAGCTCATGGACGAGTTCGGCCACGAGAGTTCCCGCTGACGCTCGGCCGCGGGGTGTTCCTATAGTTCTGACAAACGCCCGGTGGCATAAATCACGGGCCCTTTGCATTAGGCGTCGAGGGCCCCTCGCGCATGCGCTGGCAAGCCCCCGAGGGCGGACGCGGGGCGATGCAGCGGCCAAGATGGGCCAGAGCAAATGGGCGTGGGGCGATGTGGGGAGATACTGCCGCGGAATCGGGGTTCTCCTACCATCGATTCCGCGGAGGCAGGGCTTTGTCGGGGCCGAGTGGCCTGGAAGGCCAACCTAACGCCTGTTCTGCGCGGCGTTTTGCCGCTGCGGCATCGCCGGCGGGCCGGAATCTGCCAGGTAAGAACGGGACTCCCAATTATTGATGGTAGGAGAACCCCGATTCCGCGGCGACATCTCGACAAAACGGCGCACAGGCAAACGGCGGGCAAGCACGGCACGCAGATTTCCCGCCAGAATCGACCGTGCGCACCGCACCCGCGCCGAACGTGGTGCGTTTGCGCTGCGAGGCGAGCTGCGTCGGGGGCAAGGGCCGTGAGCAGCTCAAGCAGCTCACGGACGAGTTCGGCAACGAGTGCCTCCGCTGACGCTTGGCCGCGGGAGGGGCAAGGGCCGCACGTGGGCGGCCAGTCGGTTCGCCCACGCGCGGCCCAAATACACACCTCTTCGTCAAGAAATGCATCAAGGCAGGACTCTTAGGACCCTGCTCCGAACCGTAATGGGTAAAGCCATACGCCTACGGGTCTCCATCGCCCTACTCCACAGCCGGCCTTTCCAGCAAGTCCTAAATAGACTCTGCAATCCCAACGCGACTTTGCACCGCGCGGCATACTCCTCATCGCCGGAGCTCAAATGAGCACCGGCGGGGGAAGGGATGGATTGCCTGGCCTGCCCGGTCAGACAAGCCAGACCTCAATGCGTCGACGTTTTCAGAAACGGCATTGACGTCACCCCCCCCTCATCTATCGTGCAGGTCGCGTCCGCTTTCAGGCGGGGTGCCCTACGTAAGGAGGAGCATATGAACACCCAAATCGCTCTCAGCCGTCGCAGCATGCTTGGGGCAACGCTGGCCTTGGGGGCTTGCGGCATCTCCGCGCTGCTGGCCCAACCCGCCAAGCAGGCCCAGGCGTCTGCGGACACCGGAAACGGTATCTCGCTGCTCGACGATATCGAACCGTATGAGTCCCAGAATTTCATAAGCAACATCGGCAGCTTCTCCATGGCCGGCGATATCTACACCGGTGCCACGATGTCGAGATACAGCTACGCTCTCTACAACCTCAAGGGCAACTACAGCGAGCTCAGGTTCACTTTCGGTCATGTGGACGGATCGGACACGGCGGGCATCGAGGTGTATTTGGACGGCGTCCTTTACAAGCAATATGCCGCGACGAAGAACGACCTGCCCACCATCGTGCAGATTCCCCTCTCGGGCGTGCAGGTGCTCAAGTTGGCAGGCAACTTTAAGTTGAGCCATGGGACCGCCGGCATCGCCAACCCCGTGGTCTTCGCCGACGCGGCTGCGGCCAGCGCCATCCCCGACGGCGACTACGAGGCCGAGGTGATGGAGGACGGCAGTCCCATCACCGTGAAGGTCACCATCGCCGACGGCCTCGTCTCCACCCTCAACATCGTGAGCGACTCCAACTCCGCCTCCATCGCCACCCTCCACGAGGCCCTCGGAAAGATCATCTCGGCGAACAGCGTGGAACCCGAGCCCTCCCAGGACTCCGGGGCGCTTTTCTCGGCCGAATAGGCGCACACCCACATCCACGACAGGTGAGGAGAAGCACGCATGAAAGCTATGGGTCGAAGGGAATTCCTGCAGGTAGCGGCGATGCTGGGAGTCGGAGGCACGGCAGCGCTCCTGGGCACCGGCTGCGCTTCGGGCTCAGAATCCGCCCGCGCCGAGACGGGAGCCGACGAATCCCCCCGCGCAGGATGAGCCGAGCGCAGACACAAGCACGGACGCGAGCGCGACCGCGAGCACGGCCAAGAGTGACGCTGCGCGCGGGGAGCAGATCGACCCTCCCACCGCCTCAATCGAGCCCGCCGAGCCGTGGCTCATCGACGCCGACACCACCCCGGCCATCAGCGCCAGTGCGTTTAGGGATGGATTCGCACAAGTCGGCATCACGAAGGTCGACTGGAAGACGAGCACGGTATATGGGTGCATCGACCCGAGCGGCCGGCTGCTGTACTACTCCGACCAGCTCTTCACCACGACGACCGACTCACAGGGCGCTTCCATCCTGCAGGTTACCTCGAAAGACGGTGAGAACCTAAAAGCCCGGTACTCCTATACCCTTACACAGGACGGCAGCGACGTCGCTTCGGCTGACGGGCTCTCGTTTGACTACCCCTTCCTGGCGCAGGAGGAATTCTCGGATGTCACAAGCGCGCAGCCGATATTCATAATCCAGCCCGGGGACGTCATGGGCTCGGCCCTCAATCCGATGCCAAGCTCCTACGTGCTGGTGCGCCACCAGCAGACGGGCTTCACCTCATACGACCGCTGGGAGATTCGAGATACTGCCGGGCAGCTGCTGTATGACTTTGAATTCGACGTGGAGGTTACAGACTGTGAGGCCTTTACCGACCCAAGCGAGTCCCTCTTCTTCCTTGGGGGCGCGATAGCCGACGATTCGGTCACCGGCCAGGAATCGGCTGAAACGACTGGGCGAGGCATTGCCAAGGTATATCACCGCGTCACGCAGGAGTGCATGGACTTCACTTTTGCCACGTCGGCAGACCTTTCGAACGCATTCGGGGATTCGTACTTCGTGCTAGACGCCGTCACCTTTCATCGCGACTGGGGAGACGAGACTCCCTTGGCTTGCATCATCAGCTACGAGGATGGCTCGGTGACGACCCCTTGGTTTTCTGAAGTCGGAAATCCCACAGGACGCCACTTTGGCTATGTCAGAAGCACAGAGCGGAACGGTATGGTCGTCCTGGAGGCAGGGTACGGCATCTCGGGCACCTACCCCTCGCTGTATTCCTATGAAATCGAGAGCGGGGTGTACCATGAGCTGGACGGCGAATACGCGAAACGTCTTGACTGGACGTCCAGCACCCACCCCTGCGCCATCACGGCCGACGGCGAGCATATCATCCTGTTCATGCAAGGCGACGACGAGCTGTCGTATGTGGGGGTCTTCGACATGGCTTGGAATCTGCAGTTCGACCCCGTGCGTGCCGACGCGGTGCTCGGCGAGGGATACGACGGCAAGTTCGCGGTGAGGGTCGGCGAGACCTCAAGCGACGCCTCCTATGTGTTCTACGACCTCGGCGGAAACGTCCTACGTACGATTGAGCCCTCGGAGGGCATCACGCTCCTCTCAACTTTCAACCGCGCCAGCCAGGGTGTCGTGCCCTTTAAGCGTACCGACAACCCTGGCGTGCCGTGCGCCATCGACCTCACGGGCACCATCCTGTTCGAGGGCATCGACGTGAGCCAAGCAAGGAAGTTCGTCATCGAGGAGGGCGAGGAGTAATGGAGCTTACACGACGTGCGTTCTGCAGCCTGGCCGCCGGGACGGCGCTTTCCCTGGGCGCGGTGACCGCCGCTGCAGACGCTGGCACCGCCCATGCCGCGACATTCAGCCTCGTAAACCCCGAGATAACGCTCTCGACCTACTTGAACAGCGCTAAGTACATTTGGTTCAACGAGGGCAGGGCAATTCTCTACTTCGACTGGGACGGGCATAACGCAGTGGGCCTGGCCGACAAGCAGGGCAACCTGCTCGCCTGCTATGTGTGCGAAGAGGCCAATGAATCTCCCGGGGCTTCTTATCCCTTCCAGAGCGGCTCGTTTGCCCTCACGTACAAGGGCACGGTTCGCATCATAGATGCGTCCGGCGAGATTGCCTCCGAGGCATCGCTGCCCGATGAGGTCACCGTAGTGAGCCGAGAATCCGACAGTGTGTGCTATGGCTATGTCATGCCCGACGGTTGGTTTAACCGGGTTGCCTTCTCCATACTTGTGCCTTCAACCGAAGCGACCTATGACCTCAGCGTGCCGGATTTGTATTCATATGACGGAAGTACCAATTATTATGGCGGCCTAGGTGGTTGGAAAGGTTGGAGAACCTCGTGCGAGCGCGGCATGGGAGTCTATGCCATACCTACCAGCACATCCTCTTCCCAGCATTACTACTACCTCACGCAAAACGAGGGCGCCCAGCTCGACCTTGGTGATGAAGCCGTAACGAACAACTCGTACTTCTTTGACGAGGCCCACTATCCCGTCAGAGTGCGGGTGAAGGATTCGACCCTTACGACGGTTCTTGCCACATGCAAAGGGGAAACAAAAGAGCTCACCTATACCAGCTTCCCGACTGAGTATCTCGGTAATTCCTATTACCCCGATTCGGCCGTCTCGCTCTACACAAGGGAGAACCTCGCCTTCGGCAGCTGCCTAGGTGAGCATTTCTTCGTTTGGAACCTCGAGACGGAGGAGCTAACTTGGGCCCCAGACGACTATATGACCCGCATCGACTGGGACGCCGTCCAAAACGCGCAACCGCCCCTCTATGACGGCGGTCGCCTGGCGCTGCCCCTCAAGGGAGACGACGGCAACACCTACGTCGCCATGTTCGACGAGACCTTCTCGCCTGTGCGCGAGCCCGTGCGGGGCGACTGCGACGAGGCCGTCGATGGGTACCCCACCGTCTTCTCGGTCACCCAAGGCAGCGCGTACTCGGGCTTCAGCAGCGGCCGGCTCATCGTGCGGCACGGCACGTCGTGCCACGACGAGGGCGCCCTGCGTGGCCAGGACGTGACCGTCTACGACGCCGACGGTCAGGTGGTGTTCGAGGTGAGCGGCCAAGACTGCTACATGTTCGGCGACTACCACGACGGCCTGGCGCTCTACGTGAGCACCGCCGACCCCGACACCCTCAGTTTCGTCGACACCGACGGCGCCATCGCCTTCACCGGCTTCGACACAAGCAACGCCGTCATCACGTACATCTAAAAGAGTAGCGGGCCGGGGCCGCCGGGTGCAGGCGGTAACCCCGGCCCGCGAGGCGTGGTTGCGAACAGCAAGCGGCAGGTAAACCCCGCGGTGATAAGCAACCAACCTTGGGCGGTAGCCCATCACCTGCCATGCGCGAATCGCGGGCGATGGGCTGCCGTCCCGTGCGTGCAGCAAGCCCCAAGCGATAGGTGAGCAGTTAAGGGCGGCGACCCTGACCTGCGATGCTGCGGCTGATGAACCGTTCGCCCCTGCGGTCAGTAAGCTCCAAGTGCCGGATAAGAAGCCGTGAATGGCGATCTCACCCTTGCGAGCCATGGGAAGCGGGCGATGGGTTTGCGCCCCGTGCGCCCGGCAAACCCCAGGCGATGGATAAGAGCCTACGGGTGCCGGCCCTAACTCGCGATGTCGTGGGCAGCAGGCGCAGCGCTGTCCGCGCTCGCGGCTAGAAAACCCCAGGCGATGGACAACCGGGGCAGGTGACGGTCTCAACCTGCGATGCCACGCTCGGCAGAATGGGTTCACCGTCCCGAGCCCACCCCGCCGAGTGCGCCTTTTCCCAAATCTTGGATGAGATTCTCAAATTGCATGCAGAAAGAAGCAAGCAGTCGGACGGCTCAAATCGGGATAGGCCATCTACCAGGTATCTCTCTGCAGGGCCGATTTGGCCTGGGGAAATCCTGCATGCAATCGGCGAATCTCATCCACGTTTGGCCTCTTTTCGTCGCTTCCCCCATCGGCTAGCCCTCCGAGCCCCCGGCCTTCTCATCCGCAGTGGCATCTCGCCTTGCGCCCCGGCAGTTCCTCCGCTCAAGAGCGGTCCGGCAGTCCAAACTGCCTCACCTTTCCCAAAGCTGCCAGTTGCTGAAAAAGCTGCCGAACGCTGAAAAAGCTGCCAGATGCTGAAAGAGTGTCCTACACCCTTCGCTCTGGCCGCTGCCCGCTCCGGTTATCGTTTGCGCTTTCCTGCGTTCGGTTGCTCGTTCGTGTCGGGTGCCCGCCCGCAGTTCGCCCGCTCGCGCCGGCTACTCTTGCCGCCCGCGTTTTTTCG
>CAVJGP010000022.1:0-33623 GCA_963648855.1 Alistipes onderdonkii | reverse complement strand
GAGGACTTGAGGTCCTTCTTCGAGCTGTAGGTGAGGATGACGAAGCACCCCGGCGTCTTGTCGGGCATGGGCACGCCGGTCTGCCAGTTCATCTTCGAGACGAGCTTGCCCAGCGAGGAGGTGCGCGCCTCGTCCTCCAGGATCTCGTACACCGAGTCGGGCTGCGCGTCGGAGTCGCCCATCCCGATGCCCGCGCGGCGCAGCACCACGGCGGCGATGACGATTCCCAAACCGATGAGGACGACGAAAATCATGGCGACTCGTTTCTGTTGGCGCGGGCCGATGTGAACCACAAGGGTTCAGTATAGCGGTCTGAGGGTAGGTGCAACCGCCGCACCGCGGCCAATCGGTAAAAACGTCTGCACGCGTGCTCATATGAGAATATGCACATCTACCAGGTAAAATGATGAAAATCCGTGTAGCTTTGATGGGATGGCGGCGCATCGGTGCAAAAAAGGCACGCCTGACTTACATTTCTGGACGGCCTTTGGTTTTCAGATTGGAGCCCCTCCGTTGGATATGTTCTTCGATTGCCTGAGCGACGCGGCGCTCGATACGCTCAGGCTCGTGCCCTTCCTGCTTGTGACGTACTTCGTGCTCGTGGCCTTCGAGTACAAGGCCGGCGCACAGACCCGCTCGGTGGTGGCACGCGCCGGCGCCGCGGGTCCTGCCATCGGCGCTTTGCTCGGCGCGGTGCCCCAGTGCGGCTTCTCTGCCGCCGCCGCCACGCTCTACGCGGGGCGCGTCCTCACGCTCGGCACCCTCTTCGCCGTGTTCCTCTCCACCTCCGACGAGATGCTGCCCCTCATGATCGCCCAGCAGTCCGACCCGGCGCTCATGGTGAAGCTCGTGCTCTTCAAGGTGGCGCTCGGCATGGTGACGGGCTTCCTCGTCGACCTGGCCATCCGCGTGCTCGGCCTCAAGGTGCAGGGCATGGGTGCGGAGTTCGCCCCCGCCGAGCCGCAGGTGTTCGAGCTGGAGAGCGGCTCGGTGCTCGTCATCGACCCCGAGGGCCCCTCGACCCTGGACGGTCGCGCTTTCGACCTCGACGCCCTGCTTGCCCAGGCCGACGACGAGGAGGGCCTCTCGCTTGAGGAGATCGAGGCCGGCGCGCGTGCCCAGTTCGCGGCGCTTGAGGCGGGCGAGGTCACGACGGCCGGGGTTGCCGCAGCTTCGGGCGCGGGGCTTGCGGGCGGCGCTGACGAGGTGAACGCCACGGGTATGGTGGGCGACTCCGGCGAGCCGGGCGCCACGGGCGCGGCTCCAGCCGCCACCTCGCCGGGTGCCGTCAGCCAGGCGCTCTCGGGCGACTCCGACTCCGCCGCCCCCAGCGCCGCCCCCGAGACGCTCCTTGTCGGCAGCTGCGGGCCGGGCTGCGCCTGCGGGGCCGACATGGGCTGGGGCGGCGTGGTGCGCGAGACCATCGTGCGCTCGCTTGAGGTCACCGTCTTCGTGTTCCTCGTGACGCTCGTGCTCAACCTCATCCTGGGCTATGCGGGCGAGGACGTGCTCGCCGAGGCCATCTCCTCGGAGCGCGGCGTGTCGGTGCTGCTGAGCGCCCTGGTGGGCCTCATCCCCAACTGCGCGGCCAGCGTCGCCATCACGCAGCTCTACCTCGCCGGCGTGCTTGACCTGGGCGCCACCATGGCGGGCCTGCTCGTGTCGGCCGGCATCGGCCTGCTCGTGCTGTTCTCGGCCAACCGCTCCACCAAGCAGAACCTCGCCATCCTTGGCGTGCTCTACCTCATCGGCATCGTCTGGGGCTTCGTCATCCAGCTGAGCGGCCTGTCGTTCTAGCAAGACTGGCCGGCCCGCGAGAGGCGCTCGGTCTGGAGCTGGAACTCGCTGCGCGAGTGGACGCCGGCCTTCTCGTACACGTGGCGCACGTGGGTCTTCGTGGTGCTGTCGGCCATGCCGAGGGCCTGCGATATGTACTGCACGCTGCGGTTTTGGCAGAGCAGTTGAGCCACCTGCGTCTCGCGGGGCGACAGGGCGTAGAGGCTTTCGAGCTGGCGGGGCTCCTGCGGGGCGGGGGTTGCCGGCGCGCCCTCGTCGCGGGGCGCGGCTGCGCCTGCGTTTGCGGGGGCCTCGCACGGGGGCATGTCGGCCAGCTGCCAGGCAAACGAGGCGAGCGCCGTCACAGCCACCACCACGAGCGCCCGCTGCGTTTCGGCGATGCCTGCTGCGGCGAAGCACACGTGTCCCAGGGCCATGCCCGCAGCCGCACATGCGGCGATGAACGCCAGGCGCGTGGCCACCTCGCGCGTGGTCGTGCGGTGGGGCGCGCCGTGGCCGAAGCGGTGCTGCAGGAAGAGCCACACCACGAGCGCCCCGCAGCCCATGAGGAAGAACGCGAAGGCGTTGCCGGCCCCGGCAAGCCCCGCATAGCATAGCGAGAACGTGACGGCAGGCACGCTGACCAGGCGCAAGGCGCCGGCGCCGCGCTGCCCGAGCATGCAGGCGACAAGGGCGAGCGCAAGCAGACCTGCCCCCTGCTCGACCTGCGCCCCGCCGAAGCCCAGGGCCGCAAACCCTGCGCCGAAGCAGGCAAGCAGGCCCGCCACGGCCAGGGTCTGCCCCGCGCTGGGGCGCGCGACGAGCTCGTCGGGGGCCGTCTGGCCCTCCTGAGCAGGCTCGCCTGCCAGCTTGGTCCAGAGCGCGACGCAGATAAGCGGCGGGAAGAAGTAGCTGATGGCGCCGCCGTGGGGCACCACCGAGAAGAGCGTGTAGAGCACGTACGAGGTGCCCAGCGCCGCGGCGAGCTTGCCGATTTCGCACATGAGGTCGTTGGTCTGCCCCACCCAGAGCCACAGCACGAGCAGGGCGCTCGACCCCAGCCCGGCCAGGGCGGCTCCCGCGAGCAGCAGCGGGCATGAGCCGCCGCGCTCCGCTGCGAGCAGCACAAGCCAGGACACTTCAAGTGCCACACAGCCCGCGACGCAGGCCAGGCGCAGTTCTCGCGCGCCAAGGCGCATGCGCATGAGTGCGAGAAGCCCCGCCATAGCCCCGCCCATGCAGGCGAGGTAGAAGAGCGCCGGCTCCACGATGGGCGCCGCGTAGGGGGCGTGCGCGAGGAGCATGAGCACCATGAGGAAGAGGGGAGAGGCGGGAAGGCCCCAGCGCAGCGCAGCCTCCACGATGCCGCCGATGCCGTCCGTGCGGTACCTTGCCTGCTGTGCGTCCATGGGTGCCTCCTTGCCTTGTGCGCGCGCCGTGCGTCGTGCGAGGGTGCGCAAATGCCGCCGGCTTTGCGATGAGCGCGGCGCTCGCCGCCTCGCAGGCAGTGCCGTGCGCGTCCGATGCCTGACCCACGGAGGGGTCGTGTGTAGCGCTCGCCCCCTCGACGAACCTCGTCTTGCGTGCGATACCCGGATTACGCGCGGTATTTCGGGACGGCTTCTACCGTCAACCTAGCATTCTAGGGAGCGCGGCCGATTTCGCGAGCTTGCAGAATGCACGGTCTTGCCTTTGGGCCCCCGCTGGCCATGCGGCCCCAAAACCTTGTCAAACGCCCTGCTCAGATGCCATGCCCAAAAGTCAACCCTTGGCTGGCCTCCACCCGGATGGAGGATGTGCGGCTGATGCGCGGGCCAGTCAAGGGCGAGCGCGCGGCGGATGCGTTCCCGGCGGCTGCGGGCTATACCAGAGTCATCGACGCCGCGAGGCGGCCGGGGTGGGACCCGGCGGCCGCAAGGGGAGCGGCGCGAAAGCCGAGTCGCGCCTGTCTAAGGGGGCGGGCGCGCCGAAAGGGGCAATCATGAGCAAGCAGAGCATCACTCGCAGGAACCTCGTCAAGGCCGGCGCCGTGGGCGCGGCAGCCCTGGGCGTTGCGGGCGCGAGCGTGGCCGTGGCCGACGAGGCCGCAGGCCAGTACAAGGACCCGAGCTCGTGGGTCAAGGCCTCACAGAACGTCACGTGGGACGAGGAGCACGACATCGTCGTGGTTGGCTACGGCATGGCCGGCACCACCGCCTACGTCGAGGCCGTCGAGATCGACCCCGACGTCGACATCGTCATCTACGACAAGTCCGACGAGGAGAACGCCGGCGGCCAGGCCGTGGCGTCGGGCCAGTGCGTCATCTTCCCCGACCCGTCCGACATCGAGACCTTCCGCACCTACATGCGCGCCATGAACGAGCCCAACCCCGTGCCCGACGAGGACTTCGAGTGGCTGACCACCGAGTTCTCCAGCGACATCGAGTGGATTCAGGGCGCGCTTGAGCCTGCCGGCTACGAGGTTGGCTACTCGGGCGGCGGCGCGCTTCGCTACGGCACGCTGCTCGTTGAGTTCCCCGACCTCGACGGCGCCGACTTCGTGGGCGCCACGGGTCACTTCCGCAAGAAGGACGGCGGCGTGCCCTTCGAGAACGGCGGCTGCTGGAACGGCATGGCGGCTGCAGCCGAGGTGCGTGGGGCCAAGCCTAATTACTCGCACCAGGTAATCTGCCTGGTGCAGGACGCCTGCACGCGCCGCGTCGACGGCGTGGGCGTCCAGAAGCCCGACGGCAGCGTCATCTACGTCAAGGCCAACAAGGGCGTGCTGCTGGCCACCGGCGGCTACGAGGGCGACGTGCAGATGTACCGCGACTTCAACGGCGGCGCCACCATCTACAACGCTGGCTCGCCCTACGTGACCGGCGACGGCGTGAAGATGGAGATGGCCATCGGCGCCCAGATGTGGCACATGGACAACCACACCATGAGTTGCGGCTACTTCCACGGCATCAAGGTGCCCGACTACGACACCACCTTCATCCGCCAGTTCTACATGACGCAGGGCAGCTGGATGGAGGTCGCGGCCGACGGTACGCGCTACTACGACGAGGCCCGCACCTACCAGCGTCAGCACATGAAGTACTACGAGCACGGCTCCTACGTCGACGTGCCGATCGCACGCATGCAGCCCGTCCACCTCATCTTCGACGACGCCTGCTGCAAGGCCCAGCCCCTCGTGAACAGCTGGATCGGCTGGCCCGTAAGCTGCCGCAACCCGTACTCCTGGAGCGCCGACAACTCCGTCGAGGTTGAGAAGGGCTGGATCGTCAAGGCTGACACCATCGAGGAGCTCGCCGAGCTCATCGGCAAGGACCCCGAGAACCTCAAGAACGAGGTGGACCACTTCAACGAGATGGTGGACGCCGGCGTCGACGCCGACTTCGGCCGCGACATCACCACGATGGCTAAGATCGAGACGGCCCCCTTCTACGCCGTCGAGGAGTTCCCCGCGATGCCCGCTTGCTCGGGCGGCGCGCGCCGCAAGATCACCGGCGAGGTGCTCAACATGGACGGCGAGCCCATCGAGGGCCTCTACTCCGCCGGCGAGATCGGCTCCCTCGTGTCCAACCTCTACCAGAACGGCACCTACCTGCATGAGGCCATCTGCTCGGCCCGCGCCGCCATCGACACCATGCTCGGCGGCCGTGCCGACCTGCATCCCTCCGAGGGCGGCGGCGTGAGCGAGCCTTGGGCTGAGGCCGCCGACGGCGACTATCCCGTCGAGGTCCAGGGCCTGGAGGAGCCCTACACCGTCATTTTCACCATCAAGGACAAGCAGCTCGTGGCCATCACCCTGGGCGACGGCAAGGAGAACATGTTCATGAGCGAGGAGCAGTTCGACGAGCTGACCGACGAGATCCTGGAGCAGCAGACGATGGGTGTGGACGTCATCGCCGGCGCCACCATCGACTCCCAGGCCATCATCGGCGGCCTCATGACCGCCTTCGGCAAGAAGACGAGCTAAAGCACGAGCTAGCAAGCGATAAGTAGAGAAGGGCGGGCTTGCCGTTGCACCTGGCAAGCCCGCCCTTTGGCGTGAATGAGATGCGGAACCTGATGCGCGGCGTTCTCCACAGGACTCGTCGCAAAGGGCGCTCCGTGCACGGGCGCTCATGCGCGGTGCGCACCTTTGGTGTACTCCAGTACACGTCGCGCCCGTGCGCCTTGCGCATTGGCAAGCCGCGTTTATGAGAGACGGAGCCCTATACGTTCTGGTACTTGCAGTGTCGCAGATTGTCCGTCTTGAGTTCTTAACGCAGATTAATCGCGTTGAACGCAACAAATCTGCGTTAAGAAATTCGCCTGCACAACCAGTGTACGCTGGGCTAATTTGCTTGCGATATCCTGCCAGCTCGTGATCAGCCTGCAGTGCCCGCAGCCGCCCCAGCCCCGCCTTGCCCCGTGCGGTCGAACTTGCTGAGCCTGAACACCAGGTACCCCACGCCGTACCACGCCAGGGCGCACAGCCAGATGAGGAAGCCGCCCGCCACCACGCTGGGGATGTAGCAGGCCACGATGATCACGAGGGCCAGTGCCGGCAACACTTTGCCTCGGGGTACGCGGTAGCCCTGCGGCGCCTCGGGGCTCTTCTTGCGGGCGGCATACACCGAGGCGATGATGACCGAGACGGTGACCGCCGCGAAGAGTGCGCCGTAGTTCACGATGGACGAGGTCAGGTTGGGGAAGCACGACAGCGCCGCCGACCCGACGGCGATGACCGCCGTGGCGCAGACGGGGGTGCCGTGCCTGCCCGTCTTGGCAAACACCTGGGGCAGCAGACCGTCCTGCGCAGCGGCCTGGATCGTGCGCCCGCCCTGCGCGAGCAAGACGAGCATGGTGGTGACCAGGGCGAGCACCGCCGCCACCGACACCACGGCCGGCAGCCAGGGAAGGTCGGCGAGCTTGGTGTAGCAGGCGGCGTAGAGCGGGACGTAGCGCATGTCGGGGTTGTCGGCCAGGTACTGCGGGCTGACCAGGCCGAGGGTGGCCGCGATGACGGCCACGTAGAGAACCACCACCACGGCCATGGCGATGGCGACGGCGCGGGGGACGGTCCTCTTGGGGTCGCGCACCTCCGACACCATGAAGGCCACGCATACCACCGCCCCGTAGCCCACCATGGCGGTAGGCACGGCGTTCAGAAAGCCGAGCGCGCCGTCGGCTCCCTGCGTGAAGAAGGGCGTGAGGTTGCCGGCGTCCCACTGCCCGCCTGCGAACGCCGCGAAGATGTAAATCAGCAAGGTGATAACGAGGTCGGCCACGAGGATCGAGTTGAGCGCGCCCGCCACGGTGAACTTGATGACGTTCAGGCCGAAGCACAGCGCGATGGCCACGAGCCCCACGGGCACCTGCATCTCCTGCGGCAGGCCGAAGCCCACGCCCAGGTAAGTGCCCACGAAGATGGCGGAGAAGGCCACGCCGGCGATGTTGGTGTTGATGTCGCCCCAGGCGCACATCCAGCCCCAGAGGGCGCCCGCCCGGCGCGTCTTGCCCAGCGAGCGGGAGGGGAACACGTACACCCCGCCCGAGCGGGGGAAGAGGCTCGAGAGCTCGGCCGCCACCAGGCCGTAGACGAGCATGACAAGCGCCGCCAGCGCCCAGGAGAGCATTGCGGCGGCTCCCGCCTGGTACATGGTGAGGCCGGACAGCGAGAAGATGGCGCTGCCCATCATGCCGCCGATGAGGATGCCGACGCACGCGAAGAGGCCCAGGCCGTTGCTTTGCTTCATGGTAATCACCGCCGGGGCCGCCAGGCGCCCCCGTTTCCCTTCCCGTCGCGTGGAGTTGCGCTGCACAGGATACTCCAGCGTGCGGGGCGTGGCGTGCACGGGCCGTGGTTTGCGCCTTGCGCTTTGCGCCGACGGATTTCAGCCCGCCCGCCGTCCACAAAAAAGGGCGGGCTGCCCAGGTTCGCGCGCTCAGGTGCGCGTCCCAGGCAACCCGCCCCGCTCATCGGGTCGGACCCATCAGTCCTTTACTCCCCGAGGAGCTGCTCTGCCAGGACGAGGCCGTTGGCCATCGTCATGATGCCGCCCGTGGTGGGGATGACCTCGCCGATGCCGTACAGGCCGGGGATGTCGTTGCCCTGCTCGTCGAGGATGGCGTAGTTGTCCCAGTTCACGGACAGGCCGCAGCAGGTGATGTGGACGGCCCAGGTCACGGGGCTGGCGTAGAAGGGGCCCTCCTCCACCGGGCTGGTCTCGTCGAACATCGTGCGGCCGAAGTCGGGGTCGCTGCCGGCCTTGGCGTACTCGTTGTAGGTGTCCACCGTGGCCTCGAGGGTGTCGGCGTCGATGCCGATCTGCTCGGCCAGCTCGGCGAGGGTGTCGGCCTTGAAAGCCTTGCCGTCGGCGATGAGCTGCTCCACCTTCATGCCGAACTGGTTCTCGCCGGCGTCGGTGATCTGGGAGTTTGCCTGGCAGGAGATGAGGAACGCCTTGCCGTCGGTTTGCTGCATCTCCACCTTGGAGATGTCGTTGCGGCCCAGGCCCTCGTTCACGAAGCGCTTGCCCTCCTTGTTCACGAGCAGGGCGTTGCCGGAGTTGCCGATCATCGACTCGACCGACCAGTCCTTGTCGTTGGAGAAGGGCAACACCATGTAGCTGGGGGAAGCGTCGGCAAAGGCGGCGCCCACCTCCTGGGCCATCGTGACGCCGTCGCCCGTGTGGCCGTAGTTGTTCGTGGTGGGGATGTAGTCAACCTTGTCGAATCCCCAGCCGTCGTCGTGGGCCTTGAGCATCTCCTGGCTGCCGGAGAAGCCGCCCGTGGCCAGGATGACGGCCTTGGAGGCGCTCACCGTGTACTCGGTGCCGTCGGCGCAGGTGCCGTGGACGCCCGTGACCTTGCCGTCCTTGGCGATGAGCTTGTCGGCCGGCGTGGAGAAGAGGAAGTCGATGGGCTGGTTCTGCTCCTCCAGGTAGGTGTCGAAGGCCGCGAAGTAGCCCTCGCCGCACTCGCCCTCCGTGGGCTTGGCCCAGTCGGGCCACGGGTAGCCGGCGATGCCCACGAGCGGCTGCCAGGTGATGGGCAGGTCGCTCAGCCACTCCATGAGCTTGACGCTCTGGGTGTTGTATGTGACGGCCGACTGGAAGGCCTCGTCGGTGTAGGTGTCGGAACCCAGGGTGATGAAGCCGGCCACAGACTCCCAGTTCACGGAGTCGAAGACCTTCGTTGAGCCGTTGGCGTAGTAGTCCTCGAACTCCTTGCGCACGCCGTCGGTGACGTCGGTGGGGCAACCGATGCCCTCGGCCTTCTGGAGCGTGTCCTCGAAGTAGTTCTTGAGGCCGTCGGTGATGTCTGCGCGCAGCTCGTCGGGGGCGTCGATGTCCTGCATCATGCCGCCGGACACCAGGCAGTTGCCGCCCATGTTGGCGCACTTCTCGAACACGACGACCTTCGCGCCCTTCTGGGTGCAGGCGATGGCTGCGCCCATGCCCGCAGCGCCCGCGCCGACCACGACGATGTCGGCCTCGAGCTCCTGCTTGGAGGCCTCGGGGGCGGGAATCTCCACCTTGGCCAGGGCGTCGGCGTCGCCGCCGGCCTGCTTCACGGCGTCGGTCACGGCGTCGATCACGCCGTTGCTCGAGAACGTGGCGCCCGCGACGGTGTCCACGGCCAGCGACTGGTACTTCACGATGTCCTCGGGGATCTGCGCGAAGGGAGCCTTGGCGATGCGGGGCGTGTCGAGCGAGCTCGTGACCTCGATGGACTCGATGGCGCTGTCGGTGAAGGTCACCTCCACGGTGATGTCGCCCTTCTTGCCGCGAGCCGTGGCCGTGTAGGTGCCGGCGGTGTAGGACTGAGCCGCCTTGCTGCTGCCAGAGTCATCCTTCGAGGCGGTGTCTGCCTTTGCCGCGAGGGGCAGCGCCATGAGTGCCACGCCGCTTGCGGCTGCCATCGCGACGAACTGCCTGCGTCCCACAAACCCCTTGGTGCCGTGCTGAGCCTGCATCTGCATTCCTCCTTGTCATGTGCCTGTAGAGGGCCGCCCCGCCCGTGCGGTCGGCCTTACAGCTGCGCATGATGAGGTGTACAGTAGGTGCCAGGTTAAATGTTTTTTCACGCGGGGGAGCGTCGCGCGGGCTTGTGCCGGTCGCACGCGGCGAGGGGGATTTCCGGATGCTCATATCCAAGGACGGACGCGCCCTTATCGGCTATCTTTCCAGGTGGGGAGGCCTGTCGCGCAGCGGTATTCGCAATCTTGAGGAGCGCGGCATCATCGTGGGCCAGCGCGAGGGCGACGGCCTCTACCGCTCCTTCACAAACGACGACTTCCTGCGCCTCAACCTCTTCCAGGGCTACCGCGACCTTGAGTTCACCCAAGCCCAGGCGCTCGAGCTGTGCTCCATGGGGCCGGGGGAGGTTGTGGAAGCGCTTGAGCGGCAGGCTGCCGAGGTGCGCCAGCGCTACGAGGACCTGCTCGCGCGGCTCGACCGGGCCGAGCGCCGTGCCCGCGAGGCGGCGGGGGAGGGCGAGGGCGAGTCGCAACAGATGGGCGAGGGCGCGGCGGACGAGCAGGTGACGGCTGCTGGCGAGGGACTGGCGGCGGCTGGCGAGGGCGCGGTCGCGCCGCAAACGACTGCTGGGGGCGAGGCCCAAGCTGTCGGGCAGCCTGCAGCCCCGCCCAACCGCCGCCCTGCCTGGCGCATCGAGCGCCGCCCCGCGTTCCTGGGACTGCCCACGCCCGTCAGCGAGGACGGCTCCGAGCAGGCGGTGGACGACTCGACCGGGCCCGACGAGCTGGCCGAGGTGGACATGCGCTGGCGCCAGGGCATCCAGACCGAGATTGGCCTGCTTGTGCGCGAGGGCGCCCGGCCCAACAACCGGCTCACCCTGTGCGAACTCGACGGGCCGGTGTCGCTTTCTCCCGACGACATGGGGCCGGCCATCATCATCCCCGGGGTGGAGTGCCTGCGCTTTGTGGACGCGTGCCTCTCCACGGAGTACGCCACGTACCGGCCCGAGAAGGCCCTCGCGCTTGCGGACGAGGCCGGCGTGCGCGTGGCCCTCGACGGAGCCGTGGGGCGCGTCCTGCACATGCAGCGCCAAGGCGACGCCCTGCTCGTCACGATGGAGGTCTGGGTCCCGATCGCGGGGTAGGGGAGCAGCGGGCCGGCCGGTGCATCGTCCCGCTCCCACCGCCGCATCTGACGTGCCTGCACGGCCCGCTGGGTTGCCGTGCGCGAGGGCCGGTCTGCTCATAGCGCCTGTGAAGCGCCGGCCATTTCAATGGCGAGCCGAGTGCTGTTGGCCCGCCCCGCCGCCGCCCCTTCGCTCGCCTGCCCCGCTCGCCCTGTCCCCTACGCCAGCAGCATCCTGTCGTTGTCGAGCGCCGCGCCCGACTGCTCCTTGAACTTCTGCAGCAGGTCGGCCACGGTCAGGCGCGCCCGCTCGGTGCCCTCCACGTCGTAGATGATGCGCCCGGAGTTCATCATGATGGTGCGGTTGCCCAGCTCAAGGGCCGACTGCATGTTGTGCGTGATCATGAGGCACGTAAGGCCGCGCTCCTCCACGATGCTCTTCGTGAGGTTGAGCACCTTTTCGGCCGTGGCCGGGTCGAGAGCGGCCGTGTGCTCGTCGAGCAGCAGGATCTTCGGCGTGTGGAACGTGGCCATCAAGAGGGTCAGCGCCTGGCGCTGGCCGCCGGAGAGCAGCCCCACGCGGCTGTTCATGCGGTCTTCCAGCCCCATGTCGAGCAGGGCCAGGTGCTCGCGGAACGCCTCACGGTCGGCCTTCGAGATGGTGCTGAGCCAGCCGCCCTGCCCCGCCGCCAGGGCAAGGTTCTCCTCGATGCTCATGCCCGGGGCCGTGCCGCGCATCGGGTCTTGAAAGAGCCGGCCGATCATGCGCGCGCGCCTGTGCTCGGGCATGAAGGTCACATCCTGCCCGTCGAGCATGATTTTGCCCGAGTCGAGCAGCCACGACCCGCAGATGGCGTTGAACAGCGTGGACTTGCCCGCGCCGTTCGAACCGATGATGCTGATGAAGTCGCCCTGCTTCACGTGCAGCGACAGGTCGTTGAGCGCGACCTTCACCTCGCCCGTGCCAGTGCTGAACGTCTTCTTCAGGTGGTCGAGCCTCAGCATGGCCTACTCACCGTCCTTTCCCAGGCGCCGCGCAAGCTTCTTGTGGAACTCCGGGTAGTGCTGCTTGATGTAGGGGGCCGAGATGGCGATGACCACGATGACCGACGACACGAGCTTGAGCATGAAGGCGGGCATGTTGAAACGCAGCGCGATGGTGTACACCAGGCGGAAGATGAACGCGCCCAGCACGCAGCCCACTGCGCGCACGGGGATGCGGCCCCGGCCCAGGAAGCCCTGGCCGATGAGCAGCGAGGCGAGCGCCATCGTGACCATGCCGGTGCCGATGTCGATGTTCACCGACTTCTGGTACTGCGCGAGCAGGCAGCCCGAAAGCCCGGTGAAGGCGTTGGCGATCACGAGGCCCACGATGATGGTGAAGACGGGGTTGATCGAGGAGGAGCGCACCATGTCGGGGTTGTTGCCCGTGGCGCGGATGGCCAGGCCGAGCTTCGTGCGCAGGAAGAGCGCCAGGAAGGCCACGACGATGGCCACGGCGATCACGATGACGATGAGCTTGGAGAAGGGCGCGAGCGGCGTGCCCTTGAGCAGGCCCGCCATCAGGGTGAAGACGGTGTCCACCTTGTTGATGTTCACCTGCGAGGAGTTGCCCATCACGGCGATGTTCACCGAGTAGAGCCCCGTGTTCACCACGATGCCGGCCAAGAGGCTGTCCACGCCCATCTTGGTCTGCAAGATCGCCGTCACGAGGCCCGACAGCATGCCTGCGCCCATGGCGGCGGGGATGGCGAGGAACGGGTGGCCCGACAGCGCCACCACGGCGCCCACGGCCGCGCCGAGCGTGAAGCAGCCGTCGGTGGACAGGTCGCAGATGTTGAGCATCGAGTAGCTCAGGAACAGGGCCAAGACGGTGAGCGAGCTGATGAGGCCCAGCTCCAACGCCGTCATGAGGGGGCCGGAAAGGATTTCGAGCATAGGGACTCCTTGCAGGCAGGGGCCGTCAAACAAAAGCGCGGGCCGACGCAACCCTGTGCGCCGGCCCGCCGAAGTGCCTGGAGATTCGAGCGAGGTGCTAAAACGAGAATTCGCTGAGACAAGGCGCCTGGGCGATGGGCGAGCCCTCGCTCAACGCCGTGCCGACGATTCCCCGGATACCTTAGAACTCGTCGGCGGTCGTGATCTCCTTGACCTCGGTGCACAGCGGCTCGATGGCCTCCTTCACTTTGTCGAAGTCAAGGCCGATGGCCTCGCAGGTCTCGGTGTTCACCGTGGCGATGCCGTTGTCGAAGGTCATGACCGGGGTGGTGGCGGGGTCGGCCCCGTCGATGAGGATGGAGGCCACCATGTTGGCGGTCTCGATGCCCAGATTGGCGTAGTTCACGCCGTAGCCGAGGAACGCGCCGTTCAGGGCGAAGGAGTCGGCGCCGCAGTAGTGCGGGATCTTGGCCTCGTTGATGGTCTCGTAGATGGAGAGCTCGGCGGTCATGATGGTGTTGTCGGTGGGCGTGAAGATGGCGTCCACCTTGTCGCTCACCAGCTGCTGGGCGGCGAGAAGCACCTCGTCGTTGGTGGTGCCGGTACGCTCCACGACCTCGATGCCCTTGTCGGCGCAGAAGGCCTTGGCCTCCTCGATGGCCTTGGTGGAGGAGTCCTCGCCCTGGTTGTAGAGCAGGCCCACCTTCTCGAGGTCGGGGTCCACGGCCAGCATGAGCTTGAAGACGGCCTCGGTGTTGAGGGCGTCGGAGGTGCCGGTGACGTTGTGGCCGGGGGCGTCGTTGGAGTCGACCAGGCCGCAGCCCTCGGGGTCGGTCACGGCTGAGAACACGACGGGGGTCTGGCTCTCCTCGGTCTGGGTCTGCATCGTGACGGCGACGGGAGTTGCCACGCCCACCATGATGTCGACCCCGTTGGCCGCGAAGTTGGAGATGATCTGGCTCATGATGTTGGCGTCGGCGTTGGCGTTCTGGTAATCCACCTCGAACGTGACGCCCTTTTCATCGCCAAGCGTGGCGAGCTGCGACTTGATGTTGTCACAAATCTGGTTGAGCGACGCGTCGTCCACATAGTTGCACAGGCCTACCTTGTACGTGGTAGACGATGCCGTGGAAGCGTCGGAAGATTCTTGTTTGGAGTCGGATTGAGTGGTCTGCTCGGCCTGATCGGTCGAGCCACAGCCTGCAAGCCCAAGGGCCGCAGTGCATGCGAATGCGGACATGGCCGCAACGGTCACGAAAGAACGCCTGGTAACATATGCCATTGTTGCTCCCCATTTCTTTTTATAAGCGGGTTAAGCGAATAGGACGAGGCGAATTATTAATCCTTTCCTCCCGCCCGTGCAACCCCCATTTTGCCCGTTCGGTGAACGGCGCATAAAGCTTGCGGACGGCATATGCGCCCGGGCAAGTTGGCCTTGCGGCTGTAGGGCGTTGGTTTTTTGACGAGCGGCAGGCTCTTACCCCTTCACCACGAGCGTTTCCTTGCCTTGGAAGGCGATGCCGAAGGAGAGGATGCGCTCGGCGGGCACGCCGCGTGCGATGAGGCCGGCGGCGTAGTGCTTGCTTGCAATCTGGGCGAGGGCGTCGGCGCAGGCTTGCTCTAACGCCTGTCCCCTGGAGCAGGTCTTGAACTCGAGCACGATGCCGGGGTCGCGTGAGGGGTCGCATGGGACGAGTGCGACGTCGAAGCGCCCGAAGCCGCTCTCGCGGTTGCTTTCCACGAGGTAGCGGCCCCGCAGGTCTACGACGAGGCCGAGCACGAAGCCGTGGTAGAAGCTCTCGGCCGCGCGCACGCCGGTGTCGAAGGTGCTGAAGGTCTCGCGGGCCACGTCGGCCAGGTAGGCGTCCATGGCCTCCACGTCGCCGGCGAGCATGGCGCGGCAAAACTCGCCATACGGCCCCTGGAACTGCGCGAACCAGCCGCCGACGGTCTTCTCCAACATGTAGAGGGTCTCGAGGTTCGTGACGGCCAGGGTGCGCGAGGCGTGCCAGCCGTCTTCGAAGTCCGTGCACTTGAGGTAGCCGCTGGCGAGCAGCAGGCTCCACACGGCGTCGGGGCTGTCGGCCAGCTGGGAGAACACGACCTGCTCGTCGATTGGCCTGGTGATGGAGCCGCCGTCGAGCAGGGTGCGGAAGTCCTCCTTGAGCGAGCGGTCGCCGTGCGCGATGCACGAGGAGACGAGGGCGTTCCCGCTGGTATTTGCCCAGTAGGGCTTGAGCGCTCCCTCTTTGAGGTAGTTGACGACCGACCAGGGGTTGTAGATGTTAGGCGTTCGGCCGAAGACGAAGCCGTCGTACCACTGTTTGACGCCGTCTTTGTCCGAGCGGCCCATCTCGTCCATCGCGGCGAAAACCTCGTCTTCCGTGAAGCCGAAGGACGTCTCGTAGGCCTCGGCCGTGGTGGTGACCACGCGCAGGTTGTTGAGGTCGGAGAAGATGGATTCCTTCGAGACGCGCGTGATGCCCGTGAGCAGGCCGCGCTCAAGCGCGGGGTTCGTCTTGAACGTGGAGTTGAGCAGCGGCCGCATGAAGCCGACGGCCTTGTCCCAGAAACCGCCCGTCCAGGCCTCTTGCATGGGAGTGTCATATTCGTCGAGCAAGACGATGGGCCTCTTGCCGGTCTTCTGCAGTAGAAGGGAGCAAAGGAGCTTGATGGAGCTTGCCGCTGTGGCGTCGTCCATGGCGGGGGAGATGCCGTAGGGCGGCTCGGGCCCGTCCCAATCCTGCGGTTGCATGCCGAGCTCGTCGGCATGGGCCTTGAACGCGTCGGTGAGGACGCGGCACGTTTTTGCGCGGGCGGACTCGAAGTTGCCTTCCTTGATGTCGGCGAAGCTCAGGAAAATGACGGGCAGCGTGCCTTGGAGGCCGCGCATCTCATCGTCGGCCCAGATGCTGAGGCCTTCGAACAGCTCTGCGCGACCGGCGTATTTGGTGGAGAAGAACGCCTCGAGCATGGAGAGGTTGAGCGTCTTGCCGAAGCGGCGGGGGCGGGTGATGAGGGTCACGGTGTCGCCTGCGTTCCACCATTCGCGAATGAAGGCGGTCTTGTCGACCATGAAGTAGCCTCGCTCGCGGATGTCCGCGAAGCTCTGGTTGCCTATGCTGATCGTCCTGCCCATGCAGACCCTTCTTGCTGTGCGTTGCGACGGCAGTATACAGCAGGCCCCGGCTCGCCGTGTGTCGTGGTGGCGGGCCGGGGCCGATGCGGGCGGGGCGTGCTGCGCGAGGGCGGGTGTGCTTTTACGACGCGCTCGACACGACCTCTGCCGATATGCGGGTGACGCCGCCGCCTTGGTAGGACACTTCGATCCTTACGCCCTCGGCATTGGACGCCTCATAGCGCTTGTCGCTCTTGCTGAAGTCAACGGTGTACCCGGCGGCCACGCAGGCGTCGACGTACGCGGAGAAGGCGTCCTTGTCCATGGCGAGTTCTACGCTGAAGGAGTTTGACTTGTTGGTAGAGATCGAGCCGATCAAGGATGTCGGCGTGGGAATGCTCGTGGCCACGCCCAGGGTGGGCCAATCGATCTCGCTCATCTCGTCGGCCGCGTCGAGGTCGATGTCCATGTGCGAAAGACTCGAGTTGTAAGAGAGGCGCAGCCGATTGCCGTTGCTGTCATAGGCCGCGTAGCTGCTTGAGAAAGACGTGGCGTCTTCAGTGAAGCCTTTGTCCTTGCATGCCTCGGTGTAACTGTCGTATGCGTCCGCCTCAGTCTTGTGCACTTTTATCCACAGGGAGTCGTCGGAGTTCGTCCTCACTTCGCCGTAGTTGCTCTCCGGCTGGGGCAGGAGGGTCGCCAAGCCTGAGGTGGGCCAGGTGTACGTGGTATTTTCTCTCTGGCAGCTATTGACCCTGGCAATGCCGATGAGTAGCGCGAACAGCACCACGACGGTCATGACCAGCTTGAAAAGGCAGCCGTGCTTCTTCTCTTCCTTCTGGGGCTTCTCGCTCTTGCGCGGGCCGTCATCGCATGCCTCGGTTTGCATGGGGGAGTACACGTTGGCAGATGAGGCGCTTTGGGGCGCAGGGATGCTCGCGGGCTCCTCTTGCGCGAGCGGGTTTTCCGCTTCCGGGCGCTCCTGCGCCTCGTTGGCGGGCCACTTGGCCCCCTCGTCGGGTGCCGTCCCCGCCGCCCTGTTGGCTCTTGCCATTTCCCAGCCCATGGTCGCGCTTCCCTTCCCACATCAGTGTCGGCATACGCGCCCATTCTTTGGCAAGCAAACTGGTTTTGTCTTCAGCCAGCGACTGAATATGGGGCATGGGGCCATCGGGCGTGCGATTGCGGGCCGCCTTGGCGTTGCCGCGCTGCCGGGAACTCATGCAGGTGGCAATGCCAAGGCAGTCTAATGCGTTCCCGGCCCCCTACCTCTCGTCTGCGCCCGCCTCGATTACGCCGGCCCAGGCTTCCTGTACCTGGGCGATCTTGCTCTTGCGCAGCAGGAACAGGGCGATGCAGCCGATGAGTAGACCGAACGCCATGGGCATCACGAGTGAAAGCGTCTGGGCGAGGGCGGCGTCCACGGGAGCGGCGGTCGCCGCGGAGGACGTCTGGAGCAGCGAGCTTACTGAGCCGGCCATGTCGTAGAGGGCGTGGAGCACCACGGTCGCCCAGATGTTGCCGCTGCGGAAGTAGATGGCGGCGAGCAGGATTCCCGCGAACGTGGCCGACACCACCTGCGCCACCACGGAGGCCGCAGGCGAGAAGGCCAGGTTCACCAGGTGCATGAGGCCAAAGATCAGGCCCGACAGGCCGCACGCCGCAAGGATGCCCCGACGCTCCAGGCCGAAGCGCTCGAGCAGCGTCTCGGCCACCACGGCGCGGCCCAGCGTCTCCTCGCCCAGGCCCACCAGCAGGTAGTACAGCACGAAGGCCACCACGGCGCCCGCCCCGGGCACGGTTCCATCGCCCTCCACCACGCGGCTTACGCCCATGGCCGTGGCAAGGAGGGCGAAGACGATGAGGAACGCCCCGCAGGCAAGCCCGCGCCCGAAGCCTGCCGTGCGGCCGAGAAGCCCAGCCTTACCCGTGGCGCACAGGAGCACCAAGGCGAGCACGAACGGCACGAGCTTCACCAGCGACCCTCCCAGGTCGGGCACGGCCGCGTCGATGCCGGCGAGCGCGCCCGCGTCTACGCCCAGGCCCCACAGCCAGTCGAGCAGCATCATCGCCCCCAGGCCCACGGCGGCAGCGATTACGCAATAGATAATGGGATGGTGCTTGCGGAGCTCGGTCATGGGGTGTCCTCTCACGGTACGGTGCAGTCGGAGCAGTATAACCCAGAAGCGCATGCCAGCCCGTGGGATGACACGCCCATGGCACGGTATAATGCAGTCTCAGGCGCACGAGAGGTCGAAGGGGGTACGGATGGCCGAGGAACTAGGTATTACGCCGCGGCTGCGCGTGAAGCCGACAATGACGCCGGAGAACCTCGTAGAGATGCTGGAGGGCAAGGGGGTCACCTTTAACCGCACAAGTCGCGATGAGGCCATCGCTTATCTCAAAGATGTCAACCATCATTCATGCAGATAAACCGTGAAGATGTAGGTGACAGATGCCTCGGGATTGAACGCGTTCTGCCTAATGTCGAAAGGGCAAGGCGGGTTTTCAAGCACTATGAGAAGTACTACACTTCGCTTGCAATACTGAGGGAAGAGCTTTGTTCGCGGCAGTTTTTTGATGCTCGGGAATGAGGAGTGCACCTAAGTCCATAACGGCTTGCTACTTCTGTGATGGGTGGGATATCCGATTTGGCTGAACATTATCGTTCAAACCACATCGCAAACTTCGACCGTGCGGTCGATGATATTGGTTTCGACGCTGTGGATGAGTTTGCTTACGAGCAAGGCGCTGATTATGCCCTGTTGAGGGATGCCACCCTGGAAAGTTCTGCCATAAAGACTGGTTTGCAAACTGATTCGCTGCAGGCCGCGATGGACAACTTCGCCCATGCGCTTGACAAATCAGCCATAGCCAAGTCGACCGGCTTGCCCGTTCGTACGCCCTCATCCCAATACAAGGGGTTCATCGCTGAGGAATGGCACAAGCACACGCTGAAGATTAACGCGCTTTCTGAGGGAATACCGGATTATATGCTGGGCGTCTACACCAATGGGAACCTTCCCAACGGCGAGGCGCTTTCTCGCATTGATATGCACGTGGACATCACTGTCTTTACGCGGGAGAACCCCTGGTGCCAGCCAATGCGGCAAAGCGACTGGCAGTCCAAGATGCACGACAAGGCCTCCGCTTATCTCAGGGATTTTGACAGTGCACAATATGCAGACGTCAATTTCGTCGGTGGAGCTGGGCAGGGTGTCAACGATACTGTTAAGGCGAGCGTGTGCGGCAAGGTCGTAAGCTCCGATCCAATCACATCCGAAGAGGCAACCGTTATGGCGGATGGGGCCAAGGCCCAGTCCACTCGCGCATATGCCAAACGGCAAGAAAAGCTCGACGGGCTTCACTCTGTCGAGCTCCAGAGGACCGTAAAGGCCGGGGCTGCCGCAGGGTTCATCTTTTCCGCGGTTAGCGAAGTCATCAGGCTTCTAAGACTCGTGAGAAACAAAAAGCTGTCAAAGGACGAGTTCATTGAGAGCGTGAAGACCGTCCTTTTGGGGACGGCCGATGGAGCGGTCCGAGCTGGAGCAATCAACGAGGCGGTGTTTTACTTCGGCCGTGTGCTTGGGAAGGACCTGGGTACCGGCTGCGCCGGCACGGTGCCTGTCATGGCAAGCGCCAGTTTTGCAGTTGACTTCGCCGAAGATCTGTATCGCTGCTTTGTCGAAGGTGCCATCGACGCAGACGACCTTCTTTGCAACATGGTCGATAACGTCTTCCTATCCTTGGTTTCCTATGGTGGTAGCTGGGCTATCGGTCAGCTTGGCAAACAGGTTCTCCTTGGATCGGCGCGAGGCGCGGCTGCGGCAGGCGCGGCTATCGGATCCCCCCTGGGACCTCTTGGAACAGTTGTCGGAAGCATCGTCGGCGGAATAATCATTGGGAAATGTGGCCAGGCTTTCGTGAGCATGGCGGATAAGGACGCTGTCGTCGCATATAACAGTCTTATTGAGGAGATTGACTCCCATATAGAGTTCGAAGGATGCGAGCGAATCTACTACTTTGCGGACGCCATGTCGTCGCTGTCGGATTTCCGCCTTTCCTTCAAGAATCTGCTTCCCTGCTACAATCTTATCTCCGACCTCAAGGAGTACAACCTACACCGCAAGGCCATCAGCTCTGTCGAGGCGCAGCTGCGCTCTGCCGTTGACTCCCTTGAAGAGCAAAAGCGTGACGCTCTTCGCGTTCTCAGGGTTTCACATGAGACGCGCTTGTATGAGCTCCGCCGGTCTTGTGCCGAGCAGAGCGCGGTAATGCAATCTGGCTACCGTAAAGCCATGAACACATATGTCGCCAACTCCTTCGCGCAATTTGTCGATGTCTACGAGATTACGGCATGCGTCGCGGCGGAACTGCGCGCCGAACTCAGCGAACGCGAGACGAAGCATTCCTACGTGCTCGCGTACATGCGCCATCGAAACGAGATTAACGCCGAGCTCAATGACCTTTTGGGCAATCTTCTTGAATCGGACGATGACAAAGCGACGCTCGGACCCCTTCTCGAACGAGTACAGTGGTTTATGGGGCAGGATAGACTGCTTGTCGGCAGGCAGTATCTATCTCTCCAGGCCGCCCTCGCGTTTGTTGAAGGCGATGGGGAGTCATGAGCGCTTTTGACTACTTGCCTCACCGCCTTCTCATAAACCAATCCCTGCGCAAATCGGCCGACCAGCTTTGCGTGGCTGTTGACACCTGCCAAAAAGAATACGAAAGGCGGGCGGCAGCCTATGAGGCCGAGATTAAGGAAGCGGAATCCCAGTTTGAGGCGCGGCGTGAGGAAGTCAGGGCCTCTCTGAAGTCTCAGCTCCATGCATTCGAAGAGGAGCTCGCAGGTTTGCTCGATGACGTGTCCTCTTACTCGGATTGCTCTCTTCGACTCAAATGTCTTTGCGAGCAGGCTAAGCTCCATTCAGCAATTGTCAACATTTACAAAGAGGACGAGCGGTATCTTAGTGATCAGATGAGCCTGATTGGCAAGGAAGTCAAGCTTCTTCGCGCGAGGAAGGACGAACTTGGCTCCCTCGTGGACGTCAATGATATTATCGAGCTTTCCCGGCTTTCGACTGACGACCTAAATACTGCGCCCAGCGAGGGCTGCTATGGCCTTCTTCAGCTCATCAATATCAGGCTGGGGGCCCTTTCCGCTGGGGAGCGTGATGCCGAGCGTTTTGCCCTGGTTAGGCTGAGGAACATCATCCAGGAACGCGCTGAGTACATGCCTTTAATTCAGTATATCGAGTGGGTCATCCAGCAGAAGATCCGTTTCAGTAAGGAACTGAAACGAACAAGGGACACCATTAAGGACCAATTGGGCGAGGCGAGGCGCGATCGGGCTCGCGTCAAGGCCGAGATTAACGAGGCGGCTAAGGAGCTCGACGAGCGTGCGAGGAGAGTGCGGATGCACTGGGCGGCTCCTATCGCCTGGCTCAACGCGGAAATCTACTACTACAGCGGCCAGAAAGATGACGCATGGGATGAAATGAAGAGTACTGAGCGTGAGATCAAGCATATGAAGGATGTGCACTCGTCTGATCAACGGAAGTGGGAAGACCTGAATGAGTATCGCGAGCAATGTTATTACAAATATGAGCAGCTCAAAGGGCAAATCTCAGAAATAAAGGCCTTGATGAGACGGACGGTCGGGCTGCGACGTAGCGTCTCAAACATCTGCTCGGGCAACGGTGTGCCCCTCAAGGGCGACGGTTACAAGGGGCAAAAAGACGAGCTGAGCTATATAGAATCCCGGCTTGCGGAAATAGATCAGGTTCGTGCCAATGGATACGCTGCAGCCGTGGCGGAGTGTGACGCGAAGAAGCAGTTGCTTGCCTACGAGCGCGATGCGCGGCTTGGTGAGCTCGCGCGTCGATTGGACGAGGCTGATGCTCGACTGCGAGGTCTGATCTCCGAAGAGGCGCAGCGAAAGCGCGAGTTGCGTGAAGCTGGCGAGGCGCTGAAAGGCAGGAAGGCAGAGTGCACACTATTCCTCCTCTTCAAGCGCTCCGTTCGTGAGGAGCTGCTCACAGCAAGGAAGGACGAAGAACGAGCGTATATGCGGTGGTCTGATGTGGCAAAGAAAAGGGGTCCTGCCGAAGCTGCCCGGGATGCTTTGCAAGTGGCCATCGAGGAAGAAAGAAGGTCCTTCGATCAGAAGCTAGCAGCCTGCCACCCTTGCCCCACCCGGCCCAATACGGAAGAGCTTCTTGAGGAGAGAATGCTGGAGATGTATAGCCAGAAGCTGGAGGCGGGCCAATGACATGCGGTAGCCCAACGGTTATACGTGTGGATATCCTCTTGTCGAGGAGCTTCGAGGTGGTGGAGCGCACCATCTTCAGGCTTGTCCTCAACGGACGAACAGACATCCGCGAGATTCGCGAGCTGCTTCGTCTGTTTTCACGGCCCGTTATCGCCAATGGCATCCGCAATCTCGTAAACAGGCAGGTTCTCTCCGTCGACGTGGCATCCGGTACTCTTCGCATCTCCGAGCCACTCGTGGCTTTGCTCTGCGCCGTCAAGGAGCCTCTTACTGTGGAGCTGCAGAGCGTGCTTGCGGAGGTCCTTCATAACGACGGATTCTTGATAGTGGGCGCAGTTTCTCGAAAAGACGGCGATTTATATCAGGAATCACGGGACCTGAAGTTGACGCTCCTCCAGCGGCTCCTCCCAGGTATCAACCTTGATCTCTATGTTGACGCCTTTGATTTCGCCTTGTTCGAGAATGAGGGAGATGAGTGAGTTGGACAGGTCTCGTTGGATTGAGCACCTTGAAGGCTGGAGGACCTTCCTCGAGAGGTTGACGGCGCTCGCCGATGCCGCCGGAGACGAAGGTAGGGGCGACGTCATCAGATTGCAGAGGCAGCTCGGGACTATTGAGCGTGTGAGGTATGGGGCAGCGGCTAACCCCTCGCTTCTTGCTGCTTTCATCTGTCAGAACGGGGTGGTCGAGCAGCGCCCATGTGGCGAGCCTGCCTATTTTCCGCTGAACGACTCCCAGAGGTGTGCCGTAGGCCGCTCGCTTGGAGATGGCCCCCTTACGCTGATTCAAGGCCCTCCCGGGACTGGGAAGACCCAAGTTATCGCCGAGATATGCCTTGACATGCTCAAGAGCGATCCCGACGCGCGGATTCTCGTCTGCTCGGAGACGCACGTCGCCGTGAACAACCTTGTCACTAGGATTGCGAATCATGCCAGGCAATACCGCATCCTGCGTATCAGGGACAAGGAAGGTGACGAGGGCGCGGACGCCTTTTCGCCCCGATCCGTCATCGATGGATACCTTGGTTGGCTCAGGGAAGCCCGCGCGGATGAGTCTTCCATCAGCGTAATCTATGAAGAGTTGGGCAATCCTGCTGATTCCAGCCTTGAGAAGGCTCTTGCACTCTCGTCTAACGTAGTGGGCATGACCTGCAACATGACCGCCGCATATGACTTCCGAGATTCTTCCGAGATGTTCGACGCCGTTATTATTGACGAAGCCTGCAAAGCCACCTTGCCCGAGATTCTAGCCCCGCTCCTCATCGCGAGAAGGGCAATCATCGTCGGCGATCCCATGCAACTCCCTCCGGTCTTCTGTTCGGAGGACCGCGAGGTTATCGCCAACATTGGCGGCTGCAACCTCCAAGATTACATGTATATCGACGAGATGTTCAAGCGTGATAGCGGCGTCATAACCCTTGATACCCAATACCGCATGGTCGATGAGATAGGCACCATGATTTCCACTGTGTTTTACGACGGTGCTCTAAAGAACGGTCGGGGCGAGGGTGTTGGCGACTGCATTATCTGGGTTGATTACGCCCCTACAAGGACATGGCCGCCAGCTGAGGAGGTTAAGTCTGACAGGACACAAATCTACAACCTGGACGAGTGCAAGATCATCTCCAGGGTTCTCGACGAGCTTCTTGCAGACGCCGACCCTGATACTGAGATTGCGATTATATCGCCCTACAGAGCGCAGGTCTCACGGCTGCGCAATCGGATTAGACAGGACCATGTCATCATCGACACTGTCGACGCATTTCAAGGCAAGGAATGTGACATCGTCATCTTTTCGATGACGAGGACGTGCGGGCCATTTAGGTTCATAGAAGACAAACGACGACTTAACGTGGCCCTTTCAAGGGCACGTGACAAGATAATCGTTGTCGGGAATCTTGTCTATTGCTCCAAGAGTCCTCTCCTGTCGTCCATAGCCAGCTTTTGCGCGGTGCGAAAAGTTGCGATTTAGCATGACGTAGTGTCGTCTGTGGCGTGCCCGTAGCTGTAGCTTCTCGGCTTTAATGCCACGGGCTACGCAAGGCTGCCTTGAGGGGTTGTCCATATGTGCAAGGTCGGCTAAACACGGTACAATCCCCGGTAAACTTGCGCCGGACGGGGGCCTTTATGTGGGAATATGCACGCTTTGACGATGACACCCAGGTCTCATGCTCAAGCGTGCGTGATGACGATACCGTTCTGGTGGTCATTGAGCGGCCGAGGGACTGGGGCTTCGACACTGCCAAGTGCCTGCTACCTGCCCGCTCCTGGGTTGATATCGACGGCTTCGGCGAGGCCGACCTCGCCGAGTTCGACGCCTTCGTCCGCGACAACGCACCGCTCATCATGCGGTTCGCGTACGAGGGCAGTCATTGGAAGATTGCCGAACGAAGGGGAGTGCAGATGACAGACGTCGTCTCAAATCAAGGCCCCAAGCACGAGAAGAGGATGCTCAGCCCAGCAGAGCAGATCGAGCACCTCAAGGCTAAGGGAATCAAGTTCGAGAAGTGTACCGAGGAAGAGGCTGCCGACTACCTCTCCCGTAAGTGCAACTTCTTCAAGGTCGCCTCCTACCGCAAGCTTTTCGCCAAGTACCAGGGCGGAAGGAACGACGGCAAGTACATTGACCTCGACTTTGCCCAGCTCAAGCTCCTCGCTTCGCTCGATCAGCAGCTTCGCGGCACCCTCCTTGCCATGGCGCTCGACCTCGAGCACTTCCAGAAGGTCGCCCTCGTGAGCAAGATGGAGTGTCGTGCGGATGAGGACGGATACTCGATTGTTTGCGACTACCTCGACTCTCTCGACGAGGACACAAGGAAATACAAGGAGGGGGAGCTCAAGACGAGCGGTTACAGTCCTTACAGCCAAGAGCTCTACCTTAAGTACAAGGATGACATGCCCGCATGGGCGTTCCTCGAGCTCACGTCATTCGGCACGCTCATCGATTTCGTGCAGTTTTGTGGCATACGCTGGGGCGACCGTGCTCTGAAGTCATCCCACTATGACTACAAGCGGGTGAAATCAATCAGGAACTCCTGTGCACACGGCTCGTGCCTCATCAACTCGTTCGCCAGCAAGGTGACCATGAACCGTACGGCTTCGCAAAGGGTGCTCGAGGCCGTCTCGCAATCGGGCGTTTCTAGAACCGTGCGAAAGCGCCGCATGAGCAATCCTGCGATGCAGGAGATAACGACGGTGCTCGTCCTGTACGCTGGTATCGTGCCCGAGGGAGAATCGAGGAAGCGGGCCCTAGCAGGTCTTAAGGGGTTGTTTGCCCGGATAGACGAGGCGGGCGAGTTGCTGCCGTCGCAGGGCCCGAGCTCGACCGCTATGGCAACTTTTTCCTTCATAAGGGGCTTGACGGATTCACTCGGCCTGTTAAAATAGCGCCAGATAGCAAAACCTTTATGGTTTTAGGGACAGGTTCGTGAAAGCGAACGTGTCCTATTTTTTTGCAAAATTTCCCCTTGCGCGCTTTGTTGCTGCCACTGCACCCATGCCCAACTCGCCTACCCGCTGAAGAACGGAAAGGCATAGCGATGAAGACCCTCAAGATCGCGCTTGATTACCTGGCGGGGCCCCTGTGGAAGGATGAGTTCGTCGATGGGGAGCTGCGCTGCGGCATTCCCGCGGTTGACAACGACGAGGTCCTCCAGGCTCTCAACGACCAGATAGCCCAGCTCTACTCGTCGTACTACGAGTTTGACTCTCATGGCCAGGCCTGCTGGTTCGATGAGGAGCGTGAGCGCGCCGACAAGCCCCGCATGCTTGCGCTGCTCGGCAAGCTCAACGCCCGCCTCTCCGAGGTCAATGACGGCTCCTTTGTCGTGGACGACGAGGAGACCCCGCGCGTCGAGGCCCTGTAGCCGGCAGCGCCCCCGAGTGCGGAGAGACCGCGCCACAGCGCGCGACTTGGGCCTGCTTATCGTGAAAGCGCGTCCGAATATCGAGAGGTCCTGCACCCCCACCGGGGCACGGGGCCTCTCCTCTCAGGCGCAGCCGCCTGGCCCGCCCTTCGTTTCTCGCGCCCACTACGCCGCAGGCCTTTCGGCGTTGTGCTTGATCTGGTTGATCACGGCGACGAGGCCCATCTGTTGGCGGGTGTCGAACATGCGCACGAAGGAGCGGGGGCGGTCGAAGGGCGGCTGGGTGAGGGCGCGCGGCTCCATGTAGCCGTTCTCCACGATGTAGTCCACCACCTTGTGCACGAAGGCAATCTGCTGGTCGTTGAGGCCTGCGGTGTTGATGAAGTCGGCGAAGGCCGCCATGGCGGCGTCGTGGTCGAGCTTCACGAGGCGGCGCACGAGCAGGCCGAAGGGCGTGTCGCCGAAGGCGCGCGCGTAGTCGTCGCAGGTGCCCAGGTCGTGGGTGAAGATGCGCTCGAGCTGGGCGAACTCGTACTCGGTCATGGGCAGGTTGCGGTGGAGCTTCTGCACCACGAGCGTGTCGCCGTAGTCGCGCACCCAGCGCTGCACCTTCAGCTCGTAGTCCACGTAGTCCTCGCCGATGCTGGCTTCCACGCCGTACGCCACCTCGGTGATGGGGTCGGCCAGGTGCGTCACCACGTCGCGCCGGCCTTCCCCACCCTGCAGGAACCGCACGAGTCCGCGCAGCTCGCGGCGGATCTGCTCCAGCTCCAGCACGGACACGTCGGCCCCGAAGCCCTCGGCCGTGATCGTGCGCAGCATGGGCAGCTTCTCCTTCACCTGGGGGATGGTGGCGCGCTCCTGCAGCTGCGTGGCGATGGCGACGAGCTTGTGGGTGTGGATGTCGGCCTTGCCGCCCTCGCACAGAGCGCACATGTAGCCGTACATGAACGCGTCGAAGCGCAGCGCGTCCACGTCGGGCTCGTCGTTGCGCACGAGCGGCGCCACCTCGCTTGCCAGCACGCCCACGTCGCCCTCACCCAGGCACTCGTAGGCCTTGACCTGCCGGAACGTCTCCACGGCCTGGCGGTGCAGGCGCACCGAGACCAGCTCGTCGTTGAGCGCGTCCACCTGGGCGTGCAGCGTCTGTACCAGCTCGGCTCGCAGCGCCTGGTGCTCCTCGTCGGCAAACACCGCGCCTTGCAGGGCCTTTGCCAGCGCCACCTGGCGGCAGAACACCGTCTCGGTGAGCGAGGTGCCCACCCGGCCCTCCACCGCCTTGGCGTTCTCGCGGAAGAACTCGAAGTTGCGGCACCAGTCGAAGATGAAGAACCGCTCCTTGTCCGCGTGCGCCCCGTCGAGCGGGTCGAGCACGCCCAGGCCCTCGCACAGGCGCGTGCCGCGGCCGATCATCTGCCAGAACTTGATCTTCGAGCGCACCTTCTTAAAGAAGACAAGGTTAACTATCTCGGGCACGTCGATGCCCGTGTCCATCATGTCCACCGAGACGGCGATTACGGGCAGCGGCTTGAGCTCGAACTCGTCGATCACCGTGTGCGAGTAGTCGTCGGAGTGCAGCACCGCCTTGATGTAGTCGCCCGGAAGGCTGGGGTAGAGCTTGCCGAAGCGCTCCACGATGAAGCGCGCGTGCTTCTGGTTCTGCGCGAAGATGACCGTCTTGCCCAGGCACTGCCCGCCCTGCACGCGGATGCCCTGCTCCATGAGGGTCTCGAGCACGGCGTCCACGGTTGCCTCGTTGAACACCCAGGTGTTGATTTGCGTGGCGTTGATGCGGTCGGGCACGTCTTGGCCCGTCTCCTCGAAGTCCTCCTCCAAGGTCTGGCGGTCCTCCTCGGACAGGTCGTCGTAGGTGATGCCGTCGTCCAGAAAGCTCGTGTGCGTCTCGATGCCCAGGTAGGGCACGAGCACGTGGTCCTTGGTGGTAGCCGTGTCGTACTCGTACACGTAGGTGGGCACCCCGCGCTCTACCTCGAAGAAGTCGTAGGTGTTGCGGTCCACCTCGTTGGCCGGCGTGGCGGTGAGGCCCACGATGAGCGCGTCGAAGTAGTCGAAGATGGCGCGGTACTTCTTGAAGATGGAGCGGTGTGCCTCGTCCACGATGATGAGGTCGAAGTGCGCGGGCGTGTACATGCGCACGTCGTTCTCGTTGCGCACGGTGTCGATGGCGTTGAGGATGGTGGGGTAGGTGGAGAAGACGATGCGCGCGTCGCGCTCCTCCTTGTTCGTGCACAGGTTGCAGCGCGAGGTCTGGGGGAGATACCTCTGGAAGGCGCGCGCCGCCTGGCTCACGAGGGCCACGCGGTCGGCCAGGAAGAGCACGTTCTTCACGCGCCCGGCGCGCATGAGCACGTCGGTGAGGCCGGCAGAGACGCGCGTTTTGCCCGTGCCCGTGGCCATCACGAGCAGGCCCCGGCGGTGCCCCTCGTCGAAGTTGGCGCAGGCGCGCTTGATGGCCTCTATCTGGTAATAGCGGTTCGTGCCGCCGCCGGCGATGGCCTCGTCCACGGGCACGGACGTGAGCGGGGCGCGCAGGGCGCGGCGGTTCATGATGCGCTGCATCTCGTCGCGCGAGAACACGCCGCTCACCTGGCGCATCGGGGCGCTCTCGTCGTCTACGAAGAAGGTGTCGAAGCCGTTGGAGAGGAAGATGAGCGGCCGGTAGCCGAACTCCGCCTGCAGGCAGTTCGCATAGAGGCGCGCCTGCTGCAGGCCCTTCTGCGCCGAGAGGCTCGTGCGCTTGGCCTCCAGCACGGCCAGGGGCTTGCCGTCTTTGCCGCACAGCAGGTAGTCCACATAGCCCGTGCCCGAGGCGCCCGCCCCCTCCTTGGGCATGCCGGTCACCTCGCGCTCCTTGATGATGCCCTTGTCCAAGCTCCAGCCCGCAAGGGCCAGGTCCCAGTCGATGTAGCGCTCGCGCGTCTCGAACTCGGAGAGGTCTGCGGGCTCGAAGGTGCGCGTGGCCTCGTTGGCGGCGCGTGCGGCGGCAAGCTCCTCGGACATGCTCGCGAGCTTGGCCTCGAGCGCGCGGATCTCGCCCTCCTGCTGGGTGACAAGCGCCCCTTGCTTCTTGATGGCCTCCATCTGCTTCTTGGTGAGGGGCACGCCGCGCGGCGGGATGAACGCCTCGCTGAAGGAGCGCTCCACGTAGGCGGGGCCGTAGCAGTAGTCTATCCAGTCCACGAAGTTGAAGAGGCTCTTGAGCGAGAGCACCGCGTCGGCCGGCGTGACGCGCATCTCGGTGTGCACGGAGAGGTTGCCCAGCTTGTTCACGCCCAGCAACGGTCGCCACACGCGCTCGTCGAGGCACTGCTTAAACGACGCCTCGTGCAGCAGCGACGACAGGTTGTCCTTATAGGGCATGCTGATGGAGGAGTCGGCCGCGTACACCCACTTCACCGCCAGCTCAAGCGCCTTGCGGCACCCCACCGCGCACATCGCCGGCGAGGTGGCATAGACCTTCTCCGCCTCGATGCACGCGTCGGCAAAGAGGTTGTAATAGCCGCCCTGCTCCTTGAGGAAGTCGAAGTTCATATCAAGCCGCCTTAGACATGGGTAACTCGCGGGTGGTGCGAACGTGCTGCGCGGGTGCCTGGGGGAGGCGCTGCGGCGAGCGGGATGGTTGAGTGGAGAGTGGCCGCGCCGTGGTGGAGAGAAGCGTGCGGGTAGACGCGTGCGCGTGGGTGAGGGTGCGAGACGTGCGGGTGGGTGGGCACGTGGGCGCGGGCCGGCGTGCAAGCGTGCGCGTGCGTGCGAGGGCGCGAGGCAAGAGGCTCCTGACCTGGGGAAAGGCTGGGAGGATCGCGCGGGGGAGCGACTGCGGGAGCATGCTGGCCCACGTGGCGCGTGTGGCGATGCCGGGGCGCGCGGGCTGGTGCATGCGGGCGGGCTCGCTGCTTGCGGGCAGCGCGGCATGAGGGCGCGTGCGCGGGATGCCGCGCCCGGTGTTCACGGGGGACGCGGCGCGGGACGCCTCGCGCGTCAGACAATCGCTCATCGCCGCCCCCTATCCGAAGTATTCCTGCGCCAGGCTGTCGTAGAGCAGCTGGAGCTTCTCGATTTGCTGCTGTGCGATGGCCCGCGACTTGGCGACCTGCTGGGCGAAGGCGGCGAAGTCTTGCTGGAGGGCGAGAGGGGGCAGGGGGAACACCTTAGCCGACAAAGTGCTCTTGTTGAGAATCCCTTTGAGCTGCATGTTGACGTTTTGGCACAGGTAGTCCTTGGATAGCGAAAGCAGAGTTAGAAGGTATCCCGAATCTGCCTTGTCACCTGGGATGATTGCATTGATTTGCTGGTTGAAGGCGGCATCCCTATCCAGGAGGCCGACTTTCCCGATGCTCTTTACGCTGCCGGCGATGCAAGCCATAAGAATGCTTCCGGTCGGTGCGACCCGAGCTTTCTGCTGCCCGGCTTCAGTCAAGTGCTCTGCTGCGGGCGTGATGGTCCCATTGGATATGTTGTCAGTCTTGATCCACTCGATGCCGGCGCCATAATACTCAGGTTTTTTCCTAGATGGCGTATTGCCCGTTACCACCTTTGCAAACGTATCCAACCTTGCGAGTGGCCATCGTGCGGCATCCGAGGATGGGTCTCCGAACATCTCGACAAACCGCGCCTTGACGAGGGAGTCGAGCTGCGCAATTAGATGCTTCGCTCGTTCGATTTGCTCAAGAATGCCATCAAGCCTCTTGGCAATCTCAATCTGACTAGCCGCACTATAGGACTTGAAAGTTGCGGCCTTGAGCAACTTAAAATGCCTGCTATACCCAAGATTTTCGATAGGTGTCGCTTTCAGGGCGTGCCACCAGAAACGCGTATTGTCGGATAGCTTTGGCTTGAGAATCTTTATGCCATCAGCGCCGGCGAAAAACGGCTCTTCAACGTATTTGACGCACCTCGTGTGGTCGCCAAACACTATGGCGGGCACATCGGTAAACAGGCCTGTTTCGTCGTCCGAATAACCTGCAATCAGCTCCTGGCCTTGGTCGATTATCGGATGCGCGCCGTGCTCTGCATACTGGTTCTGCTTGAATTTTTGAACCCCCTGCGAGACTTCGCTAAACGCGTCGGCAAACAAAACTCTCGTCTCGCCGCTCTTCTCCTCCCTACTCACCCTCCCCACCGCCCAGCATGGCGCGCAGGTCGGCGAGGCTCTCGGCCATTTGGCGGTTCAGCTCGTCCAGCTCGTCCAGGATCTGCTCGGTGGGCGGGTACTCCACGCGCTCGTAGGTCGTGGTGGTGTACTTGTTGAAGCTGAAGTCGTAGCCGTTATCCACAATCTCCTGCTTGGGCACGAGGAAGCTCTTCTCGGTGCGGGCGCGGTCGCGCTCGGCGTCGCGGTGTGCCCAACGGGTGAGGATGTCGGGGATGTCGTTGTGTGCCTCGTCGGGGTCGCGCTTGTCGTCCAGCGTGTAGCCGTCGCCCTCCATGTTGTAGAGCCACACGTCGTCGGTGCCGCCGTCGCCCGTCTTGGTGAACACGAGGATGGCGGTGCTCACCCCGGAGTAGGGCTTGAACACGCCGCTGGGCATGTAGATCACGGCCTCGAGCTTTTGCCTCTCCACCAGCTCGCGGCGAAGCTGCTGGTAGGCCTTGGAGTTGCTGCGGAAGAGCACGCCGTTGGGCACGATGCAGGCGCACCGGCCGCCTATCTTGAGCATGCGCAGGAAGAGCGCCACAAAGAGCAGCTCGGTCTGCTTGGAGTCCACGATGGCGCGCAGGCTCTTGTCGATGTCCTCCACGTCCACCGAGCCCGTGAAGGGCGGGTTGGCCAGCACCACGTCGTAATGCCCCGTCACCGTGTTGTTCTTCGAGATGCTGTCGAGGTAGCGCACGTCGGGGGCGTCCACGCCGTGCAGCATCAGGTTCATGGCCGAGATGCGCAGCATCGTCTGGTCCATCTCGAAGCCGGAGAACTGCGGGGTGGCGCCGTCGGTGCCGGCGTAGGAGGCCCAGTCGGCGTCGCTCATCTGCGGCTCGTAGTGGGCGCGGATGTGCTCGGCGGCGGAGATGAGGAAGCCCGCCGTGCCGCAGGCCGGGTCGCACACAAGCTCGCCGGGCTTGGGGTCGAGCATGGCCACCATCATGTCGCGGATGTGCTTGGGCGTGCGGAACTGGCCGTTGGTGCCGGCGGTGGAGAGCTTGGAGAGCATGTACTCGTAGAGGTCGCCCAGGTCGCCGATGTGGTCGTCGAACTCGGCCAGCAGGCTCTCCACGCCGTCCACCGCGCGCTCCAGAAGCGCGGGCTTGCCGGCCGGGAAGCCGAAGGTGGCGCTCTCCATGGCGCGGGAGAAGGCCGAGCCGTCGCCCAGCTGCTTGATGAAGGGGAAGGCGAACTCGCTCACCACGCGGTACATGTCGGCGGCGGGCAGGTCTTTGAAGCGGCTCCAGCGCAGCTGCTCGCCGCCTATCTCGGCGCCGAGGGAGTTGCGGTACGTGCGGGGGAAGATGCGGTCCATCTCGCAGCCGAGCATCTGCTCCATCCGCTCGGCCTCAAGCTCCTTCTCGTCCAGCGAGCGCATGAACATGAGGTAGGTGAGCTGGCTGATGACCTCGATGGGGTTGGTGATGCCGCCCTCCCACATCTTCTGCCAGACGGCGTCCACCTTGCCCTTGGTTGCTCCCGTGATCACAGCTATCGGCCCTCTCGTCCTGCGCGCATGCGCCCTCAAATGCGATGCGGGCATTATAGGCGAGCTGGGGGGATTTGCCGCCCGACGACTCGGCGAGCCTACAAGGCCGCCGCCGCCGGCGAGAAGCGCCTGATGCGACTGAGCTGTTTGGGGTACGATAGCCCGCATGGCCGTTGCGCACGTCGCGCGCGGCATGGGACGGGAGAAACGAGGGAGAGCTATGAACATCGTCGTACTCAGTGGCAGCCCGCGCAAGGGCGGCAACACCGCCATCATGGTGGAGGCGTTCAAGGAGGGGGCGGAGTCGGCCGGCCACACGGTCGAGGTCGTCGACGTGGCCGCGAAGAAGATCGCGCCGTGCTGCGCGTGCAAGTACTGCTATTCGCACGGGGGCGAGTGCGCCCTGGCCGACGACATGACGCAGGTCCGCGAGAGCCTGAAGCAGGCCGACATGGTGGTGTTCGCCTCGCCCGTCTACTGGTTCGACATATCCGCCCAGCTCAAGCTGGCAATCGACCGCATGTACGCCTTTGGCGCGTGCGGCTTCAACTTCTCGAAGGTGGCCCTGCTGCTGGACTCTGGTTCCGACGGGGTGTACGACGCCGCCATCGCCGCCTACAAGGCGATGAGCTCCTACCTCAAGTGGCAGGACATGGGCATCATCACCATCCCCGGCATGGACAAGAAGGGCGACATGGCCACCAACCCCAAGCTCGCCGACGTCCGCGCCCTCGGCGCCTCGCTGTAGGGGACGCCCGACAGGCTTCCTATCTGATAAAAATGCATCCTGCTGCAAAAATTTCAGATAGAGACACTGCTGGCCCTGCCCATCGGCCGTATAATCCATCTGATAAAAGTGCGTCATGATGCAAAAATTTCAGATAGGAAGCCTCATGCTCGTCAACCGCCCTTTCTATATGGA
>CAVJGP010000021.1:0-33954 GCA_963648855.1 Alistipes onderdonkii | reverse complement strand
AGAGCTTGGTGTAGCCTTCGGCGGGCATGCCCTGGAAGGGGGCGCCGGGGAAGTAACGGTCGTCGTCGCCCACGAAGACGGGCACGCGGCCGGTGATGGAGGGGTCGATCTGGTCGGGCGTCTGGCCCCACTGCTTCATCGTGTAGCGCAAAAAGACGTTCTCGAAGACATAGTCGGCCACTTCCTCCAGGTCGGGGTCGTCCTGGGCGCGCAGCTCAAGGATCGGCACCTTGCGGTCGAGGCCGAACTTCTCCACAAGCTTCTGGAAGAGGGCCTCGCCGCGCTCCTCACCGAACGCCATCTTGAGCGAGGTGTGGTTGAAGGGGACGGGCATGAGGGTGCCGTGGATGTTGGCGAGCACCTTGTGCTGGTAGTTCGTGATGGCGCTGAAGCGCGTGAGGTACTCGTTCACGCGCGCGTCGTAGGTGTGGTAGATGTGCGGGCCGTACAGGTGGATGAGCACCCCGGCCTCGTCGAGGCAGTCGTAGGCGTTGCCGGCGATGTGGGGGCGACGCTCAAGCACGCAGACGCGCTTGCCGGCACGCTCGGCCAGCTCGCGGGCCACGACACTGCCCGCATAGCCTGCGCCCACCACGACGGCGTCGTAGGCATGGATGTCAAACGTCTGGGGAAGACCGCAAGCGACGGGCATATCCGCTCCTTTGCAAAAGCGATGAACACGAGGGGCCGGTCTGCCGCTTGGCAGCGCGCAGGGCCCCGACGGACGAAAACAGCGCTAACCGTGGGATTCTACCATGCTAGAGTGTCGTGCCGACGCTTTTGGGGGACACTCCCCCCGTACTTCCATGCCTCGCATAAGGAGCCAACGTGAGCAAGTTCACAGACAGCCTCATCACCGCCGCCAAGACCAACCCCCAGCGCATCGTCCTTCCCGAGGGCAACGACCCGCGCACGATCGAGGCCGCCAAGCAGATCGCGGCCCAGGGCATCGCCAAGGTCCTCATCCTGGGCGACCCCGCGCAGATCGAGATCGAGGGCGTCACCGTCATCGACCACCACACCTCCCCCGAGCGCGACCGCTACGCCACCAAGCTCGCCGAGCTGCGCGCCAAGAAGGGCATGACCTACGAGGCCGCCTGCGCCGCGCTTGACGACGAGCTGTACTTCGGCGTCATGATGGTGAAGATGGGCGACGCCGACGGCATGGTGTCCGGCGCCTGCCACGCCACGGGCGACGTCCTGCGCCCGGCGCTGCAGATCCTGAAGTGCGCGCCCGGCGTGTCGCTCGTGTCCTCGTTCTTCGAGATCGCCGTGCCCAACTGCCCCTTCGGCGAGAACGGCACGTTCTTCTTCGCCGACTGCGCGCTCAACACCTACCCCAGCGCCGAGGAGCTCGCCCAGATTGCCGTGCAGACCGCCCGCAGCTGGGAGAGCTTCATGCAGACCAAGGCGCGCGTGGCGATGCTGTCGTTCTCGAGCATGGGCAGCGCGGTGAACGACCACACCGCGCTCGTGGCGCAGGCCACCTCCATCGCCCGCGAGCTCGCGCCCGACCTGGAGATCGACGGCGAGCTGCAGTTCGACGCCGCCGTGGTGCCCAGCGTGGCCGCCGGCAAGGCCCCGAACTCCCCCGTGGCCGGCAAGGCCAACGTGCTCGTGTTCCCCAACCTTGACGCCGGCAACATCGGCTACAAGATCGCCCAGCGCTTGGGCGGCGCGGAGGCCATCGGCCCGGTGCTCCAGGGCATCGCCGCCCCCGTGAACGACCTGTCGCGCGGCTGCTCGGCCTCCGACATCGTGGGCATGGTGGCCGCCACGGCGGTGCAGGCCCAGCGCCAGCACCAGGCAAGCGCCTGCTAGCCCCGGCGCACGGCCTGACCAGCCAAAACCCGACCTGACACGAAGGCGGGGTCGCCCTTGATGAGCGGCCCCGCCTTCGCATATATGCATATATACAGCGAGCAAGAAGAACGCACAGGGGGGCGGGCCCCGGCTAGCCCAGGATGCGCTTCACGTCGAGCGCGATCATGTACTCCTCATCTGCCGGTACCACGATCACCTTGACGCGCGCGCCCTCGGCAGAGATGAGCCAGGGCTGCTTGTGGCGCTGGGCGTTGAGCTCGGAGTCGAGCACGATGCCCAGGTCTTCCAGGCCCTCGGCCACCTTGGAGCGGATGATGGGCGAGTTCTGGCCGGCGCCGGCGGTGAAGACCACCGTGTCCACGCCGCCCATGACGGCGATCATGGACCCCAAGTACTTCTTCGCCGAGTAGCAGAACATGTCGAGCGCAAGCTGGGCGCGGTCGTTGCCCTGCTCGGCAGCCTGGGTGATGTCGCGGATGTCGTTGGTGAAACCGCTGAGCGCCAGAAGGCCCGACTTCTTGTTCATGATGCCGTCGACCTCGCGGGCCGTGAGGTCGGAGTTTTCAAGGATGAAGGTGACGGCAGCGGGGTCGATGGAGCCGCAGCGCGTGCCCATGATGAGGCCGTCAAGCGGGGTGAAACCCATGGTGGTGTCCACCACCTTGCCGCCCTTCACGGCGCACAGCGACGAGCCGTTGCCCAAGTGGCAGCTCACGAGCCTGCCGGCGTCGCCGCCAAACATCTCCTGGGCCGTGCGGGTCACGTAGCGGTGGTTGATGCCATGGAAGCCGTACTTGCGCAGCTTGAACTTCTCGCACAAATCGTCGGGCAGGGCGTAGCGATAGGCCACCTCGGGGATGGTTGCATGAAACGAGGTGTCGAACGACACGATGTTGGGCACGTCGGGCAGCACCTCGCGGCAGGCCATGATGACCGAGGCGGCCGCGTAGTTGTGCAGGGGCGCGAGCGGGGCAATCTCCTCGATCTTCTTGAGGACGTCGTCGTCTACCAGGCAGGAGTCGTCGAAATAGGTGCCGCCGTGCACGATGCGGTGCCCGAAGGCGTCGATGTGGTGGCCCTCCATGAGGGCGGTGTTCTGCAGCACGGTGCCCAAGACGAGCGTGATGGCGGTGCGGTGGTTGGGGATGGGCAGCGCCAGACAGGTCTCGCGCCCGGCAAACTCGCTCGTGAAGGTGGACTCGCCCAGGCCGATGCGCTCGCAGGCGCCCTTGGCGAGCACCTCGCGCGACTCGACGTTGAGAAGCTGGTATTTCAAAGAAGAGCTGCCGGCGTTCACGACCAGGACGTCCATGGACCCTCCACCAAATGAAAATGCCCGAGACGCGCGCGTTCCGGGCACGGGAGCACAGAGATAATCGATTGCATTGTATCCAAAGCCCGCCCACGTCCTCGCAACCTGGACGAAACATCGACGCACGGCTGCTAATCGGCGGCGGTGGGAGCGCAAACGTGTGCGAAGCATGGGCAAGCCCGGCGAACGGCGGCATTGCGCAGGCTTGCGGAAACGCGCAGGCAAAGCCGCGTGACAAGGGGCCAGGTGGTGAGCGGCGCGATTGCGCTGGTCAGCGGCAGGAGCGGCCTGCCTGAGGGGAAGTGAGGGGAAGGGTGCCAGCGTTCCCGGCAGGCGGCCGGCAGAGGGGCGACTCCGCTCGCCGCACGTGTGGAAGGCCCTTCTCTTCTGCCCAGCAGCAGGCTAGCTGCCGACCCCTCGCCTCGTCAAGCGCGCAGAAGGCCCGCCCCGTCGCTCCCCTGCCCCCCAAGCCTCCTAGCTCAGCGTGGTGTCGCGCTCGTCGGTGTCCACCTCGATTTGCCCCATGAGGGCGCTCACCTGCTGCTCGGCCTGCGACAGGCGCGAGCGCAGCGAGGCGAGCAGCTCCACGCCGCGCTTGTACAGCTCCAGCGACTCCTCAAGCTCAAGCTGGTTGGACTCCAGCGCGCGCACCACCTGCTCGAGCTCGGCAGTGGCCTGGCGATAGGTGAGTTCCGAGACGTCCTTCATGTCCTGTGCCATCAGGCACTCCTCTCTTGGGGGGTTACGTTTTCGACCGAGCAGGTAAGCGAGCCGTCCGACAGGCGCACGTCCACCACGTCGCCGGCGCTCACGCGGGCGACGCTTGAGACGACCTTGCCCTGCCCGTCAACCACCATGCTGTAGCCGCGCGCGATGACGGCGAGCGGCGAGAGCGCCTGGAGCTTGCCCGCCTGCACGGCAACGCCGCGCTGCCAGGGCGCGAGCAGCCCGGTCCCGGCGTGGCTGAGCCTCAGCGCACGCGCATCCAGGCCCGCGCCCTCGCGCTCCAGGCGGGCGGGCAGGCTCGCCACCAGCGCGGCACCCTGCGCGTCGAGGGCGGCACGCGTGCGCTCCACCTGGGCGGGCAGCGCGGCCATGAGGCGGTCTTGCGCGAGGTCGAGGTCGCGCGCCGGCGCCTCCACGATGGTGCGCATGGGGTCGCACAGACACGGGCGCATGGCGAAGAGCTCCACGTCGTGCCTGCGGCCCTCAAGGCAGATGCGCAGCGCGGCGCCGAGCCTGTGGGTGAGAGCGTCGAGCGATGCGGTGAGCTCGGACAGGTCGGGGGCCACCGACTCGGCGGCAGCGGTGGGCGTGGAGCAGCGGCGGGCGCTCACCATGTCGCAGATGGTGGTGTCCGGCTCATGGCCGATGCCTGTGACGACGGGCACCACGCTCGCGGCCACGGCGCGCGCCAGGGCCTCGTCGTTGAACGGCATGAGGTCCTCGTAGGAGCCGCCGCCGCGCACGAGCAGGATGGCGTCGGGCCGGGCCTGCTGGGCGGCCGCCAGGGCGCGCACCATGAGCTCGGCGGCGCCGGCGCCCTCCACCTGCACGGGGCAGAACTGCAGGCGCACGAGCGGGTTGCGGCGGCGCAGGGTGCGCGCCACGTCGTCCTTCACCTTGCCGTGCGGCGAGGTGACCACCACCACACGCTCGCAAAACGCGGGAACGGGCAGCTTGTGGGCCGGATCCATGAGGCCCTCGGCGTCGAGGCGGCGGGCCAGGCGAGCCACCTTGGCGCGCAGGTCGCCCTCCCCTGCCTCCTCAAGCTTGAAGATCTCGAACTGCATGCGCCCCTTGGCCGGGTACACCGTGAAGCGCCCGGTGATGCGCACCCTCAAGCCCGGGCGCAGGCGCAGCTCGCCTGCAAGGTAGCGGTTGCGCCACATCATGCAGTCCATGGTGGCGGCCCCGTCGGACACCGGGAAATAGACGGCCTTGTACCCCGGGCTGTCCTTGAACTGGCTGACCTCGCCCTCCACGACGAGCGTCATGCCCTCAAGCTGGGACTTCGCCCGCCCCAGGGCCTCCGACACGCTGACGGCGCCGGGGCGGGAGCCCTGCTCGGACGTAGATGCGGTGAGCTGCCAGGCCATAGGCCCTCCTTACAGAAGCTCGATCTTGCCGTCGACCACCGTGAGGCCCACCTGGCCGTTGAGCAGGGCGTCAAGGTGGGAGCCGAGCAGCTCCTTGCGCCAGCCGCGCGTGAGGGGCGAGTCGGGCTTGCCCTCCAGGTAGTCGATGAGGTCGTCGCGCGAGGCCAGAAGCGAGGAGGCCACGTGCTCGCGGTCGGCCACCATCCTGGTCATGGCGTACATAAGGTCGCACACACACTCGCTGTCCAGGCTGGGCTTGGAGCGGCGCGCCATGTCGGGGTAAAGCTCGGGCGGGCAGTCGAGGCCCGCGCGCACGGCGCGAAGCACCTGGGTGCGTGACTGTGGGTCCAAATCCGCCGTGCCCCTGATGCGAAGCAGGGAGGCCTCGTTTGTAGGAATGCGCTTGGCAATCTCGGCAAGCAGCTCGTCGCTGAGAATCCAGCGGCGCGGACGGTCGAGGGCGGCCGCGCGCTCCTCGCGCCAGGCTGCCACCTCGCGGGCCACGCTCATCTGCTTGCGCGAAAGCGACCCCACGCGCTTCACCTTGCGGTAGGCCATGCGCGGGTCGTGCAGGTACGTCTCGACGTCGCTGATGTGCTCGAACTCGTCGGCCACCCAGGAGCTGCGGCCCAGCTTTTCGAGCCTGTCGCGCATGGTGCGCCAGATCTGCGGCAGGTAGCGCACGTCGTCGAGGGCATAGGCCAGCTGGCCGGAGTCGAGCGGGCGCACCGACCAGTCGGTGAGGGAGTCGGACTTGGGGAGGTGCACGTGGCAGTACTCCTCGACAAGCGGCCCGTAGCCTATCTGGTGGTGGTCGGAGATGAAGGACGCGGCCACCTGCGTGTCAAAGACAGGGTGAGGAAGCATGCCGCACCACTCGAGGAGCACCTCCATGTCCTGGGTGCAGGCATGGAAGACCTTCGTGATGTTCGGGTTGTCAAGAAGGGCGATGAGCGGGGCCTTGTCGGTCACGTAGAAGGGGTCGACCGCCACCTGCTCGTCGTCGGTGCCGAGCTGCACAAGGCACAGGCGCGCCCGATAGGTCTTCTCGCGCAGGAACTCGGTGTCGATGGCCAGCACCTCGCTGGCAGCGGCGCGCGCGCAAAACGCGCGGAGTTGCTCGTTTGTGGTAATCAGCACGCCCAAAATCCTCGGTTCAGCCATGTCGGCAGCACGGTGCCGACGCTGCGGTTACTGTTGGGTGCCTATAGTAAGGCCCGAGGGTCCCCGCGCCGCCCTGGCGAGCAAAAGAGTCGCAGAATGCCATGGCACGGGGCACGGGCGCCGGCGCAGACAAGCGGGCAGGCGGGACGCGAGGGACGATTGACGCATGGAGGCAGAATCTGCGCATGGAGGTAGGAAACAAAAAAAACCGCCCCATGAGGGACGGTTTTTAAAAGGTGAATGGAGGCGACGCCCAGATTCGAACTGGGGGTAAAGGCTTTGCAGGCCTCTGCCTTACCACTTGGCCACGTCGCCATCCTAACAAAAGGGCCGATAAACGGCCCTGTGTTAAGCATGGAGCGGACTACGGGACTCGAACCCGCGACCCCAACCTTGGCAAGGTTGTGCTCTACCAACTGAGCCAAGTCCGCGTGCGAGGAAGAACTATACGGCAGAAGACGCCTTGTGGCAAGAGGCAATTTGAAGACTCGCCGCAATGAGGGTTTCGTACACATCTTCTTCACATATAGGTAATGCCACGGCCACCAATGAAGATGGGGAATTGAGGGCCACCCCAGAACCCCGACCCCCAGCAGGCTATGATTACAGGTTGGTTTCAGGCGTTCCTCAAGAAAGGACCGAGATGATCCTTCTTATCCTCTTCATGCTGCTGTGCCTGGTGGGCCTCGCCTTCGCCGTGGCGCGCGGCACCCTGTTCGCCAAGGGCCGCCTGGGCAAGGCGAAGCTCTCCAAGGAGGAGTGGGAGGCGGCCAGCAGGCGCCGCCGCGAGCACAGGGAGCGCTATCTCGACTCGCTCGACCACGTGAGCTTTTATCACCTCGTGGTCATCTTCACCGTCGCGAGCATCCTGGGCCTCGTGCTTGAGACGCTCTGGTGGCTTGTGACGGAAGGTGCCTGGCAGCATCGCTACGGACTCGTGTGGGGCCCGTTCTCTCCCCTCTATGGCGTGGGCGCCGTGCTCCTCACCGTCTGCTTGTGGGGCATACGCAAGCGCCCCGCCTGGGTCATCTTCCTCGTGTCCATGGTCATAGGGTCAGCGCTTGAGCAGTTCTGCGGCATGTGCCTCGAGGGCATCCTCGGCATCGTCTCGTGGACCTACGAGAGCTACCCCGACGCCATCACGAACTACGTGTGCCTGCGCATGAGCCTCATGTGGGGCATGCTCGGCTGCGTCTGGGCCTACTCCATCATGCCCGAGATCGTCTTCCTGCTGGGGACGCCCAAGGAGCCGGGGCGCACCATCGTGGTGGTGGCGCTCACCGCCTTCTTGGTGGCCGACTGCGCGATGACCATCGCCGTCTCGCTGCGAGCGGTGGCCCGCGACGAGGGCTACGCCGCCACGAACGCCCTGGAGCGCTTCATCGACCAGCACTACGACGACGAGTTCATGCGCGACCGCTTCGAGAACGTCGAATATGCCCCGTCGCGCGAGGCGCCCACCCTGAAGTCGGATGAGGCTGCGGCTAAGGAAGCCGCGTAGTCGTAGGTGCGAAAACATCCGCCCCTGCTCGCCGAAGATGTGCAGGGGCGGGACCCTTCCCTATTCTTTCGCAAGCGAAGGGGGCGGCCCTACTCCTTCGGCTCCCCGGTCTGTCCCTCGGCCTGCTTCCCAGCCTGCCCCTTGGCCTGCTCCTCGTCTTGCTCCTTGGCTTCTTCCAGCTTCTTCGCATACTTCTCAAGCTCGGGGGCGATCCACTCGCGCACGAGCACAGCCTGAGGTTTGCCCTTAATCCAGGCAGCAAACTTAAGCGCCTGCCACATCTCCTTAGTCAGTCGGATGTTGACCCCCACGAGGTCGTCGGAGCCAGCCGCTTTCCTCTTCTTTTTTTCGGGCAAGGTCCCCTTGAATTTGCCCTCGGCCTTTGGCTTCTCGGACTGGTTCGTGGTTTCAGGGCTGTCTGCTGCCATGAGGTTCCTTCCGGTTCCGGCGTTATCGCCGCCGTCGTCCTGCGAATCATACCATCGCGCTAGCGCGGTACCGCGATGGTATCACAACCGCATGGTCTTCCGCGTACAGGCTCAAAGGACCGATGGAACGCTCCTCAAGATGGGTGACGAAACGCCTGGGGAAGTCGCGCGGTCAGCCCAACGTTTTTCACGTGCAGACCCACGCGGCCGACAGGACGCGACTCAAGATGGGTGACGAAGCGCCTGGGGAAGTCGAGCGGTCACAGAGGCGCGAGCTCTTGGGCGTGTGTAGGCGCCACCTGGGATGCGTCGACGTGCCGGGCTAGCTCAGCCACCGTAGACGAGGATGCCGCTTTGGACGACAACCCGGTCGAGCATGCCGAACTCCAGTCTTCGCCCCTCGAAATCAGCCGAGAGCCTCACTGCCAGGTCGAACTGGAGGCGGGCAAACAAAGGGAGCATCTCCAGCGGGCATGCGATCTGAATGAAAATGTCCGTCGAGGTGCGCTTGAAGCGGGGCACCATCGCAAGGAGGGCGACGTCGCTGCCGTCGTGTCAGTCACCCTGCACACGCGAGCCGAAGATGCAGATTCTGTCCACCGGCCAGGCCTGCGAAATCGTCTCAACGATTTGCCCAACTTCGGCGTCAGTCAAGCCGGAAACGATTCGGCCCCTTAAAGGTGCGGGAGCGTCTTCTTCCTCGCTGAGCATTGCGGGCTCCTTTGCAAGGGAATCAAACGATACGGGCAATCCGCAGCACCCGTGGAAACATCCGTGGGAACATTGCCCCTATACAACGAAAAAGGCCAGGGGTCTCTCGCCTCCTGGCCTGGGGTTTCGATGGTGGGCGTTACAAGATTTGAACTTGTGACCTCTTCCGTGTCAGGGAAGCGCTCTCCCCCTGAGCTAAACGCCCATCGGCTGACTCGCGATTGCTTAGTGCGTGTCGGCGAGGAGTAACTATACGGGAGTCCACCGCCCTTTGCAAGCACAATCTTGCGTCAGTCCTTACCTTCACATTTCACACACATATACGCACACAGCGGGATGCCCGGGTATAATCGCCTAACTGTCCGGAAAAGGGGGCCTGCCGTGCGAGAACGACCCGATGCGACCGAAGCGCCGAATGCCGCCCTCAAGGGAGAGGGCTTCGACTATGTGGCCGCCTACCTTCATCCCTGGGATTGCCCGCGAAACGAGGTGCCCGAGTGGAACCAGGACGTCGAGAGGGCCTGCAAGAGGCTCGCACGCATGAGGGAGCGGGTTTTCTCGCTCATCGAGGCCGACCGGCCCTCTCGCCGCGCGGACTGACGAGGGCAGGTCGCCATGCGAACCGAGAGAATAGACGAGATAGCCCGCGCGATCGGGGCGCAGGCAGGCGTCAAGGCGCGCGACCTTGTGGCCGTGCATGAGAGCGCCCTGGTGGTTTTCGGCATCGACAACAACGCAATCCCCTACGGGATTGACTTCCTGCTGCCCAAGAACGCCCGCCCCAAAGGCGAGACATGGGAGCGTCACGAAGCCGACGAGTACCTCGCCCTGGGCGGTGCCGAAGGTCAGTACGCCGTCAGGCTGTGGCGCACCGTCGGCGGGCACCGAGCCAGTGAGCTTGAGACGGTGCGCCATCGGCTCTTCTCGGGGCGCCTCCTGGCTCCCGAGCTTGCGCTCGAGCTTCTCCCCCTCTCGCCCGACTTTCGCTTCCTGTACGAGCAGCGGGCCGCCCTGGCGGAGTTGCTCTACTTCGACGCCATGCCCCACGAGCAGCTGGCGCAATTCGTAAGGTACGTGCGCCTGTAAGGCCCTGAGAGGGCAGCCGTGGCAGGCGTGCACCACAGCGCGCAGTTCGCGAGGCATATGCAGCTGTAAGGACGCCCACACGTCACGGTCGCCCTACGCCCATAGATACACGACTTAGCTTCACGGAATAACGATACGAATTCAACAGCAGGTGAACCGCCGGGCTCGCTCAACCAGGCCCCGCCTCTCCCCTACGCCCGGGCGGCGGGCTCCAGGTTGAGCATCTTCACGAGGCGCACACAGGTGCCCCGGCCCGAGGAGCGCGGGGTGATGGAGATGGAGTCGGCGAGCATGAGCATGAGCTTGAGCTTGATGCCGCGTCCGCGCTCGAGCGACTCCTGGGGCAGCGCGTCGCCCTCCTGGCCCTGGGAGCCACCGCCGTGGTCGAAGGCGTTACCGAGGGCCTCGCCCAGGGCGAGCACGATGTCATAAGCCGTGCTGCGCGGCAGCTGCAGGGCCTGCAAGATGGTGGAGATGGACTTGCGCGCCTGCTCCATGGAGGAGGGGTCGCCCGCAACCTGTTGCCGACTCGACTCGGGCTGGCTTCGGCACCCATAGGCACTCTAGAGCCTCTCGCCCCTCTCCCCTGCCACCCCCTCGCCGCGCAGCGGCGGGATGCTCTCAGTCACGGCTCCCTCAACTTCGTAGCCGTCGGGCAGCTCGCCTCTCTCGTAGGCCGCGCACCACCCGTCGACCATCGCGCCGGTGACGGGCACCACGCCTTCTGCCACGGATACGACGCGCTGTTTATCGCTTGTGTCGATGACGCCCATAGCTGCCTCCCATCTCGATGTATTGCCGCTTGAAGCCTAGCCCAAATCCCGCATGCGTGCCACGGCCATTGTGCGCCCATAGGCGCCTAGATCAACTTCACGGGATGCGGATACGAATTCAGCAGCAAGAGGCCTGCCCGGTTCGCTCAATCAAGCCGGCCGCCGCTCCCCTACGCCCGGGCGGCGGGCTCCAGGTTGAGCATCTTCACGAGGCGCACGCAGGTGCCCCGGCCCGAGGCGCGCGGGGTGATGGAGATGGAGTCGGCCAGCATGAGCATGAGCTTGATGCCCCGTCCGCGCTCGAGCGACTCCTGGGGCAGCGCGTCGCCCTTCTCGTAGCAGATGCCCGATCCGCAGTCGTTGACCTCCATGACGAGCCTGTCGGAATACAGCGAGATGGTGGCCGAGACGTCGCCCTCCTGGCCCTGGGAGCCGCCGCCGTGGTCGAAGGCGTTGCCGAGGGCCTCGCCCAGGGCGAGCACGATGTCGTAGGCCGTGCTGCGCGGCAGCTGCAGGGCCTGCAGGATGGTGGAGATGGACTTGCGCGCCTGCTCCATGGAGGAGGGGTCGCGCGAGAGGCTGATGGTGTAGACGCGCAGCGGGTCCTCGTCAGTGGGCACGCCCACCTCGCGCACGCCGGCGGCGCCTTTGGGGATGCAAGGGATCCTGCCCAAAAGGCCGGCCTGGCGAAGCGCCGCGATCACGTCTTGCGAGGCGTTCAGGAGGATCAGCCGACCACCCTTTGCCTGAAGCCGGCGGCTGAACGAGATGAAGACCGCCATGCCCGAGGTGTCGATGTGCCCCACCGACTCGACGTTGAGGATAAGGGTGGAGTAGCCCTGCTGCACGATGAGGCCGAACCGCTCGCGCAAGGCGGAGGCGTTCTGCCAGGTGATGTCGCCCGCCAAGGAGATGACGAGCGAACCCTTATCGACAAGCATCGCACCTCCCTCGCGGCCGGCCATACGGACTCTCGGTCTTGTTCCCCAATCGCCGCGCACTCAATCAACCTGCGGCCCCGAGACACCCCCAGGCCGCCCCGGGCACTACAGGAGGCCGTCGAAGCGCACGGCGAGCATGGCGATGTCGTCGTGGGTGTCGCCGCCGGCGAAGTCCTCCACCTCTTTGAGGACGCGCCGGGGAATGTCGTCCAGGCCGAAGCGGCAGGCGCGCAGCAGCGCGTCGCGCAGGCTCCCCTCGCCGAAGAAGCCACCGGAGGGGCTGCGTGCCTCGGTGGTGCCGTCGGTGTAGAGGAAGAGCACGTCGCCCAGGTCGAACGTGAAGCTGCCCGATACGTAGCGCATCCCCTCGAAGGCGCCCACCACGGGCGACTGCACGGTGAGCAGCTCCATGGAGGGGTTGGCTGTGTCAGGGCCGTGCACGAGCATCGCCGGGGGGTGGCCGGCGCTGCAGTACTTAGCGCTTTGGCTCGCCAGGTCCACCATCACCACGCACATGGTGGCGAAGGTCTCGACGCGCGAGAAGCTCAGGAACAGGCTGTTGAGCGCGTCCACCATCTCGTCGGGCTCGGCCTTGTCCCAGGCGTAGGCGGCAAGGCCGGTCTTGGCCATGGACGCCACCACGGCGGCCTCCACGCCCTTGCCCGACACGTCGCCCATCACCACCACGAAGCGCTCGTCGTCGAGCTGGTGCAGGTCGAAGAAGTCGCCGCCCACGACGGCCGCCTCGGTGGCCGAGACGTAGAGCGACGCCGTGGAGATGCCGTTCACCTGGGGGATCTCGTTGCGCAGACCCACCTGCAGGGCGTGGGCGATCTGCGCCTCGCTGGCGTGGATGCGCTCGGTGGTGACGATGCGGGCCACCTCGTGGGACACGTCGCGCAGGAACTCCTCGTCAAGGAAATCGAAGGGGACGTCGAACATGCCGCGCAGCACGAGCAGCGCGAAGCGCCCCTGGCCGCACACGTCCTTGTCGGCGATGGGCACCACGAAACCGGAGTTGAGGTCGGTGTGGCGGGCCACCCACATGCCCACGTCGCTGGAGCGGCCGATGGGGCGGATATCCTCGCCCTCCCCCACGACCTGCTCAAAGCGCATGTTGGTCTGCAGGGGCTCGTCAGTGCCGTGGCCGGGCTCCAAGGGCGTGATCTGGCACCCCTCGTCGTCTGAGCCCTCCTCCAGCAGCAGCACGCGGGCAGGCATGGCGCAGGCTATGGTCTCGGCCACCTCAAGCGCCACAGAACGGCAGAGCTCGTCGTTTTGCGACACAACGTCGTGGATGGCGATAAGCGCGTCTTTGAGGTCGTTTGAGTGCTCCAGGCACACCTGGCTGAATGCCGAGGATATGCCGAAGGAAAGCGTCTCGGAGAGCACCTGGAGGATGTCGCGCTCCTCGGCGTCGAGCTCGTGGGGGCGCTTCCAGCCGAAGACGAGGACGGCGGCCACGCGGTCGCCCGAGTACACGGGGGCGCCCACGAGGAAGGTGCACGAGGTGCCCAGGATGGTGCGCGCCTTGTAGCGCGTGCCGGAGGCGTCGCGCATGATGCAGGGGTCCTGCAAGCTGGCGGGCGGCTCAAGCACCTCGAACGACATGGTCTGCCGCGCGCGCGACACGATGGGGGGAATGCCCGGCGAGGAGGGGCTGTGGCCGAACTGCTCGGCGACGCCCCGGAAGGTCTCGGAGACGCCGAAGGGCACGAAGCCCTTGTCGGCCACGAGGTAGAAGATGGCCGCGTCGGCCAGAAGCGCCTGCGCCAGCTCGTCGGCTATCTGGTCGCACGTCTCGTCGGCATCGAGGCCGAAGCTGGCGGTGTGGCGCAGAAGATGCAGCACGGCGCTGAGGCGTCGGCGACAGTCGGCAAGCTGCTCGGTAAGGTGGGCGACATCGGCTGCGGGCATGCGCTCCTCCTCGTGTCCAAGGTAGGCAAAACTAGGACATAAACGAAAAGAGCCCCTTGCGGGGCTCTTTAAGAATTCATGGTGTCGGAGGCGGGACTTGAACCCGCAAGACCGTAAAGGTCACTAGCACCTCAAGCTAGCGCGTCTGCCTATTCCGCCACTCCGACTTGCAACGCGAGAAAGAACTATAGAGGAAAAAGCCGCCCTTTGCAAGCACAACGGCCCGGAAACGCGTAAATGGCCGCTTCTTCATATCGCCTACACATTTGCTAGGCCGAAAGCCAGCACGAGGCGAAGGCGGGAAACAGGTCAGCACCCACCGAAAGGGCGTTCACGCGGTCCGAGACAGCCACGCCGCCTGCGGCGTACACGAGCGGAATTACCGGCTTATCCTGGGCAATCGTGCGCACGACCTCCCTCAGAGCATCCAGTCGGCTCGCCTCGTCGCTTATCTGGCAGGCCTGCACGAGCGCCTCGTCCACCTCATCGTTGGCATAGCGGGAAAAGTTTTGGTCACCTTGTGAATAGAAGAGGCTGAAGAGCTCCATGGCCGCTGCGTCGTTGCGAGGCCTGTGCGCCACGACCGCCAGGTCGAAGTCGCCCGAGCGCAAGCGAGACGCGTACTCAGACCACGCCGGCGTCACGACCGTGACGGGAATGCCGACGCCCTTGAGCTGAGCGGCCACCGCTGAGCCGAGCTCGGGCAGGACGCACGGGTCGCACAGGAGCACGAGCGAGGCGACGTTCTGCGCCCCCGCCCAGGTGTCCGCCACCGTCTGGGCGCATGCCGTGCCGTCCAGGCCCGACGTCCACACCCCGGGCTCGTAGGCAAGGTTCGAGGGCACAAGCGGGCTGTCGGCCGCCACGCTCGCGTCCAGGCCCACCTTGCGCGCGAGCTTGGCGGCGTCGAGCGCCCAGGCCACGGCCTGGCGGGCCGCGGCGTCTGACAGGGCCTGCGAGGCGCAGTTAGCCACAAGCAGGCTCACCACGCTCAGGCCCGAGGCGCACGTCTGGTTGCCGGGGTTGAGGGTGCCGTCCTTCGCCGGGCCGCCAAAGTCCTGCTCCATCTGCGCCGCACGCTCCACAGGCACGTACACGAGGTCGTAGGGGCCGCCGACAAGCCCGGCGCAGTCGCCCTCGAAGTCGTCGCTTGGCCGAAACTCGACGGCGTCCACATGGGGCTCCGAGCCCCAGTAAGTCGTGTTGGCCGCAAGGCTCACAGATCCATCCGCACTCACGTCGCCAACCAGGCAGAACGCCCCGTTTCCGCTGGGACGGGCGGCGAAGCGCGCGTCTGGCTCAAACGCGCGCATGGGCAGGGGCGCCAGCTGGGGCATCGAGGCGATGTAGGGAAAGTCGGCAAAGGGATGGTCGAGGTTCACGACGAGCGTGTAGTCGTCGGGCCACTCAAGGTCGAGCTCGGCACCTTCCTGGCCCTGGCGCACCTGCGCAAAGCCGCCCACCATGGACAGGCACGAACCAAGCCGTGCGCCGGTCTCGTCCTGGGCGGCGGCCAGAACGTTCCAGGCCATCGCGAAGTTCCGGGCCGTCACCGTCTCGCCGTTGTGGAAGGTCACGCCCTCGCGCAGATGGAAGAGGAACCGGCACATCGAGCTGTCCACCTCCCAGCTCGTCGCGGCCTTGCCCACAAGCTTCATCTGCGAGAAGTCGTACTCGGTGAGCGCGTCAAACACGCAGCGGCACGCCAAACGCTCCCAGTAGCCCCAGACGGCGTGGGGGTGCAGCGCGGAGATGCCCGCCGTCTGGCAGACGAGGGTGCCGCCGTCGAGCACGCGCTCCACCTGGGCCTGCGTCACCGCGTTGTCGATGGCCGACTTGCCCGACCCGCTCGCAAGCGACGAGAAGGGCTCGGGCAGGACGCCGTCGATGCTGCACCCGCCCATGAGCGCAGCGCCCCCGACCGCAACGGCGGCACCGGCCAGGAACTCCCGGCGCGTCTGCAGTCGCGTCTCCCGCCGCGAGGTGGGCGCACCCTCCCCCAGCTCGCTCCCCCAGCGCCATCCCGCCTGCTGCCTGCCCGTTCGCATCGGATCCTCCTCAGATACGAAAAGAGGTGCCGACGCGCGTGGCGCCGACACCTCTGAAGTCACTTCTGAAACCAGCCCTTACGCGGCCGACACGCTTCCCTGGGGGAAGAAGATCATGAACACGAACAGGCAGGCCACGAAGATGACCGCGCAGATGATGGTGAGCTTGTCGAGGTTCTTCTCGACCGTGCCCGTACCGCCCATGTTGGAGTACATGGAGCCGGCGATCATCTCGGAGACGCCGGTGCCCTTGCCGGAGTGCATGAGGATGAAAGCCACCAGGCCCAGGCCGGACAGGAACCAGACGACGACGAGCGCGATAAGCAGAGGGTTCAAGGCAAGCTCCTCAAGAACGTTGAATCACACGAGACTAAACGACGGGTAATTGTATCAGGAATCCTTGCGGACGATAAGGCTCGTTCCCGTCCAGCTCTGCGGTTTCTCCAATCCTACAAGTTCGATGAGTGAGGGAGCCACATCGCAGAGGGCCCCCGGGCAGTCGCGGCGCACGTCCACACCGTCGGCCACCACGATGAAGGGCACGGGCGCGCAGGTGTGCGAGGTGACGGGATGGCGCTGGCCCTGCTCGTCAACCTTGAACATGCAGTCGCAGTTGCCGTGGTCGGCGATGATGATGGCGAAGCCGCCCTTCTCGCGCACCGCGTCCACCACCTTGCCCACGGCCGCATCGGTGGCCTCCACGGCGCGGATGGCCGCCGGGACGCTGCCCGTGTGGCCCACCATGTCGGGGTTGGCGAAGTTCACCACGTACACGTCGGCCTCGTCGGCGCGGATGGCGGCCGCAAGCTTGTCGGAGACCTCTGGGGCGCTCATCTCGGGCTGCAGGTCGTAGGTGGCCACCTTGGGCGAGGCCACCAGGACGCGCTCCTCGCCGGGCTTCTCCTGCTCGACGCCACCGTTGATGAAGAACGTCACATGGGCGTACTTCTCCGTCTCGGCGGTGTGGAGCTGGCGCAGGCCCGCTGCGGCCACCACGTCGGCCAGGACGTTGGTGGGGTTCTCCTTGGGGAAGGCCACCTGAACGTCGAGCGTGGGGTCGTACTCCGTCATGGTGACGAACGTCACGCGGGGGGCGCGGCCCCTGTCGAAGCCCTCGAAGTCGCGCTGCGTGAAGGCGCGCGACAGCTCGCGGGCGCGGTCGGGGCGGAAGTTGAAGAACACCACGGCGTCGTTGTCCACCACGCCGGTGTCCTCGCAAGCGAAGGGCACCACGAACTCGTCGAGGACGTCGGCGTCGTAGCTAGCCTGAACGCCCTGGTGGGCAGGCATGAGCGCGGTGCCCCGGCCCAGCACGATGGCGTCCCAGGCGCGCTTCACGCGGTCCCAGCGGTTGTCGCGGTCCATGGCGTAGTAGCGCCCCGACACGCTGCCGATGCGGCAGTCGCACGCGCTGCGCTCGGAGATGTTGGCGCACGCGGCGGCAAGCTTGTCCACGTAGCCCAGGCCGGTGCCGGGCGCCACGTCGCGGCCGTCGAGGAAGGCGTGCACGCGGACGCGCTTCACGCCCTGCTTGGCGGCAAGCTCCAGAAGCGCCAGGCAGTGGTCGATGTGGGAGTGCACGCCGCCGTCGGAGAGCAGGCCCATCACATGCAGGGTGGAGCCGGCCTTGGCCACCTTCTGGCAGGCCTCGACGAGCACCTCGTTGGAGAAGAACTCCCCCGAGCTCACCGCATGGTTCAGGCGCATGAGCTCCTGCATCACCACGCGGCCCGCGCCGATGTTGAGGTGGCCCACCTCGGAGTTGCCCATCTGGCCGGCGGGCAGGCCCACGGCCTCGCCCGACGCCTCGATGGTGCGCCAGGGGTACGTGGCCATGAGGGCGTCAAGGTTGGGGGTGGCCGCCAGGCTCACCGCGTTGGCCTCGCTGGGCTCGGCCCAGCCCAGGCCGTCCATGATGACGAGAAGCGCCGGGAGCCTATTCATGCAGCACCGCCTCGATGATCGCGACGAACTTGTCGGCGTCGAGCGAGTCGCCGCCCACGAGCACGCCGTCCACGTCGTCGCACGCGCAGAAGAGCGCGGCGTTGCCCGACTTCACCGAGCCGCCGTAAAGCACGTGGCAGCGCTGGGCGCACTCGGCGCCCAGGGTCTGGGCCACGGCGGCGCGGATCTGGGCGGCCACGCCCTGCACGACCTCGGGCGTGGGGACCTTGCCCGTGCCGATGGCCCACACGGGCTCGTAGGCCACGGCGAAGTCGCGGCCGGCCAGGTCGAGCCCGGCCAGCGAGGAACGCACCTGCTCGGACACGTACTCGGCCGTGTTGCCCGCGTCGTAGACGCTCTCGGGCTCGCCGACGCACACCATGGGCGCGATGCCTGCGCGGATGAGCGCGGCGCACTTGGCCGCCACCTGCTCGCTCGTCTCGCCGTGGCCGGCGCGGCGCTCGGAGTGGCCCACGATGCACCAGGCGCAGTCGAGGTCGGCCAGCATGGGGGCGCTGATGTCGCCCGTGTACGCGCCGGAGTCGTGCGCAGAGCAGTCCTGGCCGCCCACCTTGGCGTAGGACTTGTCGAAGGCGAAGACGTTGCTCACGCCGCGCAGGGCCGTGGCCGGCGGGCAGAGCACGACCTCGACGTCGTCCTTCCAGCCGCGCTTGAGGCGGTCGCTCACGAGCTGGGCCAGCTGGACGGCCTCGCCGTAGGTCTTGTTCATCTTCCAGTTGCCGGCGACGAGCACCTTGCGCCCGCCTGCCTGGGGGCGCTTGAGGCTAATCGGCATCAGGAATCGCCTCCACGCCGGGCAGCACCTTGCCCTCGACGAGCTCCATGGAGGCGCCGCCGCCCGTGGAGATGAAGGTCATGCCCGCCGCGAGGTCGAACTTCTTGACGGCTGCGGCCGAGTCGCCGCCGCCCACCACGGAGGTGCAGGCCTCGTTGGCCGCGATGGCCTCGCCCACGGCCTTGGTGCCGGCGGCGAAGGCATCCATCTCGAAGACGCCCATGGGGCCGTTCCAGAAGACCGTCTTGGCGCCGGCAAGCTCGCGGGCGTACTCCTCGCAGGAGCGCGGGCCGATGTCCAGGCCCATCCAGCCGTCGGGGATGTTCGCGGCGTCCACCACCTGCGTGGCGGCGTCGGCGGCGAACTTGTCGGCCACCACGTAGTCGCTGGGCAGCACGATGCGGCAGCCGCGCTCGGAGGCCTTGGCGAGCATCTCGCCGGCGCGCTCCACCCAGTCGGGCTCCACGAGCGAGGTGCCGATGGACAGGCCCTGGGCGCGCATGAAGGTGAAGCACATGCCGCCGCCGATGAGAAGCACGTCCACCTTCTCGGAGAGGGCGTCGATCACGCCGATCTTGTCGGAGACCTTCGAGCCGCCCAGGACGGCCACGAAGGGACGCGCGGGCTCCTCGAGCATGCCCGTGATGGTGTCGACCTCCTTGGCGAGCAGCAGGCCCGCGTAGGCGGGAAGGTAGGCGGCCACGCCGGCGGTGGAGGCGTGGGCGCGGTGGGCCGCACCGAAGGCGTCGTTGACGTAGACGTCGCCGAGCTTGGCGAGCTGGGCGGCGAACTCGGGGTCGTTCTTCTTCTCGCCCTTCTCGAAGCGCAGGTTCTCAACGAGCAGGACCTGGCCGTCCTCAAGGGCCTGGGAGGCGGCGAGGGCCTCCTCGCCGCAGACGTCGCGCACGTAGGCGACGGGGGCGCCGAGCAGCTCGGAGAAGCGGGCCGCGACGGGCTCCATGGAGAAGTCGGCCTCGAAGCCGGTGCCGGAGGGGCGGCCCAGGTGGCTCATGCACACCACGCGGGCGCCCTTGGAGCGGAGAAGCTCGATGGTGGGCAGGGCCGCACGGATGCGGGTGTCGTCGCCCACGACGCCGTCTTTGACGGGCACGTTGAAGTCCACGCGGACGATGACGCGCTTGCCGGCCACATCTGCGTCGGCGACGCTGCGCTTGTGAGACATGCTTCCTCGATTCGTTTCCGTGTGCGCCCATGGGGGCGCGACGATAGGCTCAGGGATTGTACCGCATGGCGCCGGGCACGCCGTCGCTCGCCATGCCGTTCAGACGAAACGCCGCCTGCGAGTCCCGAAAGACCCGCAGGCGGCGCTGGCGGGAAGGCCTTATGCGAAGGCCCTGTGGTTGTTTGCGTGTAACGCTTTCAAAGCTCGCAGGCCTTGCGGTTAGCGGGTGGCGACGATCTTCGCCAGGTCGAGCAGGCGGCAGGAGTAGCCCATCTCGTTGTCGTACCAGGAGACGACCTTCACGAGGTCGCCCTGGCCGCCCAGGACCATGGTGCAGCCCGCGTCGAAGAGGCTCGAGCACTTCTCGCCCACCACGTCGATGGACACGAGCGGCTCCTCGGAGTAGGCCAGGATGCCCTTGAGCTCGCCCTCGGCGGCCTGCTTCATGGCGGCGTTGACCTCCTCGATGGTCACGGGGCGCTCAAGCTCGGCCACGAGGTCCACCATCGAGCCGTCGGGGGTGGGAACGCGGGCGGAGAAGCCGTCGAGCTTGCCCTTGAGCTCGGGGATGACCAGGCCCAGGGCCTTGGCCGCGCCGGTGGTGGTGGGCACGATGGACTGGGCGGCGCCGCGGGCGCGACGCAGGTCGGAGTGCGAGTTGTCGAGCAGGCGCTGGTCGGTGGTGAACGAGTGGACGGTGGTCATGAAGCCGCGCTTGATGCCGAAGCTGTCCACGAGCACCTTGGCCACAGGGGCCAGGCAGTTTGTGGTGCACGAGGCGTTGGACACGATGTCCATCGTGGCGGGGTCGTACTGGTCGTCGTTGACGCCCACCACGAAGGTGCCGTCGATCTCGCCCTTGGCGGGAGCCGAGAGCACGACCTTCTTGGCGCCGCACTCGATGTGGCGGCGCAGCTCGGGGGCGCTGCGGAACTTGCCGGTGCAGTCGAGCACCACGTCGACGCCAAGGTCGCCCCAGGGAAGGGCGGGAATCGCCTTGGGCTCGCGGGCCGAGAGGCCCTTCACGCGCTTCTCGCCGTCGACGATGAAGTCCATGCCGTCGACCTCGAGGGTATGGGCGAGCTTGCCGTGGACGGAGTCGCGGCGGACGAGCTGGGCCATGGCCTGGGTCTTGCCCAGGTCGTTGATGGCCACGACCTCGATATCGGGATCGTCGAGGGCTGCGCGGAATGCCACGCGTCCGATGCGACCGAAGCCGTTGATACCGATTCTGACCGTCATTCGATGATCCTCCTTCGTCTGGGCCCCTCGGGCCCAAAAGACCGATTGGTTAGTTACGGGATTGTAAACGTTCTTGCCGCTCACTCCTCGCCGTTCGCCCGTTGCTCGGCGAGTAGCTGCTGCAGACGGCGCACGCGGTGTGCGACGGCCGACTTTGACAGCGGCGGGTCGGCGGCGTTGCCCAGCTCGCGCAGCGACAGGTCCGCGTGGGCCAGGCGCAGGTCGCAGAAGTCGCGCAGGGCGCGCGGCAGGCGCTCGTAGCCCACCTCGGCGATGACCTGCTCCACGAGCAGCGTCTGGCTCCCGGCCGCCTCGGCCGCCTTGCGCTGGTTGGCGAGCTCGGCGTTTACCAGGCGGTTCGCGTCGTTGCGGGCCGAGCGCACCGCGCGCACCTGGGCCATCTTGAGGGCGCAGCGCGGTGCCCCCAGGGCGGCGAGCATCTCCTGGATGCCGTCGGCCGCCTTGTGGTAGATGACGAACGACCCGCGCCTCTTGCCCACGCGCGCCTGCAGGCCCACGCGCTCGAACATCGAGGCGATGCCGTCGGCGATGCTGAGCGTCTGCGCCACCACCTCCATGTGCGCGTCGGCCGTGTGCGGCTCCGACACGAACCCGCCCGCCAAAAAGGCGCCGCGCAGGTAGGCGAAGGCGCAGGCGTCGTCGCGCACGAGGTCCTCGGGGATGTCGCGGGCCAAAGTGAGGTGCTCGGTGAGCACGCCCATCTCCACGAGCGCCTCCTCCAGGCCCTCCTGGTCGGGCACGCTGATGAGGTAGTTGCGCGTCTTATGCAGCACGGAGCGCCTCACGGTGAGCTGGCACTCCAGGGGGCGCGGGCCTCCCAGAAGGGTGTAGAGCACGCGCGCCACGGAGCCCGTCTCGGTTGTGAGGGTCAGGCGGAAGCGCCGCGAGCCGGACAGCGACAGCGTACCGCAGATGCGCACGAGGGCCGCGAGCTCGGCCAGCTGCGCCTCGGGGCTGCAGGTGACGCGCGACAGCTCGTCCTTTACCTCTGCCGTGAACGACACGAGTCAAGCACCCCCTGGAAGGCAAGCTGGAGCTTGCCCAGGTCGTGCCAGGTGGGATGCCGGGCGTCGGAGAAGTCGCGCACCACCACGAGAGGCACGCGCGCCTCGATGCGCGCGAGCGACTCCTCGCTCAAGGGGACGGGGCGCAGGTAGCCGGGCTGGGACGAGGCGGCCAGGGCCCCCTCGTGCGTGACGGCGTGGAAGTGGCGCGTGGCCAGGCCCGTGCCCGCCTGCGAGGGGCGGTGGAGAAGCACCGCGTCCAGGCAGCCCTCCATGCCGTGCTGCAGCAGGGCGTCCACGTACTCCTCGGCGCTCAGGCCCCAGGTCTCGCCCTGCATGTCGGCCATGGAACATACGTACACCTTGGGGGCGGCGGTGGCGCGCAGAGCATCCATGATGCCCGGCACCAGGATGTTCGGGATGACGGAGGTGAAGAGCGACCCCGGGCCGAGCACCACGAGGTCGGCCTCGAGGATGGCGCGCACGGCAGGCCCGTTGGCGTGCGGCTCGCGCGGCGAGAGCCACACCTGCGAGAGCGCGCACGGGCCCGACCCCAGCGTGGCCTCGCCGCGAAACTCCATGCCGTCGCGGGAGCGTCCGCACAGCACCACGTTCTCCATGGTGGAGGGGCAGACGCGCCCATGGCAGCCGAGCATCTCGCCGCACAGCTCCACGGCCTCGCCGAAGGAGCCCGTCTCGGCCGTGAGCGAGGCAAGAAGCAGGTTGCCCAGGGCGTGGTTGTCGGCGAAGGAGAAGCGGTGCTCGAAGGCGCGGGCCATGGGGCCCTTGGGGTCGGCCGCCATGGCAACGAGGCACTTGCGGATGTCGCCGGGAGGCACGATGCCCATCTCGGAGCGGATGACGCCGGTGGAGCCGCCGTCGTCGGCCATGGCCACCACGGCCGTCACGAAGCAGCCGGCGCTGTGCAGGGCGCGGATTGCGTTGGGCTGGCCGGTGCCGCCTCCGATGGAGACGGCCCTCACCTGGCCGGGGGCGGGATGCGCGGCCATGGCGCTACGCCTTCTTGTGGCGCGGCAGGTCGCGATGACCCACGCTCACGCGATAGCCCTGCTCCTTGAGGTGGGCCGCCGTGGCCTCGGCCAGGGCGACGCTGCGGTGCTGGCCGCCGGTGCAGCCCACCGCGATGGCCAGGTGCTTCTTGCCCTCGGCCACATAGCCGGGCATGGCCACGTCGAGCAGGTTGAACCAGGCGGTGAGGAAGGCCTGCGTCTCGGGGCGGCCCATCACGAAGTCGCGCACGGGGGCGTCCAGACCGGTGAGCTCGGCCATGGTGGGGTCGTAGTAGGGGTTGGGCAGGAAGCGCACGTCGATGACGATGTCGGCGTCGAGCGGCACCCCGTACTTGAAGCCGAACGAGAAGACGGACACGTTGAGCGACTGGGCGGCGGGCTCGCGCGAGAACTCCTCCACGAGCAGGGCGCGCAGGTCGCGGGCGCGCATGGAGGAGGTGTCCACCACCATGTTGGCGCGCTCGCGCACCACCGAGAGCCGCTCGCGCTCGCGCTCGATGGCCTCGCCCACGGTGCAGTCGCCCTCCGCCATGGGGTGGCGGCGGCGCAGCGAGTTGTAGCGGCGGCGCAGGGTGTCGTCGGCGGCGTCGAGGAACACCACGCTGCAGGCGATGCCGCGCTCGCGCAGGCGGTCGAGCTCGCCGCAGAGGGTGTCGAACAGGTCGCGCGAGCGCAGGTCGCACACCACGGCCAGACGGCTGTTCGCATCGAGGTGCAGGCCCGACTGCTCCACCAGCGGCAGGAGCATGGTGGGCGGAAGGTTGTCTATACAGTAGAAGCCGGCGTCCTCAAGGGCATGCAGGGCCTCCGTACGGCCCGCGCCCGACATTCCGGTTATCACGACTACCTGAGGTGCGGACATCCCCGGCCCTTCGTCTGGGGCAGCCGGGCTCGGGCGCTTGTGAAGGGAAGCGACCTTGCGGGCAGCTGCAACGTCAACGTAGTAAACTGTCAGGGCCTTTTACCAGCGGCCCCAAAGCCGCATTCAGTATAGCGCGAGGGAAGTGACGGCAGGGCATGGCTCGAAAGTCCAAAGAATCCGACAAGACGGGGGCATATGTCCTCGACGACCCCACCCGCATCGCCTGCTTCGGAGGGGCGGCGCGGCAGGTGCGCGCCTCGTGGGGCCTGCCCGATGTGACCACCAAGCCCCCCGAGCCCCAGGAGCACCACGTGTCGAAGCGCGTGGTGGCGGGCCTGGCCACCCTGGGCGTGGCGGCCCTGCTCGGGGCGGGCGCCCTGGCCTACCACTTCGCCTACGTGGTGCCCAACGGCGTGGCCATCGACGCGGCGGTGTTCCCCGACGAGGCCCTGCGCAGCGCCGTTGCAGCCTGCGACGAGGACGGCAACGGGCGCATCTCCCCCGAGGAGGCCTCGCACGTGACCGAGCTCGACCTTTCGGGCCTGGGGATAGCCGACCTCACGGGCATCTCGACCTTCGCCCACCTGGAGAAGCTCGACGCGAGCGGCAACATCCTCAAGGCGGCCGACGTGAGCGGCTGCACCACCCTCGTGGAGCTGGACCTGTCGAGCAACGGCATCGAGTCGCTCGACCTGACGGGCCTGTACGACCTGCAGAAGCTCGACGTGCACGACAACGCCATGCAGACGCTCGACCTGCGCGACTGCGAGAGCCTCACCGAGCTGGACACGGCGGGCAACTCCCTGGCCAGGCTCGACCTGTCGGGCTGCCCCAAGATGCAGCGCCTCAACACCGACGAGGGCCAGGAGATCACCTTGCCCCTGGCCAGCACGTTCTTCCCCGACGAGGGCCTGTGCGCCGCCCTTGAGCGCGCCGACTCCGACCACGACGGGGCGCTGTCGGCCCGCGAGCGCCAGGCGGTGTACACCCTCGTGGTGAGCGACTCGACCGCGACTAGCCTCGAGGGCCTCGAGTGGTTCGAGAACCTCACCGAGCTGGACGTGTCGGGCACGCAGGTCACGAGCCTCAACGCGTCGTGCCTGCCCAAGAGCCTCACCACGCTGCGCGCCTCGGGCTGCGCGCTTGAGAGCGTGGACGTGAGCGGGTGCGCGCGCATGGCCACGCTCGACCTGTCGAACAACCCGCAGCTCGCAAGCGTCGACCTGTCGAGCCTGGCGCGCCTCACCACGGCGAACCTCTCGGGCTGCAACCTCTCCGGCACGCTCGACGTGCGCGCCAACACGCGCCTGGAGCACCTCGACGTGAGCGGCAACACGGCGCTTGCGCAGGTAGAGGCCGCAGGCGTGGCGGGCCTGACGCAGGAGGGCGCGGTGAGTGCGGATGCGAGCTGCACCGTCGTGCTCGCCGAGCAGGCGGCGCAGGAGACGGGCGAGGCGCAGGCCGAGGGCACCCAGGAAGAGGGCGCTGGCGAGCAGGCGTAGCGCAAGCCGGAACGCATGCAACAAGGGCGCGAGGGGTCGCCGGGCCATGAAGGCCGCGCGACCCCTCGCGCCCTTTGCGTTTGTGGGCGGCATGCGGCGCCCGAGCGCTCGCCGGTGCCCGCGGGGTCGCCCCCCCGCGCCCCCGGCAGGCTCGCTCCCCTCGCCCGCCGCTAGTCGAGCGCCTCGACGCCGCCGTCCTCGGCCACCTGGTCGCGCTGGCGCTCCCAGGCGCGCAGGGTGTCCCACACGGCCTGCGCCACCTCGGCGGGCACGCCGGGCACGGCGGCGATATCCTCCAGCGAGGCCGCGCGCAGGCGCTTCATCGAGCCGAACGCCTTCATGAGGGCCTTCTTGCGCTTGGGGCCCACGCCCTCCACCTCGTCGAGGATGCCCACCGTCATCGCCTTGTCGCGCAGCTCGCGGTGGAAGGTGATGGCGAAGCGGTGCGACTCGTCGCGCACCTGCTTCACCAGGTAGAGCGACGCCGAGCCGCTCGGCAGCACCACGGGGCCGTCGTCGGCCCAGGGCACGAACAGCTCCTCGTCGGACTTGGCAAGGCCCGCCACCGGGATGTCGAGCCCCAGCTCGGCCAGCTGCTCAACGGCAGCCGTGAGCTGGGGTTTTCCGCCGTCCACGATGAGCAGGTCGGGGCGGGAGCCAAAGCGCTCGTCGGCCATGCGCTCGGGCGAGTAGCGACGTCCCAGCACCTCGCGCATGCTCTCGAAATCGTTGGCCTCGCCGAAGTCCTGGCGGATCTTGAACCTGCGGTACTGGTCCTTGTCGGCCTTGCCGTTGGTGAACACCACCATCGAGGCCACGTTGAAGCGCCCGTGGATGGTGGAGATGTCGAAGCACTCGATGCGCATGGGCGGCGCGGGCAGGGCAAGGGCGCTCTCAAGCTGGAGCAGCGCGTCGTTGGTGCGCTGGTCTGCGTAGCTCGTGCGCACCATGAAGCGCATGATGATGTGGTGAGCGTTGGTCTGCGCCAGGTCGAGCAGCTTCTTCTTCTCGCCGCGCTTGGGCACGTGGATAGACACCTTGCGGGGCCTGTCCTGCGAGAGCCACCCCTCCAGAAGCTCGGCGTCGGCAAGCTCGCAGGGGACGCACACCTCGTCGGGCACGTCGGCGCCGCTGGAGTAGTAGCGCTTGAGAAAGCCCGCGACCAGCTCGTCCTCCCCCACGTCCAGCCCCTTGTCGAGCACGAACTCGCAGCTGCGGCGCGTGCGGCCCTCGCGCACGGCGAACACCTGCACGCCGGCGATAGTCTCCTCGCGGTAGAAGCCCACCACGTCCATATCGATGGAGCCGGGGAACACCACCTGCTGGCGCTGGCCCACGTGCTTGAGCGCCGAGAGCCTGTCACGGCAGCGCGCGGCCTTCTCGAAGTCGAGCTCGGCGGCGGCGTCGCGCATCTCCTGCGTGAGGGCGTCCTCGAACTCGGCGTGGTGACCCGACAGGAAGCGCTCCACGGCGGCCACGTTTCGCTGCTTGTACTCGGCCTCGCTGATGAGGCCCGCGCACACGCCCGGCCCCAGGCCCACGCTGGAGTCGAAGCACGGCCGGCCCTTCTGGGCGATGAGCAGAGGCGCCGCGGCCACCTGGTCGGGGTGGGCGTCGAGCAAGCGCTTCACGCGGCGCCACTCCGGGCAGGTGGCGGTGCACACGGGCACCACCTTGCGGCACATGTCGATGGTCTCGCGCGCGGCGCGGGAGTTGGTGTACGGGCCGAAATAGCGCGTGTCGGGACGGTGCTTCTCGCGCGTGAACTTGATGGCCGGGTACACGTCGCCTGCGGTGAGGGCGATGTAGGGGTAGCTCTTGTCGTCGCGGAAGTCCACGTTGAAGGGCGGGTCGTACTGGCGGATGAGGTTCATCTCAAGCACGAGGGCCTCGTGCTCGCTTCCCACCACGATGTAGTCGAAGCTGCGGACCTGCTCCATGAGCAGGGGGATCTTGAACCGGCCGTCCTGCAGCGTCACGTACTGGCGCATGCGGGAGCGCAGGTTCTTGGCCTTGCCCACGTAGAGGACCTTGCCGCCCTCGCCCTTCCAGATGTAGCACCCCGGCTCGGTGGGGACGAGCGCCACCTGCTCGGCGATGCTGAGGCCAGAGGCACCTACCTCCATCGGCTAGCCGCGCGCCTTCTGCACGTCCCACATCCAGCGCTTGAACTTGCGAATCTGGTTGTAGTACTGGATGCGCGCCCACAGGTTGTGCGAGGCGGTGTCGGCCTTGTAGAACGACGGGTTGAGGGCGCGGCCCTGCTTGAAGAGGCTCAGGGCGTGGGCACAGGCTTTCTCATCGGCCACGGAGCGGCGCACCACATAAGGCGGCACCACGGAGAAGAGGCCCTCGTCGCAGGCCACGCGCTCCTGGGTGGGCACGCCGAGCACGAACTCGTCCACGAAGAGCCTCACGATGTTCGCGCCGCCGATCTGCATATATATAGTGTTGCGGCCGGGGCGCGTGTTGATCTCGAAGAAGCGGTACGACCCGTCGCGCGGGTCGTACTTCACGTCGAAGTTGGAGAAGCCCCGGTAGCCCACGTGCTTGAGGAACTTCGCGGCCTGGGAGGCGATCTCATCGTTGCGGTCGAGCATGATGCACACAGGGTTGCCGATGGCCGTGGGCACATGGTCCTCAAGAAGCACGCGGCCCGTGGACCACGCGCGCACGTCGCCGTTCTTGTCGGAGAAGCACGTGATGGTGCGCAGCCCGTCGTCGGCGCCGGGGATGAGGTCCTGCACGATGAGCTCCTTGTCGTAGGGACTCGCCTGCAGGTCGCTGAAGAGCTGCGTGAGCTCTTCGGGGCGCTCGATGGTGTAGACCTTCTTCTGGTTGGGGATGTTGGCGTAGTGGTAGCGCGCCGAGTTGGAGGGCTTGGCGATGAGCGGGTAGGTGAAGTCCTCCACCGGGATGCGCGCGTGGGTGTCGGAGCAGTCGTACACCCACGTCTTGGGGTAGGGCACGTCCAGCTCCTCGCAGATGGCGTAGAAGCGCTCCTTCTGGGTGATCTCATCGAGCAGGGGGAAGTCGATGTAGGGCACCACGTACCACTGCTCGAGCTCTGCCTTGTTCTGCGAGAGCGTGCGCACGTACCAGTCCGAGGCGCAGGAGAGCACGAGGCCCACCTTGCCGGCCGCCGCGATCTCGGCGCCCACCGCACGCAGGGCGTCCATGAGGTTGTCGCCCTGGTCTATGTCGGCCACGATGCGGTTCTCGCACAGGCGGCTCTTCTCGATCTGCTTGATGGGCAGGCCCGTGAGCACGATGGGCGCGATGCCGTAGGTCTCGTGGAAGCAGCGCACCCAGGTGTAGGCGAGCAGGTCGCCGCCGATGACGACGGGCTGCAGGCGCGCCTTGAGGTCGGCTTCGCTGCGGATGAGTTCGAGGTTCTTCGGCATGGCGGGGGCCTTTCGAATGCGTTGCAGATTCAGAAGCGAGGAGAAGAGAGGGACGGGCGGGGCGGGCGCGGATGGGCGCAAAGCGCGGGCGCGGGGTGCGGGTGCGGGGTGCGGGTGCGGGTGCGGGTGCGGCCTCGCAAGCACGGACAGGCACCGCCCGAGGTGGGCGCGCCCGCCCGGCACGGCGGGGCGAGCTTACTCGCCGATGACGTCTACGGGCTTGCCGTCGAGGATGTTGTTCATGTTCTTCACGGCGCAGAAGTTGCCGCACATCGAGCAGGTGTCGGGCGCCTCGGGCGCGGCCTGGGCGCGGTAGCGGCGGGCCTTCTCGGGGTCGATGGCCAGGTCGAACATGGCCTCCCAGTCGAGCGCCTTGCGGGCGCGGGCCATCTTGTCGTCCCACTCGCGCGCGCCCGGCAGGCCCTTGGCGATGTCGGCGGCGTGCGCGGCGATCTTGAAGGCCACGATGCCCTCGCGCACGTCGTCGGCGTCGGGCAGGCGCAGGTGCTCGGCGGGCGTCACGTAGCACAGGAAGCTCGCGCCCTTGCTCGCGGCGAGCGTGCCGCCGATGGCCGCGGTGATGTGGTCGTAGCCGGGGGCCACGTCGGTCACGAGCGGCCCGAGCACGTAGTAGGGGGCCTTGTGGCAGATGGTCTGCTGCATCTTCATCTGGGCCTCCACCTGGTCGAGCGCCACGTGGCCCGGGCCCTCGATAATGACCTGCACGCCCTTGTCCCAGGCGCGCAGGGCCAGCTCGCCCAGGTTCACGAGCTCATCGATCTGCACGGCGTCGCCGGCGTCGGCCAGGCAGCCCGGGCGGCACGAGTCGCCCAGCGAGATGGTCACGTCATGGGCGCGGCAGATGTCGAGCACCTCGTCGAAGTGCTCGTAGAAGGGGTTCTCCTGGCCGGTCATCTCCATCCAGGCGAACATGAGCGAGCCGCCGCGCGACACGATGTTCATCTCGCGGTGGTTCACCTTGAGGCGGCGCACGATGGCCTGGGTGAGGCCGCAGTGCAGCGTAACGAAATCAACGCCGTCCTCGGCGTGCATGCGCACGACGTCGATCCACTCCTGGGCCGTGATGTCGCGCAGGGCCTTGCCGTAGTACACCACGGCGTCGTAGATGGGCACCGTGCCGATGATGGCGGGGCACTCGCTCGTGAGCCTGCGACGGAAGGCGCGAGTGTCGCCGTAGGTGGACAGGTCCATGATGGACTCCGCCCCCATGTGCACGGCGTCCGCGACCTTCTGCATCTCCATGTCCAGGTCGGACCAGTCACGGCTCGTGCCGAGGTTCACGTTGATCTTCGTGCGCAGCTCAAAGCCGATGCCGAAGGGCGTGAGGCAGGTGTGGTGCACGTTGGCCGGGATGGCCACCTCGCCCTTGGCCACAAGCTCGCGCAGGTGCTCGGGTTCGATGCGCTCCTCCTGAGCGACATGGGCCATCTGAGGGGTCACGATTCCCTGGCGGGCGGCTTCGAGCTGGGTGGCGTACGACGGCATGGGTGCCTCCTTCGACACGTGTGTTTCAGTCTGATGACCGATTATCGCACGCACGCCGCGCCCAACATGCCGCAAGGAAAGAAACCATGAGGGCGGAAACCCAACGGGAACGACGACACGCAATCGCTGATTTCTGCACTGTCCCGGCCGAGAAAGGATTGTCGTCAGCCAGCAAGTCATGTCGCCCGAAGCATCGTGATGTCCCGAGGTCATTGTGTTTCTGGGGCTGTCAGCCTTCCAGCTACTTCTGCATGAATATCTCGTCGTGTGAACCTGTTCGCTGAAAGACGGCCATGCCGTTGCCTTCGCACCACACGACGAGCCAGTCGCCCGCGTTCGCGATGTGGCACTCCTTGCTTCCGGACCACTGGCCCTTGAGCGAATGCATGTTGTGGTGCCGCGTGAGCTCGGCGATGGATTCCGGCGTGTTGAGGAGGACGAGGTCGACGAGCTCGTAAAGCGGTTCAAGGTCGACATGCTTCTTCTTGAGCCTCTTCGTGTCACGCTTGAATGGAGAGGTGAACTGGGCGATGAGCCTCATCGGTTACACCCCCATCGCCTCGAACATCTCCTTGGCCGACGAGTACCCCTTTCCGCCTGCGGCGATGATGCTCTTCGCCTCCTCGATGGAGGCAAGGGACTCCTCGTTGGGTTCAGGGTACTCGAGAGCGAGCGGAATCCTGTTCTCGCGCACGATTTGCTTCATAAAGGCGCGGAGCACGCTGGAGAGGTCGAAGCCGAAGTCCTCCGCGATGCTTGCCGCCCGGCTCTTCGTGAAGTCGTCAACTCGTACGGTCACTGAGCTCATGATTGACCTCCTTAGTAGGCGCATTGTAAGACAATTGTACCGTATCGCCTTACAGCCTAAACTGTAGACCTTGCAATGTCTTGCGATTAATCTACCTTTTGCGCACCGCCGTAGCATTGCGGCCCGTTTCTCCTGGACAGGCACTCGTACCGCGCTGGACCAATCGGGGTACGTTCACTCGCTCTCGATGGAGGGCGGGTATACTTGGGCGCAGCGCGTCCAACAATCGAGGAGGCAACCATGTACTTTCCCTCTATACGTCCCGGCCGCATCGCGAGCGCCCTTGCTGCGGCGGTGATGGCGGCGTCCCTCGTGGTGTCCCCCGCCCTCGCCGACTCTCGCGTGGTGGCCACCATCGGCGCCGACCTCACGGCTGAGCAGCGCCAGACCGTCATCAACTACTTCGGCTCCAGCATGAACGGCGCGCAGGTCATCTATGTGACCAACGCCGACGAGCACGCCCATCTCGACGGCTACGTGCCCTACGAGCAGATCGGCAACGCCACGTACAGCTGCGCCCTCATCTGCCCCACCAACTCGGGCGGCATTCATGTGCGCGCTGCGAACCTTAACTACGTCACGGCCGACATGCTGGCCTCGGCCCTGTCCTCGGCCGGCGTGCGCAACGCCGACGTCATCGCCATCTGCCCCTTCAAGGTCTCCGGCACGGGCGCGCTCACGGGCGTGATGCTCGCCTATGAGACGGCCACCGGCACCGCGCTCGACACCACGAAGAAGGACGTGGCCACCCAGGAGCTCGTGGTGACGCAGAGCCTCTCCAACCAGGTAGGCTCCGACGTGGCGACGCTCATCGTGAACGACGTGAAGGCCAGCGTCGTCATGAACGGCGTGACCGACGGCACGCAGATCGACGCCATCGTGGACACCACGGTGAACAACATCGTGAACAACACCAACGTCACGAACAACACCACCAATAACACCACGAACGTCACCAACATCGATAACTCCACCACCGTCATCGACAACTCCACGGTGAACGTGACCGAGGTCACCTACAACAACGACTCGGGCCTGAGCGAGGAGGACATCGCCGCCCTCAAGGAGCTCGCGCGCAGCTACGCAAACGCCGGCTACCAGTACGAGGACATGGCCGAGACGCTCGCCACCGTGTCGCAGAACGCCTCCGCCGCGGCCGGCATCACCGACCCGATGGCCGACCAGCTGGCCGACGCCGCCGAGCAGGCGGCCGCGAGCAGTACGAGCACGAGCGGCAACGCGAGCGCGGACGCGGCGGGCACGACGAGCGAGGCAAGCGACACGGGTGACGCCGCGGGCGCGACGAGCGAGGCGACCGAGAGCACGACCGGCGAGACGGCCGGGGACGCCGCGAGCAGCACCGCGACCGAGGGCGGCACGGACGCCTCGACGACCACGACCGAGCAGGACGCCCCGAGCATCTTCGACGGCACCGACGACGCGGCGTTGGGCGAGGACGTGACGGTGACGGCCACCGACGAGGGCGCCGCCGCCGACACGACGGGCACCGAGGGCACGGAGACCGCCGATGGCGCGACGACGCAGGAGGGCGAGCAGAGCGGGGCAGAAACCACCGACACGAGCGACCCCTTCGCCGGCCTGAACTGGGACGAGAGCACCGAGGGCACGACGACCGAGGGCGAGCCCGCTTCTGGCGAGCAGAACGCCACCGAGGCTGGCACGCAGGCCACCGACGGCACGCAGGCCACCGACACCGAGCAGGCCGCGACCGACGGCGCGGCAGACGCTCCCCTGCCCGCGGCGCCCATGCCCGCACAGGGCAACGGCGTCACGCTCGTGGCCGCAGGCTCGGCCCACGCCACGGCGCTCGTTGAGGGCACGGCGCTGTACGCCTTTGAGGAGGCCGGCCAGTTCGGCCTGACCGACGTGGTGGACGGCAACCACCTCACCCAGGCCGTCTACACCAAGGACTTCAAGGGCCAGTGCGGCTTCGTCGTGGCAACCCAGGCTGCCGACGGTAAGCAGGCCCTTCTCGATGGCAAGGGCGCCCAACTGCTGAGCGGCGCGTACGACGAGGTGCGTGCCCTGAGCACGACCTGGGCTCTCGGCATCCAGAAGGGCGCCGACGGCCAGGCCGGCGCCGTCGACGTATACGACCTCGCCACCAGCACCGCGCTGCCCGTGGCAACGTTGGCTCCCGACCAGCTGGCCGACGCCAAGGCGAACGGCACGCACCTCAACGTCGCCGCCGCCGACGGCACGGTGAGCGCATACGGCGTGGGCTTCCAGCTCACCGAGGGTGCCGCCCCCGCAAACGTGGACGACTTCTCGTACGTGACCGACAACAACGCCTTCGCAGGCTCCGACGGCCTCGTCGCCGCAGGCACCGAGACGCAGGCGACCGAGGGCACCGAGGCCACGCAGGCGACTGAGATCGCCGATGCCACACAGCCCGCAGATGCCACGGCATCCGCGCTTCCCGCAAGCACGCAGGCTGTGGCGGGCACGAACGGCGCTCTCTTCACCACGACCGACGCCACCGGCAAGACCCACCTGCTCGACGCCACGGGCACCGACCTCTTCACCCAGGGCTTCGACCAGGCAGTGGCCGCTCATGACGGCGCCGCCGTGGTGCTCGTGGACAAGACCGCCGACGCCGCCTGGGCCTTCACGGTTCAGCTCCCCGCCGCCGAGTAACGCAAGCACTTGAAAGGGCGGCCCCGCAGCCGCCCCCACTCAAAAGGCCCGGCCCCGCTCGAATCACCGAGCAGGACCGGGCCTTTTCTATGCAACGGAAGAGGTTCCGCCCCTATCTAAACGCGGGTTCTGGCGCGCAAGGCGCACAGGTGCGATGCGTACTGGACGTACGTGAGCACCTGTGGAACG